>NZ_JCAHZJ010000063.1:0-174911 GCF_059489795.1 Nitrosospira sp. CT
GACTGCCCAAGTAGCGGATTGCGTCCCGGGATGGGCATTCCACAACCTAAAGTATGTGCGCTACTGTGCGACGACTCGAGATATATTGAAAGCGATCTCGTTGAAAGAGGAAGTATTGAAAAAAGTGAAAGGGCAGGATGTAAAGATGTAGCAAAAGGGAGCCTTTATGCTACTTACGGGTTTTACCCCATTTCTCCGGACGGTTTGGTTAAGCCTAAAGCCTGCTCCCTACCGACTCGCCCCAAAAGGGCAATATTGCAGAACAAGAGACGAGAGCTCAATAACGTTTTAAATTTTCCATCTTCTTCCGTCTCGCTATAAACCCGATCAAACCCAACCCGGCGAGCATTAAGGCATAGGCTTCAGGTTCGGGATAGTAGTAGGAATAGCAATAGCAATAACTTGACCCCTGTTATTGATATCCATTGCCTGGACTAGAACCATCCCTTGAGGGAGGTCAACCAACGAATTGAGGTCCGTCATTCCTTCACCATCAGGACCGGTGATGAAGGCATGGTAATAACCTTCAGCCGTGTAAGAGTATCCCACTACCTGTCCAATATCGTTGATGTCGTTGGCCTGGCTCCCGTTCCCACCTAATAAAGTGCCCAGGTCTCTCATCCCCACCCCATCAGGACCGGTGATGAAGGCATGGAGACTACCTTCAGCCGTGGAAGAGTTTCCAACCACTTGTCCGGCATCGTTGATACCGTAGGCATAGCTCCAGTGACCACCCAAAGTTCCCAGATCTCTCATCCCCACCCCATCAGGACCGGTGATGAAGGCATGGAGACTACCTTCAGCCGTGGAAGAGTTTCCAACCACTTGTCCGGCATCGTTGATACCGTAGGCATAGCTCCCGCTCCCGCCCAAAGTGCCCAGGTCTCTCATCCCCACCCCATCAGGACCAGTGATGAAGGCATGACGATTACTATCAGCCGTGAGAGAGTATCCAGCCACCTGTCTGGCATCGTTGATGCCGAAGGCATAGCTCCAGTGCCCGCCTAAAGTGCCCAGGTCTCTCATCCCCATGCCATTCGGACCAGTGATGAAAGCATGGACATAGCCTCCAACAGTGCCAGAGCCTCCCACTACCTGTGCGGCATCGTTGATGCCGTACGCATAGCTCTCACCCCCCCTCAAAGTGCCCAGGTCTCTCATCTCCACCCCATCAGGAGCGGTGATGAAGGCATGCTGACCACCTTCAGCCGTGTGAGAGTATCCAGCCACCTGCCCAGCATCGTTGATGCCGGAGGCATTGCTCCAGTTCCCGCCCAAAGTGCCCAGGCTAATTGCTTTCCTGCTGTTAAGATCAACAAGGAGGACTATTTCGGCGTTTGCAGGATTGACAAAACCAAGGCCGGTAGTTAAGGCTGCGGCCAGGATAAGATGGCGAACTTTGAAGAAATGGCTGAGTAGTGTCATTGCATTCTCCGGCAAGGCGGGTTGGTAATTTATTAATGTAGATAATGGAGTTCATGCTGTCAAAGAGCTTCTCCCGATCTCTGGTTTTTGGTTCTGATTTTGAAATTTCTCCCAACTAGCGCGATCTTTCTTCCTATCGGATGTATTGATAAAGGGTCTCCCGACTTATCCCAAACTCCTTCGCCAGCTTTGTCCGGTTTGCTCCGGCTGCAGCCTGGCTGTTGTCGATCGTCACCTTCGAGTAGCCATCCGTGTGGGTGTGGGGATAGCCTGCGACGTAGGCGGCAGTCGCTGGCCACGGTTTCCGTTCGGAGCTGTCGCCGGACGAACATACGCCGAACGAGGGGGAGCATACGCCGGATGAGGAGGAACGTAAGGATTGCTGGGAGTGTAGGACTGGGACGACGTGAAGAGACGCGGATCCAGGACATAGGGCTTGGGAGGAGGAGCGGTCTGGATCGCATATGCGATCGAACTGGCCATGCCGAGCAGGACCAGCCCTTGCAAATAGAACGGTCGACGGAAGAGGCTCCAGGCATCCTTCAAACGCCCAGCAGAGGCACTTCTCTCTCCCAAGGATTCGAGAAACTCCTCGATTTGGCGGCGCAGAACCTTCCCTTCGTCCTCGCCGTTGTCGCCGAGACCCTTCATCCAAGCCTTAGCTTGATCTGGCTTGATCTTCTTTGCGAGGTCAAGGGCATCGAAGGCGATGGCCCGCGCCATGCCGGTCTTCCGAGTACGGCGAAGGCCCATGCCTTGTGCGCAGCGAGGCGAGCATTTCTGTTCTCTATTCCGCGTTGATTCTTTAAAGGCGTCGACTATAGTAAAACTTGGTACGGAATATCATCGTAGACGGATTAATCTTTTTGGTACCAAATCGATTTTTTATTCACCTGAACGGATAGAGGAGAAAAATGAAAACAAGAAGGTTAATTCAAACTACACAATTGATAAGCTTTTTCGGGCTTTCCGCTATGTTGTCAATAGCTGCAGCTGATCCACCTGTAGCACATCAATCTAAAACCCAGAATATTCCCGGTGTGATAGGACCCCCAACACCACCTCCAACCGGCACGCCCAAACAACCTCCTCCTAAAATTCTTCATTGCGCCCAAGATTGCGATGCTTGTACGAGGGAAGGCCTTCGTTGCACAAGCAGCTTTGAGTGTATGGAGAAATATCCGACCAGCCCGATCCTGTGCTTAATTCCGCAAAGATGATCTCCCACCACGAACGAGAAATCGCGGAACTGAGCGTTGACCGTGAATTGGCAGTCGAGTATCTAAAGGCAGCGATGGAATCGCTCGATAATTCCGACGATCGGCTGCCGAACACCCCGAGCTAAGGAAGAGGCGTACCTCGTTCATACTCCGGGTGTTTGGAAAGAAAATTCTCGTACTCCTCCCATTTCCCAAAGTAGCGCAAGGAATAGCTTGCCCCTGTCCCCCATTGGGGTCCTCCCGAGCTGAAAATCTATCTGATAAACCTTGCCTGCTTCAACGGGGCTCTGATTATGGGGAAGGTTGGATGGTGAAGATTTCCGTAAATCGCAGATATCTCCAGAGCATGGGTTCCAGGATCAACCTGAATCACATTCGACAACCCTATCGACCAAATCCTGTCAATCCTGTCAAATGTTGTCTTTCCGTCAACCTTAATTACAAATACCTCGGCACGGGTGTAATCGGACGTGAATCGGATGGCACTACCCGCACGCAGGCAGAAGAATTTATCGAAAAGGCGCGACAGGACGCCAAATCCGGCAAACTCAATTTGCCAAAACGTCGAAAAATTGTTCTTGGGTTTGAGGAAGCGGCGGAGAGATACTTAGCCAAACTGGAACAAGAAGGGGGAAAAGACCTTTTGATGAAGCGGCGGCGCCTGTCGTTGCATGTAGTTCCGTTTTTTAAAGGCTTCCCACTTTCAAAAATCACTTCTTTTGACATCGAGCGGTATAAAAAACATCGCTTCTTGAAGTCGCTATGTGTGGCGGGGTGAAGCAAAAACCTAAAGACGCGACCAAGCTAAAAACCACGAGCCCAGGTACAGTAAATCGGGAGTTGGCTGGGATTTCGCACTTATGTAATAAGGCAGTCGAATGGGGATGGATTGATCGGCGGCCAGCTATTATCAAGCGATGCCGGGAGGAACAAAGCAGAATTACATACCTCACGAGTGAGCAGATTAAACGACTAATTGAATGTGCCAAGCAAGACCAGAATCCTCAGATATACCCCTTTATGGTTATTGGCTTAGGGACTTCTATGCGTCGAATGGAAATTTTGGAAATTAGGCGCGAGAACGTTAATTTAAAGCAACGAACAATTTACATTCCGAACGCGAAGGGGGAGCACGTGAGCAGCCTATTACCCGGCAACTGGCAGAATTTCTAGAGGGTTATATGACTGGATTGCAGAAAGGTACTCCATGGTTATTTCCTTCTCCAAGCGCAAAAGAAGGACACAACGATGGATATTCGCAAACCGTTTCGCCGTGTAGTTTCCGCCGCCGGAATGGATCCTGACGAAGTTGTGCGGCACACGCTACGCCATACCGCTATCACACACTTGGTCCAGGCTGGAGTGGACCTGCCTACTGTAAAAAGGATATCAGGGCACAAAACCCTAATAATGGTTGAACGTTATGCTCACCAGAACGGCGAACATATCAAGACAGCAATGGACAAACTTGAGGACCGCTATCGGAAGATGAGGTAGTAATTCTCGTCACAATTACACAAGAATTACACAAAGTAAAAGGTTTTCCGATATTAAATCTTCTAACCTTTCGAATTAATGGTGGCCAAGGGCGGAATCGAACCACCGACACAAGGATTTTCAGTCCTCTGCTCTACCGACTGAGCTACTTGGCCTATTAAAACGATTATCCTGTAACAGTCAATTCAGGTACAGGTTTTTAACCGGCGAGATTGTAGCATAGTGCCAATTCTGTTGGAATCCAGCCGTGCAAGATTTAAAACTGAAGCAACCGTAGAAATGATACGGTTTTCTTGCCGAACTACGTTCCTGTTTCACCTCTTGACCATCTCTTGCAAACAGGAAATACAATCAGGGATGCCGGTTACGGCAGAGTATCCCGCCTCTTAGAAACAGTAGAATTTCTTGTTCCCGCACCTCGGGGCATTAACCGCCTGAAAATCTACTGTCTGAAACTCGTCCAGACAGGCTACAATTCAGCATTTTAGCAGCAATAGATGCGCATTTCCCACGGCATTCCCGTTCAGGCTGATACGCCGGTTGCGCTCACCATTGGCAATTTCGATGGGGTGCATCTGGGGCACCAGGCGATGCTTGCGCGCCTGAAAAAGGCGGCTGACCGGCTTGGTCTCGAATCATGTGTCATGATTTTCGAGCCCCATCCGCGGGAGTTTTTCGCCCCGGATAAGGCGCCTACGCGGCTCACCAGCCTGCGGGAGAAGCTGGAATTGCTGGCGGCAGTCGGGGTGGAGCGGGTGCATGTTTGCCGCTTCGATTTCGATTTTGCCAGGATACCTGCAGAAGATTTTATTGTCCGCATCCTTCAGCATGGGTTGGCTGCGCGCTGGGTTCTGGTGGGAGACGACTTTCGCTTCGGTGCCCGCCGTGCCGGCGACTATGACATGCTCAAGGCATTTTCGGCAGAGTGTGGTTTCGAGGTGGAGGAGATGCCAGGCTTTACCGTAAACGGCCTGCGCGTTTCAAGCACGGCCGTTCGCGAGGCATTGGCGGCGGGCGAACTCGAGCTGGTCAAATGCCTGCTGGGCCGTTTCTACAGCATCAGCGGGCGCGTGGTGGATGGCGACAAGCTGGGCAAGAAGATCGGGTTTCCCACCGCGAATATCCAGCTCAAGCATAACCGGCCGCCCCTGTCGGGAATCTTTGCCGTTGAAGTGGAGATGGAAGCGCCGGGGAACGAGAGGCCCCCGTCATTGGAAGTGCCTTCATTGGATACACTGCGAGGCGTTGCAAGCCTGGGTGTGCGCCCCACTGTGCATGAGCATGGCAAGCCGGTGCTGGAGGTTCACTTGTTTGATTTCGACCAGGATATTTATGGCCGCCATTTACGGGTACATTTTCTTCATAAGCTGCGTGACGAGGAAAAATATTCCGACCTCAAGGCTCTGACCAGCCAGATTGGCCGGGATGTGGACAATACAAAGAAGTACTTTTCCTCGTTATCCAGCGCTCCCGCTCTTTCTGAAAAGAAGCTTGTGCAAAGATAAGGCTGCCATTCGCTACTTTCTCGATATTTCATGACCGACTATAAAAAAACGCTGAACCTGCCCGATACGCCTTTCCCGATGCGGGGCGATCTCGCGAAGCGAGAGCCTGTGATGCTTAAGGCATGGGAAGAAAAGAATCTTTATCAGAGAATCCGGGAAGCCTGCAAGGGCCGCCCTAGGTTCGTGCTGCACGATGGGCCACCGTATGCCAATGGGGATATACACATAGGACATGCAGTCAACAAGATACTGAAAGACATCATCATCAAGTCGAAGACCTTGGCAGGCTTCGATGCGCCCTATGTGCCGGGCTGGGATTGCCATGGCCTGCCGATCGAGCACCAGATCGAAAAGAAGTATGGCAAGAGTTTGCCGGGGGATAAGGTGCGCGAGCTATGCCGCGCTTTTGCGAAGGAGCAGGTTGCGCGGCAGAAAGCGGATTTCATCCGCCTCGGTGTCCTGGGTGATTGGGATAACCCTTATCTCACCATGAATTACCGCACGGAGGCCGGCATTATCCGCGCACTGGGCAAAATCTATGAAAGCGGTTATCTCTACCAGGGTCAGAAACCGGTCAACTGGTGTATCGATTGCGGCTCGGCATTGGCGGAAGCGGAAGTCGAATATGAGGATAAGACCTCACCTGCGATAGACGTGAAATTCAAGGTGGCTGATCCGGCTGCATTCTGGCAAAAGGTCTTGAAGCCGTCGGAAGGTTTGCTGCATACGATTACCCAGGATGATAAGCCGATTTATGTCGTCATCTGGACGACCACCCCCTGGACATTGCCGGCCAACCAGGCGGTGAGTTTGAATCCCAGTGAAGAATACGTTGCAATCGACACCGGAAGTGAGTTCTTACTTCTGGCAGATGCCCTTGTTGACGGCACTTTGCTGCGCTACGGAATCGCAAAAGCCGATGCGAGCATTGCGGGCAAATGCACTGGCGATGCATTGGAGCATGTGCTGCTGCAGCACCCGTTTTACCCGCGGCAGGTGCCCATCATTCTGGGAGAACATGTCACCATGGACGCGGGAACGGGCGCGGTGCATACCGCTCCTGCACACGGAGTGGACGATTATGTGGTGGGGCAGAAGTACGGCTTGCCGGTGGAGAATCCGGTAGGGGATGACGGGCGCTTCTTCGATTCTATACCACTCGTCGGCGGACTTTCCGTATGGAAAGCGAATGAGGTGGTAATACAGGAATTGGAAAAAAATGGCCTTTTACTAAAAAACGAGAAGCTTCAGCACAGCTACCCGCACTGCTGGCGGCATCGAACACCGATCATCTTCCGCGCGACACCGCAGTGGTTTATATCCATGGATAAGGAAGTCTCGGGTATGAATCAGGGGGTGGCACAATCGCTGCGCGAATCGGCGACAGCCGCAGTGGAGGCAACCGCCTTCTATCCGTCCTGGGGAAGGGCCCGCCTGGAGGCAATGGTGAACAACCGACCGGACTGGTGCATTTCTCGCCAACGCAACTGGGGCGTGCCGATGGCGCTTTTTGTCAACAAGGAAACCCATGAACTGCATCCGCGCACGAGCGAACTGCTGGAGCAGGTTGCTCAACGGGTGGAGCAGGAAGGGATTGAAGCATGGTTTCGCTTGGATGCGACGGAACTTCTGGGAGAGGAAGCAGCTAATTACAAGAAGCTTACGGACACACTGGATGTGTGGTTCGATTCGGGGACGACGCACGATACGGTTTTAAAGCCAGACCCACAGCTTAAGTTTCCAGCCGACCTTTACCTGGAGGGATCGGACCAGCACCGCGGCTGGTTCCAGTCTTCCCTGCTCACCGGTTGCGCGATTGACGGCCGCGCCCCTTACGATGCCCTGCTCACGCACGGCTTCGTGGTGGACGGCCACGGCCATAAGATGAGCAAGTCCAAAGGGAATGTGATTGCGCCACAGAAGGTGATGGATACGTCGGGGGCGGACATCCTTCGTTTATGGGTGGGATCTACGGATTATTCGGGAGAACTGTCGATATCGGATGAAATCCTGAAGCGGGTGGTGGAGAGTTATAGACGGATACGCAATACGCTGCGTTTTCTGCTTGCCAATCTTGCAGATTTTGATTCATCAACCGATACCGTACCCATCGGGCAATGGCTGGAAATAGACCGCTACATACTGGCCTTCACGAGAAGGCTTCAGGATGAAGTAGTGGAAGACTACCGCAACTTTGACTTTCATTTGATTGTGCATCGCTTGCATAATTTCTGTTCGGAGGACCTCGGCGGTTTCTACCTCGACGTCCTCAAGGACCGGCTGTATACAGCCGGGGCCAGCGGTCTTCCGCGTCGCTCCGCGCAAAGTGCGCTGTATCATATTGCGCATAGCCTGGTACGCTTGTTTGCACCTATCCTCAGCTTTACCTGCGAAGAGGTATGGCAATATCTCCACGGCGATTCGGGGGACAGCGTTTTGCTGCATACGTGGCACAAGCTTCCGCCGCAGCCGGATGAGGAAGCGCTCATGGCGCGCTGGAGCAGGATACGGGAGCTACGCTCACAGGTTCAAAAAGCCCTGGAGGAGTCTCGCGCCTCGGGGAAGATCGGTTCTTCGCTTGCAGCCGAGGTGCAGATTCGAGTTGCTGGAGACGACTTTTCACTGCTGGAGTCGCTAGGCGATGATCTCCGGCTTGTCATGATCACCTCGGCGGCGCAGGTTGTTCACACTGACAAACTGGAAGAGGAAGGCGTTGCCGTAACGCCCAGCGCTCACCCGAAATGCGAACGGTGCTGGCATTATCGGGAGGATGTAGGTGCGGACGAAGAATATCCGACCATTTGCAGACGGTGCGTATCCAACCTGTATGGGGCGGGCGAGGTTAGACGATATGCTTGAACAAGTTGCTTGTGGGGACAGGCTTATATGAAGCTTTGGGTAAGCCTGGTTATTGCGCTGATTGTAGGGGTGCTCGATTTCGTCACGAAGCGCTGGATAGAGGGCGTATTGGATTATGGCGAACATGTGCCGCTGACCGGTTTTTTCAATCTGGTGCTGGCATACAACGCGGGAGCAGCGTTCAGTTTCTTGAGTGATGCGGGAGGATGGCAGCGCTGGTTTTTCACGATTGTTTCCGCAGGTGCCTCTGTATTAATCGTTTTTTTGCTGCACAGGCATGCGGCAGACAAATTTTTCTGCATCGCTTTGAGTCTGATCCTGGGCGGCGCCTTGGGGAACTTGTGGGACCGCGCCACCCTGGGTCATGTTGTCGACTTTCTGGATTTCCATGTAGCGGGCTATCACTGGCCCGCCTTCAACATGGCGGATTCAGCGATTTCACTGGGGGCGGTATTGCTGGTGATCGACGGTTTTCGGCGAAAGGATGCGGATACCGCAAAGAGCAGGTGATTTCGGCGCAAGAAGATGTTTCAGACAGCCGTTTTGCCCGGCTGCCACATCACATCTCCCACACCTTGCTGCCGGTTCAGGAAGCGGCATAACACGAACAGGAAATCCGACAGCCGGTTGAGATACTGTAGATGTACGGGAACTGACGTTTCTGCCTGGTAGAGCTCTACGAGGCGCCTTTCGGCGCGCCGGCATACTGCCCGGGCAACGTGGCATAATGAAGCGGCGCGAATGCCACCGGGAAGTATGAATTCCCTGAGCGCCGGTAACGCTTCGTTATAATGATCCAGTTGCGCCTCCAGGCGCTCGACCTGTCCGGCGTTAATAGTGACCCGTCCCGGAATGCAAAGATCCCCGCCCAGATCGAACAGGTCATGCTGGATATCTTCCAGTTTTATCCTGGTTTCGCCATCCAGCGTTTCCGCAAGCAACAGCCCAATGAAACTGTTGAGCTCGTCCAACGTGCCCATGGCTTCGATACGCAAGCTCTGCTTGGAAGAGCGGGTACCGTCCCCCAAGCCGGTGGTTCCGTCATCACCGGTCCGCGTATAGATCCTGGTCAATCGCTTTCCCATACGGATTGTCTGATCAACTTGCGGGGTGACTTCCATTAACCGGGCAATCCGGGCTCACCCTTCCTGCTCCTCCTTGCTTTGACTGCGTGGGGGCATGAATAACGCGGCAACGGGTTTTTTTTGCTGCTTATGGCCAAAATAGTCAAACCGTTTTTCCGGCAGGGATGTTTCTGACTTGGCACTGGCTCTATCCGAAGGCTCTCCGGAAAATGTGCCCGGCGTATAGGGTTGAGTAAAGAGAGGGTCCTCCGGCATTTTGCCGTTCTTTCGGTGAAAACGCGTTGGCTCCTTTGAACTCCTGGCAGTTTTACCCTTGGCGCCGTTGAATGACATAATGGAATTTGCCTGCTCCAGTTTCCGGGACTGCGATCCGGGAGATTTCTTCTCAACCGGTTGATTCGATCGATGGTCAGTTCTTCCGGGCGATGTGGCAACTTCCCCTTGGGTGGCAAAGGTCTCTGGCTCGAAACCTGGAATTGCTTTCGATTCCAGCTTGAATTTGAGCAACTTCTCAATACCCTTGAGTAATTCCGCCTCATCCTCGCATACGAGCGATACAGCGTCTCCCTTCGTCCCAGCGCGACCTGTGCGACCAATGCGGTGCACATAGTCCTCGGGATTTGTCGGCAATTCGAAATTGACCACGTGCGGCAGGTCTTCGATGTCCAATCCTCTGGCAGCAACATCGGTGGCCACCAGGACACGGACCTCGCCCTGTTTGAATTTTGTCAGCGCTTCAGTACGCTGCGGTTGGGTTTTGTCCCCATGAATCGCCGTTGCACTGATGTGATCCCGTTCCAGTTGCTGAGCCAGTCGGCTCGCTCCATGCTTGGTTCGCGCGAATACCAGAACCTGTTTCAGGTCTTGAGATTTGATGAGGTGCGCCAACAATTCACGCTTGCGCTCGCGAACCACAGGATGTACTACATGAGTTATCAATTCAGTGATAGTGTTGCGCTTCGCGACTTCGACCAGCACCGGCTCTCTCAGAAGCTTCCCCGCAAGTTTCTTGATCTCGTCGGAAAATGTGGCCGAAAACATCAGACTCTGGCGTTTGGGCGGCAGCAATGCAAGAATGCGCTTGATATCCGGCAAAAAACCCATGTCGAGCATCCGGTCTGCTTCATCCAGTATGAGAATCTCTACCTTGGATAAGTTGATTGCCTTCTGCTGAATATGATCCAGCAGGCGTCCTGGCGTTGCCACCAGAATTTCGACTCCCGCCCGCAATTCACGAGCTTGCGGTTCCATATCCACTCCGCCGTAAACTGCGGCGTATCTCAGTGGAAGATATTTGCCATAGGTTTTTACGCTCTCATGTACCTGAATAGCGAGTTCGCGCGTGGGGACGAGAATCAGTGTACGGATAGGGTGCCGGGCGGGAGAGGCGCTGGTGTTAGCGCCGGGTTGCAGGAGATTTAACATCGGCAATGTAAAACCCGCGGTCTTGCCGGTACCGGTCTGTGCTGCACCCATGATATCCCTGCCTTCGAGGATACGGGGAATTGCCTGGGCCTGAATCGGAGTTGGGTCGGTATAGCCTTGATCTGCTATGGCGCGCAGAATCTCGGACGTTAAATTAAGTTGGGTAAACGACATATTCAATACTTCGAATCCGCATGGGTGTCAATGCGGTCGGAGGAGGATGATTTATAGATAAGGAAATGATGTACGACAATGGTTGTAGAAGATGAAGAGACTAACGCTATGTAGAGCGTTAAACAGCATTGGTCTGTTTGAGACGAGTCGAATTTATTAAGGTGTACAGTATTAACGTATATCAGTAATCCAAAGTTTAGACTATCTGCGAATTATAAAATTCATTCACTCTTAATCATTTCTTGCTTGCTGGCGGATACTTTCGGACTTGGTTCCTTTGACCCATTCGCCGCTTTTCGTGAAAACACGCAATAATACCGGTGCGCCACCAATCGCTACCGCATCGACGAGGCAATACCAGGCCGCTACACCGCTTGGCGGATTCCCCTGGGATAGGTTGAGAACGGGCTCTATCGTAGCCCACTTCCATGTCCCCGCTGCGGTGCCGATCAACTCCAGCCAGGTGGTAATAAAAAAGGCTGCCAGATAAACCATTGGGGAGCGGCCTTTGAACAGATATATGAGAAACACGCAAAATAACAGCGCCCCTACCTGATCTCCCTGCTCAGGATATCCGCTGACCCCCCAGAGCGACCAGATACCGCAAGCCAGGACCACGAAAGCCGCTATTCTTCGGGAATACTTCAGGAAGAGGCCGGAGCGGGCCAGGGCAACTGCGGTAAGATAAACCATGCCATGCCCGGGAGGCACGTAAGCGGGCACATTTCCAAAACGATAGGTGTAGCCCTGCATATAAATGGAAGCAAAATGCTCACCCGCAGTAGCGAAAGCTACCGCAATGATCACTTGCATCCGCACTTCTTTATTTTCCCCAATCAACAGTCCGAACAGAAATGTCCATGCGATCAATCCCATGAAGTTTTGCTGCGAGAGGCTGCCAGTTGCATCCAGATTCAGGCTGAGCGCTACACAAAGAAAAGTGAGTGCGGCGATAAAGTAATCGCGCATTCTATGTGCATATGGAGTATCTGGTTTGGGAAAGTTGCGTAGCATTTCCTGGATCTAGTGTTGGGGACAGCTATCGGGAGTCCGTAGGGTAATTAACCGGAAGTAACTATAAAGTGTGAACCATACCATACATCCGGGATTTCTTTTTGGCGTTTCTGCGCGGAGATAGGCAGGCATACGAAATCAACGCCTCCATGAAATAAAACCGCTGTTCCGGTTATCACCGGAAACAGCGGTTGGGCAGGAAAATTACTCGTATTGTTGTCAGGCGTCTCGAAGGAATAAGGGTAACAACCGCCAGGGAATCGGCTGATTATTACTCCTCGTCTTCCTCTTCCTCGTCGTCATCCTTCTTTTCGGGCTTGAGCACCATCTTGCCCTGCTTGATGCTCTCGTTCAGGTCGGTTTCTGCAACCTCCTTGTGCACCAGGTTCTGGTGACAGTCGATACAGGTGGCCCCTTCCGTCTCCATCTTCTTGTGCGCAGCCTTCGCATCCGCTCCAGGAGGCTGCGGATTCCTGTGGCAGGCGCGGCAGGTGCGGCTGTCCCACTTCTTGAGATTCATGCGCGCATCGTGCGCCATGATCAATCGACGCTCGTTGAATTTCTCCAGCGTGGAGTAGTCGTTGACCATCTCAAGATAGAGCTCGCGCGCCCCATCCACCACATGGGTCGCCACCGCCAGATGGAAGTTCTGCAATCCCTGCGGGATGTGGCAATCCTTGCAGCCGGGGTTGGCGCCCAGGGCGCCATAGTGCGAGGATTCCTTCAACTCCTCCGCAGGATAAGTCATGGAATGGCAACTGGTGCAGAATTCGGTGGTGGAGACGGCCGCTTCGCCGCCCAATACCACCGCCACCATCACCACCCCCAAGAGTGTGCCGACCAAAAGGGCACTACCTGTCTTCATCGCCATGTCAGTCGTCCGAACCTTTCTCGCCTACCTTGGCGCTGGACTGGAAGTCATCGTGGTACTTGAACTTCGGATCGCCAGTGAAGACCCCATCGAGCTTGTAGTGTTCGTGCATGGCCTTGGTGTCCTTGACGTACTTGTCAAAGTTGAAGGTGTATTTCTTGTCCACGTCCGGGGTGAAGGGGGTGTAGGGTTCCTTGGCACCCTTCCACGGGCTGCCCTTGTAGTTCATGTGGCAGGCATTGCAGCTTTCCTCGAAGCTGAAGTCCTGCCCGGCATCGGCCAGCACCTGGCGGGAGGTGGTCTTCTTCGATTTTTCATAAGCGGCACCGGATTTGCGGTGGATGCCACGATACTTGGAGCCGGGCCCATGGCAGGATTCGCACCCTACCCCGGTCAGGAACTTGCTCGGGTCGTCAACCGTGTAGCCGCCTTCCTTGCCCCAGCCATCCACATGACAGCCGACACAGTCCTTGTCCTGGGTGTAGTCCTTGGCAGGATCGAGCTTGGCCTTCTTCTTGGCTTCGGCCTTGTTGTTGGGCTTCAACGAGTCCATGGCCTTGGCGTGCGCCGTGCTGCCCCAGGATTCGGCCTGGCTCTTGTGACAGGAACTGCATTTCTTGCGGCCTTCAAACGATTGGGCAGACGCGCTGCCGGCCATGACCGCAAACAGCGCTGCCGCGGCCAGGGCGAGTGTCATGCGATGGTTCATCCTTCCTCCTTTTTTCTTTCGGCAAGTATATCCGTTGTTTCCGTTATATCCCTGGATTCTTGTATCTCTTCCAGCTTCATGCGACTACAACTGATCCGTATTTTGTTATTCCTGTTCTTGTTCTTTTGTCTGTCTTTCCTGTCATTGTAATGATAGCGCAATGATCGCAACTTCAGGACACACCTTTTGTTGTACCCGTACTGTATCTCCGGTTTATATGGAGGGGTAGCACCAGTACTATCACTCTTTCTGGTACCACTGGTACCGGTGGCGCACGGAGCGCGGCACGGGGACCCGCGTAGCGGGGTCGGGCAGCGGAGGGGCGCCGCGACCGTGCTTTAATGTAGGTGTACTGAGTAAAGTGATGTATCAGCAACCGGAGCGCTTTTTTCCCCATGCACGGTCGCTTTGCAGTTTATAGCTACTGGTTTGGGCTGGATTCCGGTTTGCTGGATTCCAGTCGAGCCCGGAATGACGAGATTATAGTAGCAGGTCTGGCTCCGCCAGACGAATGAAGGCATTCCCAGGCTTTGCCCGGGCTGCCTGGCTACCCTGCTACGTTTTGATGATGGGATGCAGTGGGGTGACTGCCGATGCGGCTGTCGGCAGAAGTGGGTGGTCATTAACCTCTGCTACCGTCTGTCAGTCAACTGCGGATATCGGATTTACTCGGAGGCTGGAGGCAGGGTGGGCGCTGGAAAGGACGCGGCATCCTCCGGGGTTGCGCCGACAGATGCAGGCTCCTTGCCGCCCGGTATCCTGTACACCCAGTAGCCTCCGGTCTGGTAGATGAGTTGCACCGCAGCCAGGTCAAGCGGCATCGATTCGGTGAAGGGCAGCATCTGCGCAATCAGCGTCCGGTCGCTTTTGTCATCCTTGAGGAAGTAGCCGCGTACCAGCCTGTCCGACACGGATTGCAGGGTGTAGGTCTTGTAGTTGTTGTCCAGCACCCATCGCTTGAGATAGTCGACCATGCCATGCATGTTGCCTTCCATCGGGAAGTTGCGATAGGCAACGTCGAACCGGCCCGGACGCATGATGCCAAGCTTGTACAGGTCGGTGACATGAATGGCGAGATAGGCTTCGCGATCGCCTGCCAGTTCGCGCAGGATGGCAGCCCCCGCTTCAGGTTCGGCCATCAGGGCATCGGCAAAGCGCTCGAATCTCTGCTCTTCTTCCCGTCCTGCCTTGCCGCCCCAGAAGTCGTCTTCGTATTTGCGGATGGCGTCAGCCTGCTTCTGCCACGGAGTGGGGATGACCAGGTAGTCGGAGAACTGCCCGCTAAACAGGGTGTCGCGCTTCGAGAGAAGCTTCAGCTGGCGCGAGGTGTCCCACCAGCCAAGTACCAGCGCATCCTTGTCGGCGTACTTGTCGATGGCGGCAGCCAGGGTGGCCAGTTCATTGAGTTTGAGATCGGGAGTGAGCAGCAGCTCACTCGTGCGGTTTTCCCAGTCGAGCCTCACCGGGGCGCCATTGCCCTGCCTTGCCGCATGCAGTACTGCCAGCGGCTGGGGAATGTCTTCGGTAAAGACTTCATACCGGGCAATGGAAAGGTCCGGCCACTTGCCCAGTCCAAGTTGCGGGAATTTGTCTGCGCTGCCTTCTTCCGCCAGCTGGTAGCGGTAGGGGGCAGGCCCGGGGTTGAACCACGCCCAGGCAAACCACAGGAGCAAAAGAATTCCTCCCGCCACCAGGAGAATACCCAGTGAGGGGAGGAGTTTGGAGCCAGGCCGCGCCAGAATGGCGCGGCTAGAGGTACTTGCGGTCAAAACAGGATATCAGTCCTTGCGGACGCCCTCGTTCTTCTCGCGCCGGCGCCAGCCTGCCAGGGCAAGCGTGCCAGCCAGCAGCATGCCGCCACCCAGACCGCCAAGCGAGAGCTTCTCGCTGCTGTCAAGGTCGAACAGGCTTGCCTTGCGCTTGGCATCGAGCTTGGCTACTTTCGCCTGCAACGCCGCCATTTCACGGATCTTGGTGTTCTCGTCCATGACTTCGACGTAGTCGCGGTTCATCGGGCCCCAGCCTTCGGTATAGGTCCAGCCACCCGGGTTGACGTGCGCCAGTCCTACGTGCAGTTTGGGAAGGTTGTTCTCTCCCATTTCCAGCACCTTGAGCTCGATCGCAGCAGGGTTGTTGTCCTTGCTCCAGTAGAGCTGGGTGAAGCCTGC
The DNA here is from genome assembly GCF_059489795.1 of Nitrosospira sp. CT. NCBI lineage: Bacteria > Pseudomonadati > Pseudomonadota > Betaproteobacteria > Nitrosomonadales > Nitrosomonadaceae > Nitrosospira > Nitrosospira sp. CT. The sequence continues at coordinate 15,953 of NZ_JCAHZJ010000063.1, forward strand.
GAACATTTCCTTGTCAGGCGGCAGCGGGGTCGGACGATTGGTCTTCTGACCCGTCAGCAGACCTTCCTTGTAGAGCTTCTCGGCCACGGCGTGCGCTTCCTTGTACTTGGCCAGGCCGTGCAGCGTGCCCTTGTCCATGAATTCAAGGTAGGAGCGGGCAAAACGCTCGGAGTGGCAGGAGGTGCAGGTCTTGACCCAGGAGTCCAGCCGCGCTTCCGACCATTCGCTGTTGATGTTCTCGGCAATGCCCGGTACCGCAGGGTAGTTGGCCCAGCGAATCTTCCTCACGACGTTGTGGCTGTACTTGCCTTCATATTCGAAGTGGCAGCCGGCACAGGTGGGCGCTGTCTGCCCGCCCTTGGTGTAGGCGTCCTTCAGGGGTGCGTTCCAGTTCCATTTGTCGCCCATGATCGCTACCGTCTTGCCGTGCTTGCTCATGGAGTAGGCTTCCCAGTTGTTGTGGTCTACTCCGCTGTGGCAGGTGGCGCAGGCTTCAGGATGACGCGATTCGGCAGCAGAGAATTCGTGCCGCGTGTGGCAGGAGTCGCATTTGTTCTGGTTGGTGTGGCACATGCTGCAGCCTTCGGCAATCTCGCGCTGCGGCATGGAGGCAAATACGGCTACTTCAACGTTGGCCTTCCAGTCCAGTGCGTGCGAGGGGCGTCCCTGCGGCCATTGCTTGTTCGGCCATACCAGAGTGTCGCGCTCGGATTCGCGTTCGGCAAATTCCTGAAGGTGGCAGGTGCCGCACACGTCCGCCGTCGGCATGCGCAAATCCTTCATGTGGTCTGCCTTGTCTTTCTTGTTGATGTCGACGTGGCAGTCGATACACCCTACTTCCTTGAGCTTGTCGTTGGCTCCAAGCTTGCCCATCGAGCGAAGATTCTTCTCCACATCTTCAAGCTTCGCCTTCTTGTAGTACGTCGGGTCTTCAGGCTTCAGGTTCCGGACCTTGTCCAGGTTCGCGTGCGTGCTCCTCTTCCAGGCACTCACCCATACCGGCGATTCGTCCGTGTGGCATTTGACGCATTCCTCGCGCGCCGCTACTTCCTTCATCGAGGTAGGCGGCTTGTAATACGAGGCAGGGTCAAAGTACATGCTCATCGGGATCGGCTCCCAGTACTTCGCCAGCGTGCCGCGTCCCGCTCCCTGCGCAGGATCCTTGTAACGCTTCACCAGCGCCGAATGCAGTTCCTTCGGCGAGGCCGACTGCTCCAGCTTCAGCGCCTTATACGTCTCTTTGGGAACGCTGGGAAAGTTGGCCCACGTGGCGCCCGCAAACAGCACCCCACACGCAAGCGTAACCAGCCTCAGCCAAGGCTTCATTAACATCTGCTTCTCTCCTTTACTCCGTAATGATGTTGTTGTTTATCAGGAACGTTGAACAAGTCCTTGCAAAAGGACGCTGCAGAGTAAAATCGGGATAACCGGAAGACGCAAGAAATGCTGTAATCCCGTGAAATTATTCAATGTTCCCCGGATATCTGCATTACCGCATCCATATTGAATACGGCCTCCCCTGCACATATCCGCTGCGCTGGAAAACCCGCGTAACCGGGTCAGACCAAAACAGCGCGTAGCCTAACCGGACCCACATCCCATGTCAAGAAAATTGAGATCAGACCACGAACCTGAATATGACAACTGCAAGTCCTCCCAGCAGCAGGATACAAACAGTAAGCAGCATTTTCACACGAACCCGAAAAACCTCGATCGCTTCGACCATCAGGGCGTTCTGCTCAGCAAGCGATTTTATCAATTCGGCGGAAGACCTCTGCTCATCACTCAACTCGATGAGTTTCGCCTCCAGGAAACGAACACGTTTGTCCAGGCTGCCCGAGGAATCTCCTGTCTGCCAATCTGCCGAGAAATCGGCTGTCTCCTTCTTTGTGGCAGAAAAAAGGTGCTTGGCCGCCTTTACGATATGCGGTGCGGATTCCACCACATTCCCCCAGGGAATGATTTTTAACGCTGTCATCCAGATTGACATATCCAAGCCTCCACGTTCGTTCGTCGCCATTAAAAAGTGTGTGGCGAAATCTCCTGCGCGCTTACATTCTGGCCAAGACCTTTGCGACTGTCTCCCCTATGGCCGAAGGGGTGGGGGAAATAGTGACGCCCAGCTCTTTCAAGATGGCAACTTTTTCCGCAGCACTTTCACCCGCTGCGGAGATAATCGCACCCGCATGTCCCATGCGGCGGCCTTCCGGCGCTGTCAGGCCTGCAATATACGCCACGAGGGGTTTACTCATGTGGTCTCTGGAGAAAATGCCTGCCTCGACTTCCTGAGGCCCTCCAATTTCTCCAATCATGACCACTACTTTTGTTTCCAGGTCCTCTTCGAATCTCTCCAGAATATCGCGATGCGAACTGCCAATAATCGGGTCCCCGCCAATACCAACCGATGTCGATATGCCGATGCCCAGCGTCCGCATTTGATCCGCGGCTTCGTACCCCAGCGTTCCGGAACGGCCAACGACGCCCACATCTCCCTGCATGTAGATATGGCCCGGCATGATTCCCAATATCGACCTGCCTGGGCTGATCGTACCAGCACAATTCGGGCCGGTAAGCACCATGCGTTCTTCGATAGGAAAGCGGCGTAAAAAGTTCTTGACCGTCATCATATCCTGCGTAGGAATACCATCAGTAATGGCAACGCAGTATTTGATGCCTGCGTCGGCTGCTTCCATGATTGAATCCGCCGCAAATGCCGGAGGCACAAACACGATGCTTGCATTCGCACCGACTTGCTGAACAGCCTCTTTCACCGTATTGAAAACCGGTCTCCCCAGATGCTGCTGCCCCCCTTTGCCAGGGGTTACGCCGCCGACAATGTTGGAACCGTAATTGATCATATCCTGTGCATGAAAAGTACCGATCTTGCCGGTGAAGCCCTGAACTATGATCCGTGTGCTCTCATCAATTAAAATCGCCATTTATATCCCTTTGCACTCTTCTGCAACCGCGCGATTGCGCGCCTGGACAACCTTCTCGGCCGCCTCCGCCAGCGTTCCCGCGGTGATGATCGACAAGCCGCTTTCAGCAATGATCCGCTGGCCCTCCTCGACATTGGTACCGGACAAGCGCACGACCAGCGGTATTTTCATATCGATATTTCTTACCGCCTGCACGACGCCTTGCGCAATCCAGTCGCAGCGGTTAATACCTGCAAAGATATTGACCAGCATCGCCTTGACTCCTTTATCAGCCAGCACCAGGCGAAATGCCTTTTCCGTACGTTCAGCCGACGCGCCACCTCCCACGTCAAGGAAATTTGCCGGCTCCCCGCCCGCGAGCTTGATCATATCCATCGTTGCCATGGCGAGTCCGGCACCGTTTATCATGCATCCAATATCACCGTTCAATCCGATGTAGCTCAACCCATGATCGGAGGCTGCCATCTCCCGAGGATCGGCTTGTGTTTTATCACGCAGTTCGGCAACCTCGTGCCGGCGAAACAAGGCGTTTTCGTCGAAGCTCATTTTCGCGTCAAGAGCAATGAGTTCACCGCTCCCGGTGATCACAAGGGGGTTGATTTCCACCATGTTTGCATCCAGATCACGCAAGGCGCGATAGCAGCCCCGGATGGTTTTAACGGCATGAGGCAGTTGTGCCGCTTCCATGCCCAGTGCAAAAGCCATCTCTCTCGCCTGAAAATCCTGCAACCCAACTGCGGGTTCGATAAAAATCTTCTTGATGGCATGGGGATTTGTGTGAGCCAACTCCTCGATTTCCATTCCACCCTGCCCCGAGCCTATCATGACGATACGCTCCGAACTTCTGTCTATCAGAAAGCAGAGATACATCTCCCTGGCAATGTGCGTGCCCGCTTCCACATATACCCGTGTACACACCTTTCCCACAGATCCCGTCTGACGAGTCACCAGAATCTTTCCCAGCAACTCCTCAGCGGCCGCCCGGACTTCGTCATGAGTCCTGCATACCTTGATGCCCCCCGCCTTGCCGCGTCCTCCCGAATGGATCTGCGCCTTCACCACCCATACATTGCCATCGATTTCCCTGGCACGCTGCACACTTTCTTCTATCGTATATGCCAATCCCCCTTCCGCTGTCTTGACCCCATACCTCATTAAAATTTCTTTTGCCTGATACTCATGTATATCCAATGCGTCACCTTATTTATCAACAATAATTTTCACTATTTTCCGGGGTCACGGCTCTCGCAATCCAGGAAGCTTCATGGATTCCTTGAATTACTCAAGCACAAAGCGAACCTGCCTGATGGAAACGGCGTCATACTTCACAGTAATGTATCCGTCAACCTGAGTATCCCCACCGGCAGGATCAGGAGAAAAAGAAAGACCGCTTGATGCGGTCGGAAGTACGCTATGTCGCGGTTGCGCCTATCGCCTCTGCCATTTTTACCACGTTATTGGCCATTCTTGCCGATGCGGCATCGATCAGGCGCCCGTCCAGCGCAGCCGCCCCTTTCCCTTGAGCTGCCGCCTCCTGCAATGCCGCGAGGATACGTTGTGCTTTTTCAACTTCGGATAGAGGTGGCGTGAAAACCTCATTGGCAAGATCGATTTGCGACGGATGGATAGCCCATTTACCTTCACAGCCCAAAGCAGCAGCTCGTCTTGCCGCCGCTTTATAGCCTTCCGGATCCTTGATGTCGCCAAAAGGACCGTCTATCGGCCTCAAGCCATAAGCACGACAGGCGACAGTCATCCGACTGATGGCAGCGTGCCACTGATCTCCCGGATAGTCGGGATTGAGGCCGCCGATGTTTGTCGTTCTGGCGCGATTGCTGGCGGCGTAATCCGCTACGCCGAAATGGAGCGCCTCGAGCCGACCACGCACCCCATTGCGCGCAATGTCTTCCACATTCGCCATACCCAGCGCCGTTTCAATCAATGCTTCAATGCCTATCCGGTTTTTCAGTCCCTGCTGCATCTCCAGCTGGTTGAGCATGGCTTCAACCATATAGACATCCGAATATATCCCCACCTTCGGGATCAGTATGGTATCCAGCTTGTGACCTGCTTTTTCGACCACGTCAACCACATCACGAACCATGAACTGGGTATCCAGACCGTTTATCCGTACCGAAACAGTCACTCCGTGGCCTCTCCAGTCCAGGTCATTGAGCGCCTCGATAACGTTTTTTCGTGCAGTCAGCTTGTCATCCGGGGCAACGGCGTCTTCGAGATCGAGAAAAACGAAATCCACACCGCTTTTCAGGGCTTTCTCGAACATGCCAGGGTTCGAACCGGGAACAGCCAGTTCGCATCGTTGCACACGAATGACAGAGGCTTCATATAGTGTATGGCTCATTTGCTCCTTCCTGATTGAGTTATTTAATTTTGGAGACGGGATTGGGAGGTGAACTGGTGTGGCCCGGATTGCTGGAGCGCATCCTGGCGCAGTTCTGCTTATCGTTGTGATAAATAACGCACTATTTTACTTTTGAAGAAGGTAATGTTCAATTTAACTTTTGTGAAGAGATCGGAATCAGGATCAAACAGTAGAAAAAGCGCTCGCCCTTGCGCGCGGGTGCCCCAGTACACGTGTCATGGGCCGGATACTACCGTTTCTGGTATTTGGAAACGGCCTGGTTATGGTCAGACAGATTGCTGGAAAAATGGGACTCTCCGTTCCCCTTCGCAACAAAATACAGCGCATCGGTCGTTGCGGGATTGAGCGCGGCGCGGATTGAAGCCAAACCAGGCAAGGCAATGGGAGTTGGCGGCAGGCCAGGACGTGTGTAAGTATTATATTCCTGGTCGCTCAAGAGATCTTTTTTACGCAGGTTGCCATCGAATTTATCGCCCAGACCATAAATGACTGCCGGATCTGTCTGTAGCAACATGCGTGACCGCAAGCGGTTGATAAACACGGCGGCGACCATTCTGCGATCATCCTCCCGACCTGTTTCCTTTTCAATGATCGATGCCAGGATCAGGGCCTCGTACGGATCTTTCAGAGGAAGGTTTACTGCCCGCTGTGCCCAGGCGATATCCATGTGGTTGTGCATGGCGCGGTAAGCGCGTTTCAATACTGCTACATCGCTGCTCCCACGCGCAAAGAAATAGGTATCCGGAAAAAACAATCCCTCTGCCGCAGCCTCGGTTGCTCCGATCAGCCGCAGAATCTCCCCGTTGCTCAGGTGAGTGGTCTGGTGGCGGAGAGCGGGATGCTCATCCAGCATTCGCCTGAGCTGGGAAAAAGTCCAGCCCTCGATGAATCTGATTTCACTCTGGCTGCTATCACCCCTGGTTATTCGCTGTAGCAACTGAAATGGCGAAATGCTCGCAGTAATCTCATAGTCTCCCGCCTTGAGTGATGTAGCGACACCCATCAAGCGGGACAACAGGACAAAAGACCAGGCATCAGGCAAAACACCGGCATTCGCCAGTTGACCGGCGATGGTTTTTACACTGCTGCCTTGCTCGATCGAAAACTCATAAGGAACAATGGGAAGCTCAACGGGTTTGCTGACCCTATACCCTACCCATGCGGAAAAGAGCGCCGTTCCCAGAAAAACGACGCGGATGAAGCGCTTCAGTAGTTTCGCCACAAAGCAGAAATCAGGTTCTTCGGAAAATCAAGGTGCCATTCGTACCGCCAAAACCAAATGAGTTCGACATTGCCACATCGATCTTCATTTCTCGCGCATGGTTGGGAACATAATCCAGATCGCACTCCGGGTCCTGATCGAAAATATTGATCGTGGGAGGTGAAACCTGGTGGTGTACGGCCAGCGCGCTGAATATTGCTTCTACCCCGCCTGCTGCGCCGAGCAGATGACCCGTCATGGATTTTGTAGAATTCACCACGAGCTGCTTTGCATGCTCTCCAAAGCATCGCTTTACTGCAACGGTTTCTGCAACATCTCCTAGCGGCGTCGATGTGCCGTGGGCATTGATGTAGTCGACGTCATCCGCGTTCAGCCTGGCATTCCGGAGCGCATTCGTCATGCAACGCGCGGCGCCCTCTCCGTCTTCAGAGGGTGCAGTCATGTGGTACGCATCGGCGCTCATGCCAAAACCGGCAAGCTCAGCATAAATCCTGGCTCCGCGACGCATGGCATGCTCCATCTCTTCCAGCACCAGAACACCCGCCCCCTCCCCCAGGACGAAACCATCGCGGCCCTTATCCCATGGGCGACTGGCAGTGGCAGGGTCGTCATTGCGGGTGGAAAGGGCTCGCGCTGCCGCAAATCCACCTATTGCAAGGGGTGTTACGCAGGATTCGGCTCCACCCGCGATCATCACATCCACATCGCCATATTCTATCAGCCGGGCTGAATCCCCCACACAGTGGGTAGCGGTGGTGCAAGCGGTAACAATGGCCAGATTCGGCCCTTGAAAACCATACATGATGGACAGATTACCTGCGATCATGTTGATGATGGTGCTGGGAATGAAAAATGGGGAAATCTTGCGCACACCACCGGCGTGATAGGCGTCGTACGTTCCCTCGATCATGGACAGCCCCCCAATACCGGAGCCGATATTGACGCCGATTCGTTCAGGATCGAGATTGCTGGCGGCTATGTCTTCAATACCCGCATCCTTTACCGCCTGAATTCCTGCAGCCATGCCGTAATGAATGAATACATCCATTCGACGCGCGTCCTTGGCGGTAAGATAATTCGTGATATCAAAACCTTTGACTTCTCCGGCTATCTGAGAAGCGAATGCGGAAGAGTCGAAACGGTTGATTCGAGTAACCCCGGATTTCCCGGCAAGAATATTGGCCCAGGCATCTGAAACCGAATTACCGACTGGCGAAATTATGCCTAGTCCGGTGATCACTACCCTACGTTTCGACAAAATGACTCCGATATGGATTTACTGGAAACAAAATCAGTTGCTGTGAGAATTGATATAGTCGATTGCCTGTTGAACAGTATTTATTTTCTCAGCCTGTTCGTCAGGAATTTCGCACTCGAACTCCTCTTCCAGCGCCATCACAAGCTCCACCGTATCAAGCGAATCGGCGCCTAGATCATCCACAAAGGAAGATTCGTTTTTGACATCAGCCTCGTTCACGCCCAACTGCTCCGCTACAATTTTTTTTATACGTTGTTCCACGTTTTCCATCTAGGTAACCTCTCTCCGTAAGAAAAAACGCCGCCATTCTAGCAAGTTTTCCATATTAGTAAAATCGACACATTCCAGACCTAATACACCGGACACCAAAACCCCATCTCCCATTCTGACAGCCATACAGTCACATGGCGCGACTGGATGAGGCGGAATCCATCCTTGGCGCGCCGTTCCCATTGCTAATCCATATACATTCCGCCGTTCACGTGAAGGGTGGCGCCCGTTATGTATGCGGCAGCGGGTGAGGCAATAAAAGCCACTGCTGTCGCCACATCCTCGGGGCATCCAAGCCTTCCGACTGGAATCTGCTGAAATAATACCTGCTGTTGTTTTTCTGTAAGGGATTGAGTCATGTCTGTTGCAATGAACCCGGGCGCGATGCAATTGACCGTGATATTGCGACTCGCCACTTCCCGGGCAAGGGACTTGCTGAAACCGAATATTCCGGCCTTTGCAGCGGCATAATTGGCCTGGCCGATATTTCCGGTAGCCCCGACTATCGAGGAAATATTGATGATGCGCCCGTAACGCACTCTCATCATTGACCTCAGCACGGCGCGGCTCAAGCGAAACACCGATTTGAGATCCGTTTCCATGATCTCATCCCATTCCTCATCCTTCATGCGGAGAAGCAGGTTGTCGCGGGTGATGCCGGCATTGTTCACCAGGATTGCGATCTCGCCGAATTCCTCTTGTACTGTCTTGATAACGCTTTCGACCTGTGCGGGGTTATTCACGTTCAATGCCATCCCCGTTCCCCTGAAGCCTGCCTCTTTCAGGAAGTGATCGATATTTCGGGCGCCATCCTCTGTTGTCGCTGTACCGATAACGGTAACCCCCTGTCTACCGAGTTCAAGGGCAATGGCTTGCCCGATTCCCCGGCTGGCGCCGGTTACAAGTGCTGTCTGATTTTGCGGCATGATCTCCAATACGTCGTTCAATGATGAGCAATGCGGCCACGCTGGATATGTCCGCTTGACCTTTATCCTGCCAAAGCCGCCGCATGGCCAAGCGCCGCATCGTCGCTCAATGCGAGGCTCTGCAAATTTGCATCTATACGTTTATTGAGTCCGGACAGAACCTTGCCCGGCCCGCATTCCACCACGTGATGGATGCCAGCGCCAGAAATAAAACGGATGATCTCCGTCCAGCGGACAGGATTGAACAACTGCCGGACCAGAATTTCCTTGATGCTCTCAGCATCCTCGTGCTGTTCTACATCCGCATTATGCAATAGTGGGATCTTGGGTGAACGAAGCGTGACTTGCGCCAGTTGCTGGCGCATTTTTTCCGCTGCGGGTTTCATCAGGGAGCAGTGCGAAGGAATGCTCATGGGCAATATGACGGTCCGCTTTGCGCCTTTAGACCTTGCCGCTTCCATACCACGAACCACCGCGTCTTTGTGACCCGCAACCACGATCTGTCCGGGTGAATTGAAATTTGCCGGTTCCAGCGATTCCCCATCCGATGCTTCTGTAACCTCCCGGCAGATCGAGCGTACAATGTCATCATCGAGTCCGAGAATTGCCGCCATCGCGCCCACTCCTTCAGGCACAGCCTGCTGCATTATCTCCGCGCGGAAGCGTACCAACGGCAAGGCGTCAGCAAAAGACAATGCCTCGGACGCTACCAGCGCTGTATATTCCCCGAGACTGTGCCCCGCCATGAAGGCCGGCCTGACTTTGCCCAGGGTCTGCCACGCCCGGTAAACCGCTACTCCGGCAGTCAGCATCAGCGGCTGGGTATTAACGGTCAGATTGAGGGTTTCGGCCGGACCGTCGCACACCATCCCCCACAAATCCTGCTTCAACACATCGGATGCTTCAGCAAAAGTCTGCCGTACCACTGGAAAACTGCCGTATCCGGCCATCATCCCTATGGACTGAGACCCCTGTCCCGGGAAAACACATGCAAATTTAACCTGTACGCTCATCAGTATCAGTACAACCCTTCGACGGTTCCATCTGCGGCAGGCAACGAAAAAACCTTCGAGCCGAGGAAAGAAAAGTTTTTAAAACCCCGCTGGAAAGGGAACTGAAACAAGAACAATTAAAATACGGGAGTCCAGCAGCAGGAACTGGCTTACCAGCGGATTAATGCCGCTCCCCAGGTAAAACCTCCCCCCACGCCTTCCAGAAGCACATGCTGGCCAGATTTGATGCGCCCGTCTCGGACAGCGATATCGATGGCCAATGGAATCGAGGCGGCGGAAGTGTTACCGTGCTTATCCACGGTGGCGACGACCTTATCCATGGAAATGCCGAGTTTTTTTGCAGTCGAAGCAATAATACGGATATTGGCCTGATGCGGAATCAGCCAATCGATATCCGATGACTCCAGGTTGTTTTCAGTCAAAGCCTCGTGTACGACTTCTTCCAGAACCTTTACCGCAAACTTGAAAACCGTATTACCCTCCATCACAACAAAGGGTTTACCTTGCACTTTGCCGCCACAGATGTTAGCCGGTGCGGAAAGAATCTTGCTCTGGCTCCCGTCCGCATGCAAATGCGTTGAAAGGATTCCGGGCTGTTCATCGCCCCTCAACAGCACAGCGCCCGCGCCGTCACCGAACAGTACGCAAGTGTTGCGGTCGCTCCAGTCCAGTATGCGTGAATAGACTTCTGCGCCGACAACCAGCGCCGTCCGGCATTTCCCAGTTCGAATGAACATATCTGCAGTGGCAAGCGCGTAGATAAAACCGCTGCATACCGCCTGTACATCAAATGCTGCGCAATCCCCGATACCGAGCTTATCCTGCAGGATGCATGCCGTGCTGGGAAATATCATGTCGGGCGTGGTGGTGGCGACAATCACCAGTTCGATCTCCCGTGGATCGATCCCACCTGCCTTTATTGCTTCACGGCTCGCATTCAAAGCGAGATCGCTTGCCATTTCCGAGTCGGCGGCGATATGCCGTTGCGCAATGCCGGTACGGGTCCGGATCCACTCGTCGCTCGTGTCGACAATGCGCTCCAGATCATGATTAGTGAGAATTTTATCGGGCAAATAACTGCCGGTTCCAATGACTCTGGCATACTTCATACCGGACTCTCTTCCGCCAACGATTGGGTGTAAGAGGAGGATGACATGGATTGATGCGGTAATTGCGCCACCCGCTCGCTTATATGGCGCAACATTCCGCCCCGTACTTCATCCACGGCGCGCGCAATCGCAAAACCGAATGCCCGCCTATCAGCCGAACCATGGCTCTTGATGACGATGCCGCGGAGTCCGAGCAGACTAGCCCCGTTGTAGCGCCGGTGATCGACACGGCGCTTGAAGGCTCTGATCACGGGCATGGCGATAAGCCCCGCAAGTTTAGTGAGAAGGTTCCGCCTGAATTCTTCGCGCAGGTAATGCGAGAGCATTTGCGCTACGCCTTCCGAGGTTTTCAGCGCAACATTACCGACGAAGCCATCGCACACAACCACATCGGTCGTTCCTTTATAGATGTCGTTTCCCTCGATATTTCCGTAGAAATTAAGCCCACTGTCACGTAGCAGTTCCGCCGCGCGCTTCACCACATCATTTCCTTTGATCTCTTCCTCGCCGATATTCAACAAACCGATGCTCGGTTTTTCCTTGTTCTCGATACTCGAGACCAAGGTGGCGCCCATCACACCGAATTGAAGCAGATGCTCCGCAGTGCAATCCACGTTTGCGCCGAGATCAAGCACATAGGTGTGCCCTTTCATGGTGGGCAATACCACCGCAAGAGCCGGCCGATCGATACCCGGGAGCGTCTTCAACACAAACCGGGAAGTCGCTAACAATGCTCCGGTGTTACCGGCGCTGATGCAGGCCTGAGCTTCACCGCTCTTGACCAAGTCGAGCGCAACGCGCATCGAAGAATTTTTTTTACCCCGCAACGCCGTCGCTGGAGATTCGTCCATGCCGACGACCTCGCTTGCAGCATGAATCCTGAGCCGAGGGTTCTGCGTACACCTTATGGCACGCAGCTCGGATTCGATAACATCGGACAACCCTACCAGAACCACGTCGATCGCAGGGTTGCTCTGGAGATAGTCGACGACTGCGGGAACCGTCACATGAGGGCCGTGATCGCCGCCCATGCAGTCTACAGCTACGGTTATAGTCAATTTCTGCCCTTGAGGCCGGAATAAACTTCGGACCGAAAAATCAACGGGCGAAATTCAATCTTCTTTTGTTTTGACAACCTTTTTGCCGCGATAATAGCCGGTGGGACTGATGTGATGACGCAAATGCACCTCACCCGTGCCGGAGTCAACCGACAGAGACGTCGTCCTCAGAAAATCATGCGACCGGTGCATGCCCCGCTTGGAGGGGGACTTCTTGTTTTGTTGCACTGCCATAAATTCAACTCCTCAATAAATTCAATGCGTTTTTTTCAGTGCCGCCAGAGCGGCAAAGGGAGATACTTCCCTTATTGCCTTCCCCTCCTCCCGTCTGCCAGACGTGCATTCGCTCTGTTCGTGGCGTGGAGATACGGGCAGACCCAGAATGATTTCATCCTCGATAAGCACCAGAACATCCATATCGGGCTGAGCCAGAATGCAGTCCACGTACTCGTCCTCATCAAAGCTCTGGAGCTCTTGCTCATTTTGCGCCAGTAGCAACTCTGTATGGATGTCGAGCACATGTTCGAGTTCCTCCAGGCAACGCTGGCATTGGAGGTTTACGACACCTTGAATGTCTACGCGTAAAACTGGCCTTCCGTTTGCATTCAGCGCTCCAATAACCCCATATCCCAACTCACCGGAGTTGTTAACCAGATAATCCTGCAGACGCTGAAATCCGGCAATCGCGATCTTACCACGGCACACTTCCGCCTTACACGCGAAATCCAGGGAATCTATGACGAGCGGGATACCCATAAACATTGCGCTCTTGTCTTCTACCGGCTTCAAAATCTCGCTGCTTTTCTGGAAATACCCCATATTGCGGTTACCTGACATAGGACATAACTTCTTATATGCTTTATATCCGCAAGCCGCGCGCCCTGATACTCAATTGATGTCGGCGCACACTTGGTATTACAATCCTGGTCAATTTGCAGCGTTACACGGCGCGCATGATATATTTTTTGCCCTTGAGTGTCAAAAAAGCTCCCTCCCCTCCAAAATAATAAACATTGAAAACAAAGCAGATTGCGCAACAGCTTATATTAGGGTCCAGTTCCATTTATCGCCGGGATCTTCTCCAGCGCCTGCAGATCCCCTTCGACGTCAGTAATCCAGATATCGATGAAACGCCTCTGCCCGGTGAAAGTCCGGACGCTACTGCCGTTCGCCTGGCTGCTGCGAAAACCCGTGCAGTTGCAGCAACTCATCCCGGCGCTTTAATTATTGGCGCCGACCAGGTGGCGGTTTTCGAAGGTATCCAACTCGGAAAACCACTGAACCATCACAATGCAACCCGGCAGTTGCAGCTTGTCCGTGGAAAAGAAGTTCTGTTTTATACTGCACTTTGCCTTTTCAACAGCGCTCAAGGCAACATGCAGGCACGCCTCGTGCCCTCTCGTATCAAATTCCGTCTCTTAAGCGATCATCAGATAGAAAATTATCTCGATAAGGAACAACCGTATCACTGTGCCGGCAGTGCGAAGCTCGAAGGACTGGGGATCGCGCTGATAGAGCATATGGAAAGCGAGGATCCCACTGCATTAATCGGTTTACCGCTCATTGCGCTTGTTGAAATGCTGACGCTTGAAGGTGTCGAGATAGTTTGAGTACAGGAACGCTCTATCTTATCCCTGCACCATTAGGCAACAGCGATATTGGCTGGATAGTGCCTCCTGCGGTTCATGAATGTATTGCCCGGCTCGATCATTATATTGTCGAGCATCCGAAAACAGCCAGGCAATTCCTGAAACAGGTGGGCTGTGCTCTCCCTTTGCAGCAGATTACCATGCAGGTGTTGGACGAACACACTCACGCCAGGGAATTTGAGAACCTGCTTGCGCCACTGCTCGCGGGAATAGATACAGGATTGTTATCGGAAGCTGGCTGCCCCGCAATAGCCGATCCGGGAACTGGATTGGTACGTTTGGCTCACCAGAAAAACATCCGGGTAGTTCCTCTCGTTGGCCCCTCCTCCATTCTTCTCGCGCTGATGTCCTCCGGATTGAATGGCCAGCGCTTTGCGTTTCATGGCTATCTGCCCATTGAAAACAGCAAGCGTATAAAAAAAATCATGGAACTGGAAAAGAACTCCATCACCAGCGATCAAACCCAGATATTCATCGAAACGCCTTATCGCAACCAGAAGCTGCTGGAGGCGATCACTGCCACCTGCCGCGAAGGAACGGTTCTCTGTATCGCATGCAATCTCACCCTTGCAGACGAATTCATCGCAACCAGGACCATCAAGGAGTGGAAGCGCGTCTCGCCCGACCTCAGTAACAAACCTGCTGTCTTTTTGTTGCATGGGTAGAGCGTCCGGAACACGACATAAGGGACCGCGAAGTGGGATCGTGCAGCGGAGGGGCGCCGCGACCGCGCCCCTATGTCAGAGTGTACGCTTAGGGAAAGCGTATCGTATACAGAGTACTTTTTCCCCGCACGGTCGCCTTGCAATTTCCCGTTTCGGAGTCGCATCTTCCTTCGGAAGACACTGCTCCACTCGCCAGGGTCGCCCCGAGAGTAATCTGGCGAAATATCCGGATTAGTGGAATCCCGCACTCATTCCCAAACCACCCAATGTTTCCGCTAGCACTCCTCCAAAGCGCTTGGCAAGGCGTTCGGCAACTCCTTCCCGAGTTGTATAGTCGACAATGCGTTCCGCCTTGATAATTTCCCGCGCCACGTACTCCGCGCTGCCCATTCCGTCAGCAAGCCCCAGTTCGACACTTTTTTGACCTGTCCACACCTTGCCGCTGAATATTTCCGGTCTTTCTTTCAGGCGTTCGCCCCGGCCTTGCTGAACTACCTGAATAAATTGCTCATGGATATCACCCAGCATTTTCTTTGCATATTCCTCCTGCTCGCGATTGTTGGGAGAAAATGGATCGAGAAAGGCCTTGCTTTCCCCTGCCGTGATCAACCGCCTTTCGATGCCAAGCTTTTCCATTGCTTTCGTGAAACCGAACCCGTTTATCAGGACGCCGATGGAACCAACGATACTTGCCTTGTCCACATATATCTTGTCGGCGGCAACTGCTACATAATAACCACCTGAAGCGCAGATATCTTCCACGACCGCGTAGAGCGGTATTTCAGGATATTCTGCACGCAGGCGGCGTATCTCATCATTGATGTATCCTGCCTGGACGGGACTTCCCCCAGGACTGTTGATGCGCAGGATCACACCCTGCGTTTTTGCGTCCTTGAATGCCTGCTGCAAACCCGCGGTAATGTTTTCCGCGCTGCTGATGCTGTCGGGAGAGATTACACCGCGCAAATCGACGAGAGCGGTATGCTTGCCGGAAATGGACATACTGCTGTCCTCAAACCACCCAAGACCGAAAAATAGCAGGATAAACAGCCAGATAAAAGTAATAGACTTGAAAAATACCCCCCACTGCCGTGTGCGACGCTGTTCCTGCAAGGTGGAGAACACCAGCTTTTCCAGCACCTGCCTGTCCCAATCTTCATTTCGATTCTGTGAATCAGACATAATTATTTCGATCCTTCAAGTCAAATAAAGCGTCCTGCCGCAGCGACAGGCCACAAACATAAAACCGCCAAAACTGCTCATTGGCTTCCGCCCCCGGCTACCATACCTGTAGCGATCTCTAGTCAGGAGAGCGTCCTTTCCGCCGGAAGCTTCGATGATTTATCGTGGTTATCCATCGCATTCAGAAATTTTTGCAGATCATCCGGCAGCGGCGCTTCGAGACGAAGTTTTTCATGCGTAACGGGATGCGTGAATTCGATCGCCCGGGCATGGAGAAACATGCGCTCCAAACCAGGAACACGCCGGGCAATATCCTTATTCAAGGCAAAATCACCATACTTGTCATCTCCCGCTATAGGAAACCCGAGATAGGCAAGGTGCACGCGAATCTGATGGGTACGCCCGGTTTTCAGTTCAGCCTCCAGCAGGCTGAAGCTCTGCCAAGATTTTCGCAGGATGAAAACAGTATGAGCGCTCATTCCACCTTTTTTTTCATCTGCATCCTTTTCCACTGCTACACGCCGCTCACCGGCAGGTGTCAGATATTTTCTGAGCGACAGCCTGACACTCTGTCGTGCATTACGCCACCGCCCCTTGACCAGGGTCAGGTAGTGCTTTTCCACCTCTCCAGCACGAAGTTGTTGATGCAACTCTACAAGTGCCGGCCGGTTCTTGGCAAGAAGCAATACGCCGGAAGTTTCCCTGTCCAGTCGATGCACGAGTTCCAGAAACCTCCAGTCAGGATGCTGGGCGCGCAATTGCTCTATCACTCCGAAACTTATGCCGCTTCCTCCATGCACGGCAACTCCGGGAGGCTTGTTGACGGCAATCAGTGCATCATCCTCGAACAAAACCTGGAATGCAATAAAACCCGGTTTGCTCAATTTCTTCGGGGGCGGCGCCGATCTTTCCACCATTCTCACCGGAGGTATGCGAACGGTATCTCCAGACTGGAGATGGTAGTCCGGAGCGGCTCGCTTGCTGTTAATCCGCACCTGCCCGCTGCGCAACAACTGGTAGATGTGACTTTTGGGCACGTTTTTCAAGCGTTTGATTAAAAAATTATCAATACGCTGCCCCTTGCTGTCCTCCCCTATGATTTCCTTCACCGCAGGACTTGGAGGAAATTCTTTGCGTAAATCTTTAACTCTACTTATACTTGTCAAGTCAGGGTTCCAGCCTATCCTTTATCCGGTGCACGAGGTGGTACTGTTGATGGGATTTTATCCGAGGGAAAAGAGCTGACCCCAAGATATGGTTAATGTCGCTCACCAATAAAGTAGCGATAGTAATGGATTTACGCGCTCAAAGCACACGTCGATTTCAGTTTTCAGTTTCGAAGCGCCTGGTTACGGGCAGCCCTAGTCGAAACCTGATTGAAACTAATTTCCTGGTTCTGCTTGCGAAATAAAGCAGGGCCACAGTGACAAGCCAGAGAATAAGCCAGAGAAGTGGCCATTTTTAACAAGCAGCTACTAATAAGCAGCTACCACGCCATGATCAAGTTGTCTGACTAAAAGCTCTCGTATACGCGCGCAGGACATGTTTTCCTGCGCGCGTAGGCTGTCTGCCCGTGACTAGAGCGCGGGAGGCATAAAAAATGAAACGCATGTTATTTAATGCGACACAGCCGGAGGAATTGCGTGTCGCTATTGTCGACGGTCAAAAACTCATCGATCTCGACATTGAATCTGCCGGCAAGGAACAACGCAAGAGCAATATCTACAAAGCTGTTATCACCCGTCTTGAACCAAGCCTCGAAGCCGCCTTCGTCGAGTACGGGGGTGAGCGGCATGGTTTTCTGCCGTTCAAGGAAATTTCCCGCTCTTATTTGAAAGAGAGCCCGGACCCGGGTCGGGTTCGAGTCCAGGACGCGCTTCATGAAGGCCAGGAGCTCATCGTCCAGGTGGACAAGGACGAACGGGGAACAAAAGGAGCCGCACTTACCACCTATATCTCACTCGCGGGCCGTTATCTGGTGCTGATGCCCAATAACCCGCGCGGGGGAGGTGTCTCGCGCCGCATAGAGGGCGAAGATCGCGCCGAACTGCGCGATGTCATGTCGCATTTGAACATTCCCCAAGGCATGAGCATCATAGCCCGGACGGCAGGGATAGGACGCAGCGAAGAAGAGTTGCAGTGGGACCTCAACTACCTGCTGCAGTTGTGGCGCGCTATTGAAGATGCTTCCAAAGGCCAGAGCGGCGCTTTCCTGATTTACCAGGAAAGCAGCCTCGTCATCAGGGCAATTCGGGATTACTTCAATCAGGAAATCGGTGAAATCCTGATTGACACGGAAAGCATCTATGAGCAGGCATGCCAGTTCATGGGGCATGTCATGCCAGGCAATGTAGCGCGGGTCAAGCTCTATCGCGACGACGTGCCCCTGTTTTCCCGCTTTCAAATCGAACACCAGATCGAAACCGCATATTCACGACAGGTTACCCTTCCTTCAGGTGGATCGATCGTGATCGATCATACGGAAGCCCTGGTATCGGTGGACGTAAATTCAGCCCGTGCCACCCGTGGTTCCGACATCGAACAGACGGCCTTGGCTACCAATTTGGAGGCGGCAGACGAAATTGCGCGGCAACTGCGGCTGCGCGACCTCGGGGGCCTTGTGGTGATCGACTTTATTGACATGGAAGTTTCGCGCAACCAGCGCGAGGTGGAAAACCGGTTGCACGACGCGTTGCGCTACGATCGGGCACGCGTGCAGATGGGCAAGATTTCCCGCTTCGGTTTGCTCGAATTATCGCGCCAGCGACTGCGGCCTTCCCTAGGTGAAAGCAGCTACATTTCCTGTCCACGCTGCCACGGCACCGGTCACATCCGGGGCACCGATTCCTCGGCGTTGCATATCCTCAGAATCATTCAGGAAGAAGCGATGAAGGAAAATACGGCGGTGCTGCATGCTCAGGTGCCGGTAGATGTAGCGACCTACCTGCTGAACGAAAAACGTGCGGAAATTCATGCAATCGAAGCACGCCTGAAAGTAAGTGTCGTTCTGATTCCCAACATCCATCTCGAAACGCCCAATTACAGCATCACGCGCCTGCGTCATGACGACGTAAAACTTGGTGAAGTTCAGACGAGTTATCAGTTGGTGGAGAAACCGCCCCAGGAGATCCCCCTCCCTTCAAGCGGACAGGAAGCCAAGCCTGTGCGGCAACAGGCAGCGGTAAGAGGCATCACGCCGTCCCAACCTGCGCCGATACGCGAGCAAAAACCGCAGCATGAACCGGAACCGCTTTCCCTGCTCGATAAAATATTCGGCTGGTTTAAACAGGTGGGGGTCGGCGAAAAGACTGTTCGGCACGAACCGGCTGCCGCTGCTGCCCATCGTGAGGAACGGGGCCAGGGACGCCGCGACCGCCGGGAAGGACGCAACGGTGAAAGTGAAAAGGCGGCACGCACCGCCCAACGTCCACGTGATGAGCGCGCAGCGCGCGGGAGCGAAGTCGGCCCAGGCGGTGCCCCAGGGTCGGTGCGCGAAGCTGTGCCCCAGCGCCAGGAACGCAGCGAGGCAAAAACTCCGGGCGAAAAAGCTGCTGCGAAAAAGCATCCCCGGCCGCAGCGTGAAGAAAAACCGCGGACGGACCTCAAGCTCTCTTCCGAGCAACCGTCCGCCACGGAAGAAGTCGTACAGTCAAGCGAGGAAGGCAGCCGCCGCAGACGGCGTGGTGGCAGGCAACGCGACCGGAGCGAGCGCCCGGATCGTGCAGCGCGTGAAGCCGGGCAGACAATTGTAAAGGATTCTCCTTTCCAGCAATCTGCCGATCAGGTCGCGCATGAGGACAATCCTGCGGCGGATATCATTTCGAGCCCGATAAATGGAACACCGTCGCTTGCCCTGGCTTCTGTCCTCCTGGACGAAAAAGAGGCATTGATGGAATCCCCTGCGGGGGCAAGGGATGACACCCATTCCGCACCTTTGCATGCGGATAGAGTTCTGCCGGTGGTTGTGCCCGAGGTGGCTGCAGTGGAATCTGCCCCTGCTCCGGCAGCTACGATAACCGAAAAAGTGGCTCCAGCGAATGAACACCAGATTGCTTATGAGCCATCCGACAAGCTGTCTGAGGACCGGAGGGAGGCAGCGACCAAAGCAGCGGTTATGGGTGCGTCGATTTTAATGGCATCAGAACCGCCGGTATCAGAGCCGCCGGTTGAAGCAGCAAGGAGCGTTCCGGAGGACGACACCTCCAGGGTTCTCGTGAGCGCCCTGGAAATGGCTATGCCCCGTGCAGAAACCGCAGAAATCGAACAGGAAGAAGTTCCTGCACAAGAGGGGCAGCAAGCTGAGCCTCCTCAGCAACCAGGGGCCACGCAATCCCTCGATTTAAGTGCAGCGGGCCTGATCATGATCGAGACCCTTCCCGAAAAGATAAGACCTGCTGAAACTGAAACTGAAGCGGAAGCAATGAAAGCGCAGCCTCGACGTAAAAGAACGCCTCCTCCACCGGTAATCGAGCAGCACGAATCGTTGGTACAGGTCGAAACCCATAAGTAAAAGCTCGGTTCAACCTGATTCACGAAAAAAGGCGGGATAGACTCTCCCGCCTTTATACACATCGATATCGCGGCATCGACACACTGCGCGCCACCTCATCCAGCAGCTTGATGAAATTTCGCTTGGGCTTGAACTGCATGCGCAACTCCGGTTATTCAGCGCAACCCATTTCCCGATTTTCCGTACGAATCCGGTTGAGCAACCCCCGCCCGGCATCCTCCACCAGGTTGAGCACATGCTCGAAGCCCTGGCTTCCCCCAAAATAAGGGTCCGGCACTTCCTGTACTCCTTCGGAGAATTTTTCACTGTACTGCATCAGTAATCCGAGTTTATGACTGTATTCTGCTGGGCATTCTCTCTGAAGGACAGCCAGGTTCGCCCTGTCCATTGCCAGAATATAGTGAAAAAACTCGAAGTCCTTTTCATCTACCATGCGAGCACGCAATGCTTTTGTGTCATATCCCCTTCTTCCCGCTGCTCTTTGCGCCCTTTCATCCGGCGGCTCGCCGATGTGATAATCATGTGTACCGGCAGAGTCGATGTGGATTTCTTCCTCCACCCCAGCCGCGATGACCTGGTGCCGAAAAACGGCCTCAGCGGTGGGCGAGCGGCAGATGTTGCCCATGCAAACGAACAAAACGTTGGTCCTGGTGCCCTCTCTCCTGTTCATCATATTCAGTTATATCTCAGTTTGACTTCCCACGCGGGGCATTTCCATTCCTGTAACTTGCTGGCAACGTCCTTCAGAACATTCCAGCAACTCATC
Source organism: Nitrosospira sp. CT (assembly GCF_059489795.1). Lineage (NCBI taxonomy): Bacteria > Pseudomonadati > Pseudomonadota > Betaproteobacteria > Nitrosomonadales > Nitrosomonadaceae > Nitrosospira > Nitrosospira sp. CT. The sequence goes on from NZ_JCAHZJ010000063.1 coordinate 36,903, forward strand.
AGCATGTGGCGGAAAGAGGATTTCCCCTCAGTTGATGAGGCAGTTCCGCGTCCGGTTTGATTTGCAGGATCGCTCTGCAAAAATCATTCTGGATACGCCTCAAAGCTGCCTCGCTGTCTGCCTCGAAGCGCAGCACGATTACCGGCATGGTATTGGATGAGCGCGCGAGGCCGAAACCATCTTCATATTCGACTCGCATTCCATCGATAGTAATGATGCGCTCAGCCCCGTCAAAGCGGGCTGTTTTCTGCAGTTGCGCGATAATCGCGTAGTTTTCCCCTTCCTTCAACCTGATCTGTAACTCTGGCGTGCTAACCGCGTCCGGAATCGAGTTGAATGCAGCATCAATATCCACCCTGGAACTGAGCAGCTCCAGCAAACGGGCTGCGGCATAGAGCCCGTCGTCGAAGCCATACCAGCGCTCCTTGAAAAAGATATGGCCACTCATTTCCCCCGCCAGCAGCGCCCCGGTTTCCTTCAGTTTACCCTTGATGAAGGAGTGACCGGTTTTCCACATGATCGGCTCGCCTCCGTGCTGCACGATCCAGGGCGCCAGATTACGCGTACATTTCACATCGAAAATGATCCGGCCACCCGGATTCCGCGACAACACGTCGGCTGCAAACAGCATCAATTGCCGATCCGGATAAATGATCGTTCCACTTTTGGTAACTACGCCCACGCGGTCACCATCTCCATCGAAGGCCAGCCCTATCTCGGCATCAGTCGTTTCAAGCGCTTGCACCACATCCCGCAGATTCTCCGGTACCGAAGGATCCGGATGATGATTGGGAAAATTGCCGTCGACCTCGCAAAACAACTCCGTTACGTCGCATCCGAGCCTGCGGTACAACTCCGGAGCGTATAAACCGGGTATCCCATTGCCACAATCGACGATAATCTTCATGGGCCGCCCCAGCTTTATGTCTGCGGTTATGCGTCGGAGATATCCTTCCGCAATGTCCTGCTTGTGGTAGCTTCCATTGCCGTGAGCAAGGTCTTCATTTTCGATGCGCGCACGCAAGGCCTGTATTGATTCCGCAGCAAGCGTTTCTCCCCCCAGTACCATTTTAAAGCCGTTGTATTCCGGCGGATTATGGCTTCCGGTTACCATCACGCCGGAATAACCGGACAACTCATGCGCCGCGTAGTAGAGCATCGGGGTCGCGACAGCACCGACATCGATTACGTTGACGCCGCTTTTTTGCAGACCCCTGGCCAGGGCTTGCACCAACTCGGGACCCGACAACCTTCCGTCGCGCCCTATGGTGATGGCGGCAAGTCCGCGCGCACGCCCCTCAGAGCCGATGGCGTGACCAATCGCTTCGGCACCTTCAACGGTCAGTGTTTTTCCGAAAATCCCTCGAATGTCATAGGCTTTGAAGATTTCTGGTGGAAGTTGACGCATGGATGATGGGTGGACAGTAGATGAATTTCAGCTGTATCAATGGTATCTTCAGTGGCAGGATTCGCACTGTTTACGACTGTGCTGCTCGTATTTCGTATTTGGGCTTTAAGGTATATTCAGGTCAATGGTGGCCTGCAACTGCGCCGCCCTTGAGTACATAATGTGTACCACAGTAGGGACACAGCGCTTCCCCTGTATCTTCTATGGGCAGAAAAACCCGGGGATGCGAATTCCATAACAGCATGGAAGGCGTGGGACAATGAAGCGGCAGATCATCGGACGTCACCTCGATCTGGCGCTGGGTGTTGGCGGCAAGCTTCTGCATCAGATTTTCCTAAGACGTATCTCTTAAATGGATCGATGAGGATATAAAGTTTTATCAGACATAGGTGAGCCAGTCGGCATGTTTGCCATTTCCCCTGGCGCATTCAAAAAAGAGGGCCTGGAGTTTTTCCGTGACAGGGCCGCGCCTGCCGCTGCCTATCGTGCGGTTATCCAGCTCCCTGATCGGGGTTACCTCGGCTGCGGTACCGGTAAAAAAGGCTTCATCCGCGCAATAGACTTCATCTCGGGTGATGCGCTTCTCGATAACCGGAATGCCGATTTCTCCGGCGAGCTCTATGAGAGACGCGCGTGTAATGCCTTCCAGACAGGAAGTCATGTCAGGGGTATACAATTTGCCCTGCTTCACGATGAATATGTTTTCACCCGCTCCTTCTGCAACATAGCCGTCCACGTCTAGAAGCAGCGCCTCGTCATAGCCGTCGTGCGCTACTTCCTGATGCGCCAGGATGGAATTTGCATAAGTCGTGACTGATTTGGCGCGGCACATATTGACATTCACATGATGCCGCGTAAATGACGATGTCTTGACACGGATACCTTTTTCGAGACCATCAAGGCCGAGATACGTGCCCCACGACCAGGCTGCAATAGCCACATGCACGGAAAGCGTTTTGGCTGAGATGCCCATCGCTTCCGAACCGTAAAATACGATGGGACGGATATAGCCCGACTTGAGATTGTTCTGCCTTACGACATCGCACTGCGCCTGCATCAATGTAGCCCTGTCATAGGGCATCTTCATCATGAAGATGTGCGCGGAATTGAATAAACGATCGGTGTGTTCTTTCAGACGGAAAATTGCAGGTCCACGGGGGGTTTCGTAGGCGCGCAATCCTTCGAATACCCCCATCCCGTAGTGCAGGGTGTGGGTGAGTACATGGGTGGTAGCCTCACGCCACGGAATCATCTTTCCATCACTCCAGATTACACCGTCGCGGTCAGCCATTGACATTCACAGACTCCGGAGAGAATTTAAGTTTGTATATTCTAACGTATTTCCTGATCCTCTGGATTCCCTTTCGAGAGAAGGGATGCAGGAAAACGGACTGTTTGCACCGGACTTGCAACCGTTCCACATACCTATCCCGGCTCGTCCGTTAGTACCCGGCTTATTCTGGAATTGCTATCAAAGGGAATTTATCCTGAATGCCGACGGGGATAGATCCGGTTTCGCAACAAACGTGAAGACCAGAATTTACTGCTGACAGACAGCTTAATTAATGGCAGGCGGTTTTTAGGATTAAGTGCCATCCCAGCGATTTGCCGATAGAGTATAAGCCCGTTACCGTTATAGGCAAATACGATTGCAGATGGTCTGAGAGTGTTTGGGCCACTTGCAGGAACAGTCAGCTATAAAAATAAGTCACTGAAACAAACCTCCTCGCTAAGAGGGGGTTTGTTTGAAATGATGCTAGAGCTGGTTAAACGCGGGTCTCTTGCGATAGGCAATCAAACCAAGCAGGCTAAGGCCCCCCAGCATCAAGGCATAAGATGACGGCTCGGGAATGGCTGCTGCCATGGTCGGTTCCGCGTAAACGAAATCATCGGTGACGGCAAGATCAGTACCGCCAGCAAGATTTTCACCGCCAAACGACTGAAAATGGGTGCCATCGAAGTTGAACAGGGTGTTTGTCCCCACAGCCAGCTTCACGTCCGTCACCACCGGCTGATCGAACAGCACGCCGAGGAACTGCGGTTCACCGCTGGTACCCGTGGGCACATTAAAGGTGCCGAGGCTGACCTCGTGTCCACTGCTGTCATGACCGAAGTATTCGATGCTGCTGCTGCCAGCTTTTTCTACATCGACGAAGATGGCACCGAAACCACGTGTCCCGGCTGCTGTCGCCGTGCCGGGAATGGTGAAGCTTTGGCCGATGAAGCGGTCGTCGAACTGGTATGGAGTGTCATCCTGCATGACGAAGGTATTGTTGGGACTGAAGGCAGGAAACTGCCCCGCCGTGGCGGGGTTAACACTGGCAAAGCCATCTCCGCTTACCGCATAGGGATCCTCGAATAATGCGCCCTAGGCGCGGAAACGATCAACTGGGAGAATGACTGTATGACCGCTGTCAACCACTTGAGTGTTCGGATTCACGTCTGTACCGTCAAGCCTGACTCCATCCCAACTGATTTCGCGGCGACCGCTCATTTCGGGCGCACCGGTATTCTTGGCGCCTCCGATTGCGGCGCGAAAAGCGTCAAGAGCGGTAGTTACGTTGGCGCCCGATCCGCTGTACACCACGGGGGCGGCGGACCACGCGGAGGGACTGCAAAGAATGGCGGTAGCAAACGTTGCTCCGGCGAGTATTTTGACTGAGTGCATGTAAACCTCCCTTTTCTCCCCTCTTTCTTAAAAGATTTAATAGGCTTTACGGACCTATAACCAAAGAAAACGTCGAATTTTTTCAGGACTTTTTAGAGGTATAGCACTTCGTACCCAAACCGCAAGAGACAATTGCTCCATTGGTTAAAGAAATATTTCCAGCGCGTGCGCATTCATCTCATCGAACTGCTGAATATGATGGAGGTGTACCCTGAATCCAGGGAGGACTAAACCGCGGATGCGCCGAAGACTTCGCTCCACAAGCCGGAAACTGCCGCGATTTCATTCTCAAAATAATCTGCTTCAACGCGTGCAAATTTTTGCGATTTGCCGTTCGCGAAAGACGAACCAGCGAGGTCGGAGTAACCGCTCAATCTCAGCCAGTGTTGCGTCCGCCGAAATTCCCGGTAGGCATTAAGGGCCGGTTCTGCGACTTCATTCCTGATCAACCCCAGCTTTGCCGCCAGCTTCAACAATGCGATATTACCGATATTGCCGGTCAACTCCTTGTGATGGCAGGCATATCCAAGGACCAGGTATTGCACGATGAACTCGACGTCGATAAGGCCCCCACGGTCATGCTTGATATCGAACAACCCGCTGTTATTGGGGTGAGCGTCGAGCATTTTTTGCCGCATTACCAATACTTCCCGTTTCAGATCCGGCAATTCCCGCGGGTGACGCAGCACTTCCCTGCGAATATGCTCGAATGCCTCCCCTACCTGTGCATCTCCGGCCACGAATCGCGCTCGAGTCAACGCCTGATGCTCCCAGACCCACGCATGGTGATGCTGATATTCAGCAAATGCCTGAATCGAACTCACCAGAAGGCCGCTGCTACCGTTGGGGCGCAAACGCAGGTCTGTCTGGTAGAGCAATCCCGCTGAAGTGTAACTGGTGAGCCATGAGTTGATACGCTGGCTCAGCCGGGCATAGCTTTCTGGAGCGTCGGCATGGGGATCGTCATAGAGAAAAATGATATCGAGGTCGGAGGCATAACCAAGTTCCTTGCCGCCGAGCTTGCCATAGCCGATGATGGCAAAAGCAGGTATATCTCTATGCCTCCTCCTCAACCCCGACCAGGCGAGGTGCAATACGGTATCGAGCAACAAGTCGGCAAGATCTGAAAGATGATCACTCAAGGTCTCAAGTGGCAGCAATCCTTCCACATCCCGCGCCAGCAACTGAAATACCTGGGCATGGTGGAAATGCCGCAATATATCCATTTGCTGTTCGACATCGGTGCCGCCGGAACCCTCCGCATCCTGCAATTGGCGCATCAGCCTTTCCCCGGCACGAGACCAATCGAGCGGATCTCGAAACTGTCCCGGGAGCAGTTCGTCCAGCAGGATCGGATGCCTGTTCAAGTATTCACTGGCCCAGTGACTTGCGCTGACGAGCTTGGCTACCCGTCCCAACGCGTGGGGATGCTCGCGCAGGAGGGCCAGATAAGCCGAGCGCCTGCTGACGGTTTCCAGCAACTGCATCAGTCGTTCCAGCGTGAGGTCTGCGGAAGGAAACCTTGCAGCCACTTCGATCAGGGCAGGAACAAGCGCATCGATGCGTTTTTTGCTCGTTTGCGGCAGTTGCCTGTAGCGGGTGCCCGAGCGAAATTCCTCCACACACTCAAGAACTTTCTCCGGATTGGAAAATCCCAGTTTAGTGAGTTGCGTCTGCGCGCCTTCGGCTTGAACGCCGTCTTCTCCAGCCTTCCACAGGTCGGCAAGCGCATTGGAGGCCTCAGAAGTACGCGGCGTCGCGAAGATAGCCTCAAAATGTCGCGTTATATTCGAGCGATGGTCGTTGAGCTTCTTCAAAAATCCGTCATAGGATGCAAAACCCATCGAAGCTGCAATCAGCGACTGATCCGGGGAGCTTTCAGGCAGAACGTGGGTCTGTTGATCGTCAAGATACTGCAGGCGATGCTCAAGGTTGCGTAAAAAAGTGTATGCCTCTACCAGTTCTGCCACCGTTTCCCCCGATAACTGTTGTTTTTCCCCCAGCAAGTTCAGTACAGCAAGCGTGGGCCGGATGCGGAAATCCGGATCGCGTCCGCCCCGGATCAGCTGGAATACCTGGGCAATGAACTCGATTTCGCGGATACCGCCCGACCCAAGTTTGATATTTCCGTACATTTCCCGGCGCTGAACCTCCCGGCGGATCTGGGCGTGAAGTGCGCGCATGGATTCGTAGGCGCCGAAGTCCAGGTATTTGCGAAACACGAAGGGTTGCGTGATCTGCTCTACAGGGACTGGTTTTTCTTCACCCGGACCTGCTACGACACGGCCTTTGATCCACGCATAACGCTCCCATTCCCGTCCCTGGGTGATCAGATATTCTTCCAGCATGGCAAAGCTCATCGTCAGCGGCCCGCTTTCCCCATACGGCCGCAACCGCATATCCACCCGGAAAACGAAACCGTCTGCGGTAATGTCATTAAGACTTGTAATCAGTTTTCGTCCCAGGCGAACGAAAAAATCCTGATTGGAAATTGACCGGTGTCCATCGGTCTCGCCATCTTCCGGATATACGAAAACAAGATCCACGTCAGAAGAAACATTGAGTTCGCCACCGCCAAGCTTTCCCATCCCGATGACCAGCATCTGCTGAACCCGGCTATCGGCGCTTTTCGGTTGACCGTAACGCCCTGGCTCAGCTAGCCAGGCGTACAAGCGCTCCAGCGCGAAACCGATGGTAAGCTCCGCCAGAACTGTCATGGATGACATCACCTCGGCCAGATCAGCCAGTCCTGCCAGGTCCCGCGACGCTACCCGCAGCAGCACCTGTTTGCGCAAGCCGCGCAGGACCGCGTGCAGTCCTTCCTCATCATTTATTCCTTGAGCGGATGCCTGCAGAAATGCCTGCATTTCCTCTCGCATGAAAGGTCGCTGCAGGTTTTGCTCCAGCTCAGCCAGCAGGCCGGGGTCGCTTGCCACCTGACCTTGGACGTAACGGCTCAGCGGCAGGATAGATTGCACTATTTCTCTGGCGGGACTATGGGAAAGCATGATTGAATTCGGGTTAAAATAAAATGGGAGGATAATGAGTGGAGTAGATAATTCCTGCATAACCTATGCCGCAGCTTCTATTGAAGGATTGAACAAAGAACCTGTTGCTGCATCTAATCCGCTTTGTCACGTCTTCCCTCGGCATTCACCTCCGGATCAGATTCCTTTGAGTATGATTTAACGAATAATCATCAGGGGTCCGAATGTTCCTGAGTCCTTCCCCAAGTACCCGTATCGGAACAATTTATTGAACCTGTCAGCAATTTCATTTTTTGTGCTACGGAGCTTCCTGTTCCGGCTTTCCATGTGGGTGCTGATTGCAGTTGCAGCCGTCTTTTCGGTTCTGCTGTTGTCTCTCCGCTATTGGCTGTTGCCGAATATCGAACAGTACCGTGAAAACATCGCTTCCGCCATCAGCCATGCTTCCGGCCAATATGTAATGCTGGGCGAGGTCAGCGCGAACTGGGACGGGTTCCGGCCTCACATGATGTTGCGTGATGTGCGCGTGCATGATAACGAGGGTGTCACCTTGCTGCTGAATCGCCTTGAAGGCACGTTTTCATGGCGTTCGATATTGCATGGCGAATTGCTTTTTCGTGAAATCGCAATCGATCAGCCTGATTTGATCGTACGTCGAGACGCTGCCGGCGTCATTCATGTCGCCGGATTCGCACTGAAGCAGGAATTTGCCGGAAGTGAAGATGGCTTTTTCGACTGGCTCCTCAACCAGAGGCAAGTCATCATAAACAATGCCAATATCCTCTGGCAGGATGATCAGCGCGCTGCCCCGCAGCTGGAACTGCTGGTCAACCTGCGCCTCGAGAACCGGGGCAGACATCATCGCTTCGGCATCAGTGCCGTACCCCCCGCGCGGCTTGCCGCCCATCTCGATATGCGTGGGGATTTCAAGGGAGAGTCACTCGCAAATCCCGGATTATGGCGGGGCCGGCTTTTCATGCAGATAACCCGTGCCGATATAGCAGCCTGGCGTGCCTGGCTGCCCTTCCCCGAGGAAATAAAGTTGAATCAGGGTGTTGGCGCGCTGCGTATCTGGGCGGGTATCGACGGAGCAGATATGAACAAAGTTACGGCAGACATGCGCCTGCAGAATGTAAAGGCGCGGCTCGCGCCGACTCTGCCGGAATTGAACCTGACCAGGCTGGCAGGCAGGGTCGGGTGGCACAAGATAGATGATAAAGGCAGCAACGGCAGTCAACTTTTCGCACGTCGGCTCACCGCTGCGTTTTATGGCAAACCGCCCTTGCCTTTGCTGGATTTTTCGTTGCAGCAGCTTCACCACGATGCCGGCAAACCGGATAGCAACACATTGAGCGTCCAGAACCTGAGACTGGATAAACTGGAGGAGTTGACGAAATACCTGCCGATGAGCGAGCCGCTTCGGACTAAAATCCGCGCTGTTTCCCCCCGCGGCAAACTGCATTCGATGTTGATAAAATGGACGGGCGAATGGCCGACACCCTCTTCTTTCCATGCCACGGGGAGATTTACCAGACTGGGAATGAAAAGGTCCGATAGCATGCCTGCCTTTACTGGTGTCAGCGGGAATATTGACATTACCGAACAGGGGGGCACGCTGAATCTGGATTCCCAAAACACCGTGCTGCAACCGCCGGATACACCTGTTGAACCGATAACGCTGAATATACTTACGGGACAGATAAGATGGAACCTGACCAGCAACGGTTCAAAGTCGATAAAGTTCAGCAATATCTCCTTCTCCAGTGCATATGCAGCCGGGTCAGCCTATGGAAATTACCAGACAGTGCCTGGCAGCCCGGGTATCCTCGACTTGACAACTCATCTCACCCGCGCTGACGCGCCTTCTCTGCTGCGTCTCCTGCCCGGGAAAGGGAGAGAGTATTTTCCTGACTGGCTGGGAGAATCCATTGTTGCAGGGAATATTTCGAATGCTCGGCTTCACCTCAAGGGGAATCTGGCTCGACCTCCCTCCGTCTCAAGCAATCCCGGCGTCTTCGAATTTGCCGCAAAGATATCGGGCATGCTGCTCGATCACCTCCCCGGCTGGCCCCGGATAGAGAATCTCGCAGGCAACGTACGTCTTAACGATAATCGCATGGAGATCAATGTTTCCAAAGGGGACATCCTTGGAGCGCGCCTGGGGAACGCAAGACTGATCATTCCTGACATGACTGCCGCCGAGGCGAGGCTCAAAACCGAACTGGAAGCGAGCGGCGCCACCCATCAGTTTCTGGCATTCGCTGCCGCAAAAACCCCAGGCACTTACGACAACTGGCTGGTGGACAATACCCATATTTCTGGCGACGGGAGATTGCTGCTCAAACTTGATATTCCTTTGCGCGGGTCAGGGGAAATCAAACTGTGGGGCAACTACCGATTCATGAACAACCGGATCGATCCGGGTCCACATATTCCCGAGCTGGAGCAATTGAACGGCGCACTGACCTTTACCGGTTCTGAAATAAGAACGGAAAACCTGAGTGGCCGTCTTCTCGGCGGTCCCGTGCTGATCACTTCCTCTGATATGCCAGGCGGTGGCATACGTTTTTCCGCTATCGGCAAGGTCAATTTCGACAACCTGAATGAAGCCTCCCAAGCCAGCACGTCACGCAGCGCCCCTTTCTGGACTCGGCACGTACATGGCAGCAGCGATTGGCAAGCAGCGGTGCTCGTAGACAACCGGTCCACGAATGTGATCGTTGAATCATCCTTAAAGGGAATTTCATCGGATCTGCCCGAGCCGTTGTCGAAGGCCGCGCATGATGCAATACCAGTGAAATTCGAAAGAAAGGCAACAGGTATACAGAGCGAGGAACTGCACCTGAGCTATGGCGAGCGCATCAAGGCAAAGATCAGGCGCGACCGGGACGATGCCGGTCATTTTTACATGGAGCGCGGTTCCGTCGTTTTCGGTCCCTCAACCGTTTTTCCTCCTGAAGAGCCCGGTATCGTGATAAAGGGTGCATTGCCCGTATTGAATCTCGACCGCTGGCGCCTTTTGCTCAAGCAGCTCGAAATCCAATCTGCCGCCCCTTCCAGTTTGAGCGGCTTAAACCTCTATATAGGATCGCTTGGCTTTCTAGGCAGGCAGTTCGATGATGTCAGGCTGGATGCTGACAGAAAAGACGGTCTGTGGTATTGCATGATTGCAAGCGAGGAGGTCAATGGAGGCATCACCTGGAACCCATCCGGCACCGGCAAGATAGTGGCGCGCCTGAACAGGCTGATCATTCCTGCAATTTCTCCTTCCGGGCCAGGTACTGTATCCAGGAGCGGCCAACAGGAAAAGGATCTGCCGGCGCTCGATGTAATCGCGGACGACTTTGTCTTTGGCGAGAAACAACTGGGTAAGCTGGAACTGGTTGCAAATCAGGAAGAACGGAACTGGTACATCGACAAACTGCACATTGTCAATCCGGACAGTTCGATAACAATGCGAGGTCTATGGAAAAGCCGGACTGCAACTCCGCAGACGCAGGCTACGGTCATGCTGAAAGCAGATGACATTGGCAAATTCCTGGAACGATTCGACCTTCCTGATCGCATAACCAGTGGAAGCGGCACGCTTGAGGGCATCCTGTCCTGGCAGGGGGATCCCTTGTCGATAGATTACTCCACCTTGTCCGGCAGGTTTAAGCTTGACGCAAGACGCGGACAGTTTCCCGGGTTTGAGCCAGGAATCGGCAGGCTCTTTGGCATTTTCAATCTCCGCTCGCTGCCGCGGCGGATCACGTTGGACTTTCGCGATGTGTTCAGTAAAGGTTTCGGATTTGACGACATTTCCGGCAGCATAAATATCGCGAGTGGCATTGCATCGACGGATGAGCTTAAAATCAACGGGCCGGCTGCAAGGGTTACCATGAATGGACAGATGAATCTCGAAGCGGAAACGCAAAAACTTCACATCAGGGTTACCCCTTCCTATGGACTTGCGTCTCCCGTAGTCGGGATGGCATCGGTAATTGCAAGCACAGCCATGAAACAAACCTCTGCTCCATCGAGGGACTACAACATTACCGGCACCTGGGCAGATCCTGTCGTAACCCGGATAGGGCAACCCCCCCCGGAACTGGCTGGACCTCAACCATGACCCGAGTCTCCTTACGCGAGGTCTGCCGGCAACGGTCGCATTGACTGACCATGCCCGTTATATGACGCTCGCCAAACTAGCGCCTGCATTAAATCCAGTACATAGGAGCCCCAAGGCGGCCTGGGACAATGTCGAACGTGGTATCAGCCACAATACTTTATAAAGACAATCTTTTAAGTTACTCTGTATTCCCCGCTGCCTGGAAAATACACTTCAAATATGCAAGACTCCGTAGCCTGTAACTCGCTTCCTCCTGAAACAGCCCCCAGGGGGCCGATACGTGTTGCCGCCATTCAAATGGCGGCAGGTCCAAATATCTACGCCAATCTGGAAGAAGCCGGGCGGCTTCTGGATATAGCTGCATCACGCGGCGCGAAGCTGGCGGCGCTCCCCGAGTATTTCTGTCTGATGGGAATGGAAGATGCTGATAGAGTAGCGGCACGTGAGCAGGATAATCAGGGGCCGATACAGGAATTCCTGGGCAATACTGCCAGGCGTCTCGGCCTCTGGCTCGTAGGCGGCTCGGTGCCCCTGGTTTCTTCCCGCCCTGACAAGGTACGAAACAGTTGCCTGGTATACAACGACAATGGTGAGCAGGTCGCACGGTACGACAAAATACATTTGTTCGGTCTGGAGCTGGGGACTGAACGCTATGCCGAAGAAGAAACCATTGAGGCAGGCCAGGGTGTCGTTGCCCTGGAATCCCCCTTTGGCCGCATCGGCCTTTCCATCTGCTACGATATCCGCTTTCCCGAGCTTTACCGTTCCATGGGGCGGGTAGACATTATCTTCGCCCCGGCAGCTTTCACCGCCACCACGGGCAAGGCGCACTGGGAAACCTTGATCCGCGCTCGAGCCATCGAAAATCTGGCATACGTCGTTGCGCCTGCCCAGGGGGGATACCATATCAATGGGCGGGAAACCCACGGGGACAGCATGATAGTCGATCCCTGGGGCGTGGTGCTGGACCGCCTCCCGCGCGGACCCGGGGTCGTCATCGCGGATATTGATCCGGAATACCAGGCGAGCTTGCGCAGCAGCCTGCCCGCCTTGAATCACCGCACACTGCGTCACTGCTGAATTCCATTGAACCTTGTTCTCCTTCTCCACCACTAACTACCATGATTACAGAACAGACTATCCAGGTTAACGATCTTTTCGCGACGGCCCACAGTTGTCTGCTTGCACCTCATGAATTGGATGCACCCGGCTTGCAGAACGTGTTCGGCCAGATGCTTGCGCACCGCATCGATTATGCCGACCTGTATTTTCAGTATAGCCGGGCTGAAGGCTGGGCTCTGGAAGAAGGCATAGTCAAATCCGGCAGCTTTAATATCGATCAGGGTGTGGGTGTACGGGCAGTCAGCGGAGACAAGACCGCTTTTGCGTATTCGGACGACATCAGCATGCCTGCGCTGGTGTCCGCCGCACAGGCCACACGGGCCATCGCTCGCCATGGCGTCACACAATCGGTGCAGGCCGTCAAGCGCAGCAAGGGGCGCGAGCTTTATCTGCCGGAGGATCCGATTGCCAGCCTTAAGGATACGGACAAGGTGGCTTTGCTCGAAAAGCTCGAGAGTTATGCACGGGCGCTGGACAAACGTGTTATCCAGGTCATGGCCTCCCTCTCAGGGGAATACGAAGTGGTTCTCGTTGCCCGCAGTGATGGTCTTCTGGCAGCCGATGTGCGCCCGCTTGTACGTCTCTCACTGCAGGTTATCGCCGAGGAAAACGGCAATCGTGAGCAAGGAGTTGCGGGAGGAGGAGGACGATTCGACTATGCATACTTCACGGACGAAGTGCTGCGCGACTATGCTGCAAAAGCGGTTCACCAGGCGGTCGTCAACCTGCATGCAAAACCGGCGCCTGCGGGGACCATGACGGTGGTGCTCGGCGCGGGCTGGCCGGGCATACTGTTGCATGAGGCCATCGGCCACGGGCTGGAAGGAGACTTCAACCGCAAGGGGAGTTCCGCATTTGCGGGTCGAATCGGCGAACGCGTGGCTGCACCGGGAGTGACGGTGGTGGATGACGGCACTATTGCACGCCGACGGGGCTCGCTCAATGTCGATGATGAAGGAAATCCCACGCAGTGCACAGTGCTGATCGAAAACGGAATACTCAAGGGTTATTTGCAGGACAGCCTGAATGCACGGCTGATGAACGTTCCCGTTACTGGAAATGCAAGACGTGAATCGTTTGCGCACATTCCCATGCCGCGCATGACGAATACGTATATGCTGAATGGGGACAAAACCCCGGAAGAAATCATCGCTTCCGTGAAACACGGGTTATATGCGGTCAATTTCGGCGGGGGACAGGTGGATATCACCAGCGGGAAATTCGTATTTTCGGCTGCGGAAGCCTACATGATCGAAAACGGAAAAATTTCGTATCCGGTGAAAGGCGCTACCCTGATCGGCAACGGTCCCGATATACTCACCCGCGTTTCGATGATCGGTAACGATCTGTCGCTTGATCCCGGTGTGGGCACTTGTGGCAAGGAAGGCCAGAGCGTGCCGGTAGGCGTGGGTCAGCCAACCCTTCGCATAGATGGGCTGACAGTGGGAGGAACGGCATAGCCTCAATGCCTGATCCAGATACGCCTCAGTTCCAGGCCTGATCCAGGGCGACCCTGGAGTTGCGGCTTTGGCCGCGGTCCCAACCGCAGCCTCCGCCCCATAATACGTTCGATCCTGTCAGGTATTCTCACTGCTCGATCTTCGCGATCCGGGTACCCGCAAGCCGGTCATGCAGGAACAATCCATCCCGATCGAATAACCCCCACAATATCCCGCAGCCGAACAAAAAGATGCCGATGACGGCAAACAGATAGCGTGCGAGCGCCTGCTTCAGATTAAGGGGACCTCCGTCGGCGCGGATTACACGCAGCTTCCAGGTTTGCATGGGCAATGTTTGTCCACCGTGGGTCCAGAACCAGATGAAATAAATACCTGCGACCACGAGCAGGTAAAGCTGGAATGCGGGCCGGAAAAAAACGGAACTGGTATCCCGGAAGAGAAGATGAAAAACGAAACTGGCGATAAACAGAACCGCAACCAGAATCAGCGATTCATACAGCATACTCAGTAATCTCCGCCCCAGTCCCGGCGCGGAAATTTTCATGGTGTCGGGAAGTCCATCAGGAAGGCTTTCGTATTGGTTTTATTGCAGTGCAGTATTGAGAAAAAACAGAAAACAATTCAGAAAACCGGGAAACGCGTCTGCCTGTCTACCTGTGTTGAATCACCTGCTACAGTGGAATGCTTCATTGCTGATGCTCATGCTCACGCCATTTGCGCTTTATTTCCTGGCGCTTTTCCGGCGGTAATTTCTTGATGGTTTTATACTTCTCACGTACCAGCTCCCGCTGTTCCGGAGTCAGCGAATACCAATCCCGCATCTGCAACTGGGTCCTGTGCTGCTCTTCGGGTGTCATATGCGGATAGCGTTTGGCAATGCCCAGCCATTTCTTCTTTTTTACAGGGTCCATCCCGTTCCACTCCTGTGCGAGCGGAGCCAACGCCTCCTTTTGCTGCGGCTTCAATTCTTCCCAGGCAGGTTGACCTGCTTCAACCGGGACCGAAAATAACAGGCACAGCGCCGATGTGACGGCTATGACTGATTTAACCATTCACCCAACTCATCGTCCAGATAGGCATCTATCGGCAGATCATCCACGAGCAGCATTATCTCGATTTCCTCATTCTCATCAATCTGCTGCAAATTCTGCCAATAAATGGCGCCCGCTAAAGCCAGCAACAATGTTATCACCGATAACAACTTGCCAGCCCGTGAATGACCATGATGCCCACCTCGCGATGAAGCGACCTGCCCGCTCTGGCCAAGCCGGACGACTGTTTCCGCCACATGGTAATTTTCTAGAGAAGCCCGACGCGCAGACTGGAGACGATTTAATGTGCCCTGCTTGATGTCATCAAGTCCACGATCCAGCAACCGCGTCACTTCCCTCCCTACATCTGTTTCACTCATAGCCCGATTCCATGTTTTTTCAACATTGCGGCAAGTGCATGGGTTGCACGGGAACAGTGCGTTTTCACACTCCCTTCGGAGCACCCCATGATTTTCGCTGTTTCCATAACATCCATTTCCTCCCAGTAACGCAATAGAAAAGCCTCGCGTTGACGTGCCGGTAGGGTTTCAATAGCTCTCTCGAGCAGATTGATAAGTTGCGACTGCTCGAGCTGTTGGTGGGGATCATTAACCTTAGATGATGACGCATCGGATTGCAAAGTTTCCAGCAGATCGAAATCTTCGCTTTCCTTTTCATGATCGGAAGGAATGAATGCCGAAAACAGTGTCGTCCACAATGAGCGTGTTTTCTGTCGACGATAAAAATCCCGGATAGTATTTTGCAGGATGCGTTGAAACAGGAGAGGTAATTCTTCCAGGGGTTTGGCCGAATACTTCTCGACAAGCTTCATCATCGAATCCTGAACAATATCCAGGGCGAGATGTTCATCCCGTACGGCAAATAAAGCTTGCTTATAGGCGCGCCGTTCGACTTCAGCCAGAAAATTCGAAAATTCCTGTTTTGTAGCCAGGACGATTCGCCTCTTGGAAGACTCTTGGAAGATGAAAGAACAGGAGCAAACTCCTCACCGGCGGCAATGTTAGCAAACTTTTAGCACGCTGCTGTAGCTGTTTTAATAAGGCAGGTAATGTTAGGCGAAGTTTATCTGCATGCCCCTCCGCTTGCCCTTCCGCTGACGGCTCGAGCAAAGTATGAGGAAATACAGTCGTCATGGTCCCATGTCCGATATTGGAGAGGCGCGAAAACCAGGCGGTCGAGTTTAAGTCATAGAGGAGGTTTTTCGGAGGGGCTCTATTCTGCTCCTGCGACAATTTGTCACATTGCGATAATCCTTTTTCCTGCCTATCATGGCGGCGATCGTCGTAGATATTGAAAATTCCTTCTCAAAGTTGCCCAAAAAAATCCGAAACTGCGTTCGAATATTTGTGCAGCCGCCTGTTAGTGGTACAATTCCGCCTTGAATTGCGAGTGATTCTTAATTAGATTTACACTACCAATGTCAGGTATTCTGAAATTCCAACCCGTCCCATCGCCCAACGAGCTGGCCCGTAGCTCTGGTAGCACTATGCTTCGGATGGCGCTCGTACTGATGTTCTTCCTCGGCGCTGTCGGCATTGTCGGCGCGGCGGAAAGTATTCGCCCTTTTACATCGGGAAGCCTCGAGCAAGTGCTTGCATCCCGGCCGAACAAACCTTTCATTCTCGTCCTCTGGTCCCTCGATTGCCAGTATTGCCCCACTGAACTCAAAATGCTGAGCGAGCTTGAAAAGAGTCACCCGGGACTGGATGTGGTACTGATTGCTACCGACACGATCGATGATATACCTCAACTCGCTGATCGGGCGGCAAACTATGGAACTGCCAAGTTCGAACAATGGGTTTTCGCAGAGGATATGCCGGAACGCCTGCGCCAGGAAATCGATGGCCGCTGGTACGGCGAAGTACCGCGGACTTATTTCTATGATCAGAAACACCAGCGCACAGTCAGGATGGGCCTGATCAACAAGTCGCTCGTCGAGGAATGGCTGGCGCGAAATACTGTCGATACCGCGAACGGAAAGCAGGATGGAAAGTATTGAGATGGCAGGACAGGCAATGAACTTGAAGCACAACAGCATATCCTTGTCTGGTTTGATGTTCGTCGTTCTGATCCACGCCGGATTGCTTTATTTCCTGTTCAAACAACAGCTGATTCCCCCACCGGAACAATTAGCGACACTGATAGTAAATTTCATTCCTTCGCCTCAACCAAAGGAAGAGGCCAAGCCTGAAACGCCACCTCCTCCGCCGAAGCCTAAACCTAAACCTGTAAAGAAACCGCAACCTCAGCAACTCGTTGCAAAGGCGCCGCCACTGACCGAAAGCGAGCCGGTCGCGCCCCCTCCTCCACCGGAACCGGAACCCGAAGCCGAACCTGAAGCCGAACCCGAACCAGTAGTGGAAGCAGCCCCTGCGCCGCAAATGCCGGCTGGCCCGGTTTCGCTTTCCTCGGAATTATCGGTCGCGTGCCCTCACTTGAATGCGCCGACTTATCCAGCGCTTTCGAAACGGCTCGGCGAGGAAGGAAAGCTCGTATTAAGAGTGGAACTGGATGAAAAAGGATACGTCAATGTGGCACACGTAGTGAACAGCAGTGGTTTCAAGCGGCTGGACGAAGCTGCCATGACCGCTGTCAAAACCTGGCGCTGCACACCCACCGTACGCAATGGTCAACCGGTGCGGGCTGTTGCCCTGCAACCCTTCAACTTTGTACTCCAAGGAGATTAACCTAATGCAAACAGGTCTCGGATTTTCAAATTTTCTGGCGCAGCTCGACGGCGTCGGTATGACGGTGCTCATACTGCTGCTTGCGCTCTCTGTAGCAAGCTGGTATCTCATACTGACCAAGGGTATCTCCAATATCATGGTAGGAAAGCGGGCTGACGCCTTTCTCAAGCGTTTCTGGAGCGCGGGTTCATTGCAGGAAGTAAATTCGACGCTGAAAGAGGATTCGGATGACAACGCCTTTGCGCAACTTGCCAGGTTGGCAATGAACGCAGCCGCCGATTCGGAGAAACATGGATTGCAAAATCTCGCGGCAGCGGGTGGCGCAAGCGAGTTCATCACCCGCATACTGCGCAATGGCCTCGACCAGGAAGCAGCGCAGGTGGAAAATGGTCTCACCGTGATCGCATCCGCAGGTTCGGCTGCCCCCTATATTGGTTTGTTTGGCACAGTATGGGGCATCTATCACGCCTTGATCCAAATCGGATTATCCGGCCAAGGTACGCTGGACAAGGTAGCAGGTCCCGTGGGAGAAGCGTTGATCATGACAGCGCTCGGGCTGGCGGTGGCAATTCCCGCGGTTTTGGCCTATAACACATTTGTACGGCGCAATCGCATCTGGCTGGCGCGACTGGATGCCTTTGCCCATGATCTTTTCGTCCTGATCACGGTTGGAACAAAAACAGGCGGATCTCCCGGCGATGAGCGTTCCTTGCGGGTGGTTACTCCGTTGGTTTCCCCCGCAGCGGCACCCGGCGAAAGGAGGCTGTAATGGCATTCGGCAGCATGAACAGCAGTAACCGGCAGCTACCGATGGCTGAAATCAACGTCGTACCATTGGTGGACGTGATGCTGGTACTGCTGGTGATTTTTATCATTACGGCACCGCTGCTTACGCATTCCGTTAAAATCGACCTGCCGAAGGCATCGAGCAGCCCAAACATCACTCAACCAGAGCACGTGGAATTCGCACTGCGTGACGACTCCAGTCTTTACTGGAACGGTGAATCGGTTACAATGGATCAACTGGCGCCCCGGTTCACTGAGGCGGTAGGGCAAAATCCAAATATCGAGCTTCATATCCGCGCCGACAAACATGTCCACTACGAGCATGTAGCGCAGGTGATGTCCATTGCAGCAAAGGCGGGGCTGGTGCGAATAGGTTTCGTTACCGACCCTTCAAAAAAATAACAGTTGCCGAAGCACGACTGCAGAAGGAATATCAATCACGGTCAATTCAAGCACTGACAGACACACCGGCAAACGCTTCGTCATTGCGAGGGTATAGTTGCATGCCTGACATAACCCGCGACCGGTGGCTACCGTTCGTGGTGCATGGCTCCATCGTAGCCACCGCCGTAGGGCTCGGCCTGTTATCCTGGTTCATTGCCGCGCCGATAAAGACGCGTCTCCATGAAACCATTCCCGGCCAGCGGCTCACTGTCCTTGCAACGCCCGATATCGCGATCAGCCTCGATGCCGACAGCAGTGTTGCTGTCACCAATACCGAACCCAGCGGGATTGAACTGTTGCGGGGCAACGCCTTTTTTGATGTCAGGGGTAACCAGCCCGGAAAACTGAATCTGAAGGTGGGCACCACTTACATCAGGGACACTGGCACCCGTTTCAGTGTCAGCAAGCGCACCGGTGGCGGTAGTGTCGCTGTGGCGAATGGACAGGTGGAGATCCTGGTTAAGACTGGAACTTACCTCGTAGGTGCACACGAGCGCGCAGATTTTGATGGTATCCAGGTTACCGGCCAGAGGGTGATTGCAGATACCGAGATAGCCCCCTGGCGCCACGCTGACCGGTACTAAACATCTAAATTCCCTTTCCTCCCATTCCTACTCGCCAGCCAGCGGAGTGCAATTGTATCCATGAAGCCGGTCGCAATCTTCAGGCATTTTCCAATCGAAGGGCCAGGCTATTTCGCCACGTTTCTCGATCGCCATGCAATTCCCTGGCAACTCATAAAAATCGATGCCGGTGAAAGTGTACCTGCCGACGCGGGTCAATTCGGCGGTCTGGTATTCATGGGCGGCCCGATGAGCGTAAATGATGATTTGCCCTGGATCAGAAATGAACTCTCATTGATCCGCCAGGCAGTGGCAAACAATATTCCTGTATTGGGGCACTGTCTCGGTGGTCAATTAATGGCGAAGGCGCTGGGAGGAGTGGTTTCCAAAAGCCCAGTCAAGGAAATAGGCTGGGGTGAGGCGAGCACTGCCGATAATCAGCCAGCCCGGGAGTGGTTCGGGAATCTCTCAAAGTGCGAGGTGTTCCACTGGCATGGCGAGATTTTTACTCTCCCGGATAACGCCACACTGCTGCTTTCCAGCCCCTGGTGTAAAAATCAGGCATTCGCACTGGATAAACACCTGGGATTGCAGTGCCATGTAGAAATGACCGAAGGAATGGTGAAAGCCTGGTGCAGCCACGGTACGGAGGAAATTGCTTCGAGCCCAGGCCCTGCGGTGCAGTCCACAGAGGCAATGCAAGTGGATCTGTCCAGCCGGATATGGGCGTTAAACCAGGTAGCCAATCGCTTGTATGCAAAATGGATCAACGGAATCGCTCATTGATCAATCGCGGAAATTCTGAAATTGCAGGGGAAAATCCGTGACCGATTTCTTGACTAGCTGGATGGCCTCTTGCAGGGTATCCCGCTTTGCGCCTGAAATGCGCACGGTATCCCCTTGAATGCTGCCTTGCACCTTGAGTTTGCTGTCCTTGATGAGCCTGATAATTTTTTTAGCCAGCTCGCTTTCCACGCCGGTTTTTACCGTAACGAGCTGCTTCACCTTGTTGCCGCTGATTTTTTCCACCTGACCCTTATCCAGGGAGCGCACATCGACATTTCGCTTGGCCAGTTTGGCGGTCAGGATGTCGAACACCTGGTCCAGCTTGAATTCATCGTCGGCAAAAACAGTAAGCGTGTAATCCGTCTGTTCCACGCGGGCGTCAGAACCCTTGAAGTCGAAACGCGTGCTCACTTCCTTATTCACTTGGTCAACTGCGTTTCTAACTTCCTGCTTGTCGACTTCGGAAACGATATCGAATGATGGCATATCAATCTTTTCAAAAGAATCTCATGCAGTCTTCATAAGGCAGGCTTTCCAGCCCCTTGGCGCTGCTCTGTTCATGATCATCTAAGATATACAGGCTTCGCCTCCGATTGCATGATGCTTGCACAACTTTCAACACCTTTGTTGTTCCTTGCTGCTGGTAATTCCAGCGCTATTATTTGCGATTTCTCAAATTGGCGGCAATCCGCATCCTGAGCGCATTCAACTTGATGAAACCGGCAGCATCCATCTGATTGTACGCACCCTGGTCATCTTCGAAGGTTGCAATATGAGGATCAAACAGCGAATCTGTTTTCGAGTCTCTCCCCACGACAATCACATTACCCTTGTAGAGCTTCACCCGCACCCAGCCGTTCACATGCGCCTGTGACGCATCGATCATCGTCTGCATCATTCTGCGTTCGGGACTCCACCAATAGCCGTTGTAAATCAGTTCGGCATAACGTGGCATAAGCTCGTCTTTCAAATGTGCGACTTCACGGTCCAGTGTAATGGACTCCATGGCCCGATGGGCACGCAGCATGATCGTGCCGCCGGGGGTCTCGTAGCACCCGCGGGATTTCATACCGACATACCGGTTTTCGACCAGATCCAGGCGCCCTATCCCATGCTTGCCTCCCAGTTCATTGAGTCTGGCAAGTAGGGACGCCGGCGAAAGCTCTTCCCCATTCAATGCCACGATATCGCCCTGCCTGAATTCGAGGTCGATATATTCGGGATTGTCCGGTGCTTTTTCCGGTGAAACACTCCAGCGCCACATCGCCTCTTCCGGCTCCTGCGCAGGATTTTCGAGAATACGTCCCTCATAAGAAATATGCAGAAGGTTGGCATCCATACTATAGGGAGAGCCTTCCTTTTTCTTCATTTCCACCGGGATGCCGTGCTGCTCCGCGTATTTCAGAAGCTTTTCCCGGGATGTAAGGTCCCATTCGCGCCACGGTGCAATCACCCTGATATCCGGTTGAAGTGCATAGTAACCGAGTTCAAAGCGCACCTGATCATTGCCTTTCCCAGTCGCACCGTGCGACACGGCGTCCGCACCGGTTTCCCGCGCGATTTCGATCTGGCGCTTGGCAATCAGCGGGCGTGCAATGCTGGTGCCGAGCAGGTACTCTCCTTCATAAATGGTATTGGC
Organism: Nitrosospira sp. CT; assembly: GCF_059489795.1. NCBI lineage: Bacteria > Pseudomonadati > Pseudomonadota > Betaproteobacteria > Nitrosomonadales > Nitrosomonadaceae > Nitrosospira > Nitrosospira sp. CT. The sequence goes on from NZ_JCAHZJ010000063.1 coordinate 58,616, forward strand.
GCGACACATGGGAAAGACGAAGTCGCGCACGAATTCTTCGCGCAAGTCGTCGATAAAAATTTCCCTCACGCCAAGTTGCTTCGCCTTTGCCCGGGCAGGTTCCACCTCCTCCCCCTGGCCAATGTCAGCGGTGAAGGTGACAACTTCACACCGATAGGTATCCTGCAGCCACTTCAGGATTACCGATGTATCCAGACCCCCGGAAAATGCCAGGACTACTTTTTTAATCTCAGCGGCATTCGCCTTGTTTTCTTTTCCCATGCTTGTCTCATTGATAAAAAAATGCCGGCTGGACTTCGCCGAATAACTCCTATTGAAAACCCTGCTCTAGCAGACGTTATCCAGTCTTCCCAGCAACAGGTATTCAATCAGTGCCTTTTGCGTATGCAGACGGTTCTCCGCCTCGTCCCATACCACCGATTGCGGTCCGTCTATCACTTCCGCCGCCACCTCCTCGCCGCGATGAGCAGGCAGGCAATGCATAAACAGCGCATCCTTGCGGGTATGCGACATCATTTCCTCATCCACCCGAAAATCCGCAAAGTCCCTTTTTCGCTCCTCGGTTTCGGCCTCGAATCCCATGCTGGTCCAGACGTCCGTAGTAACGAGATCTGCGCCTTTTACTGCCTCATGTGGATCGGCGAACTCCTCATAGTGGCTTGTCCCGTAAAGACCGGCCCGTTCCGGCTCCACTTCGTAGCCTCGCGGAGTGGAGACATGTACGTTGAAATCGAATACTTCCGCTGCCTGAAGCCACGTATTGCAAACGTTGTTGGAGTCCCCTATCCACGCCACTGTCTTGCCGGTAATGCTGCCACGGTGCTCGATGAACGTAAAAATATCCCCAATGATCTGGCAAGGGTGATATTCATCGGTCAGTCCATTAATGATCGGAACACGCGAATGCGCCGCAAACCGCCTGACGATATCATGCTCATGGGTACGGATCATGACGATGTCCACCATCCGCGAAATCACCCGTGCCGCATCTTCGACCGGCTCGCCACGCCCCAACTGGGTATCACGAGTGGAAAGATAGATCGCCGCCCCGCCCAGCTGGTGCATTCCCGCTTCAAACGAAAGCCTGGTGCGGGTTGAATGCTTGTCGAAGATCATGGCCAGAGTACGGTCTTCCAGCGGCCAGTAGCGACGGTACTGTTTGAACTCCTGCTTGATCCAGCGCGTGCGCTCGAACAGATACTCGAATTCCTCCCGGGAAAAATCGTTGAACTGTAAGAAATGCTTGATCTGCATATTTTGGTGTCAGGGGCGAGTCCATTGCGAAGACTCAAGCCCGGATGACTTCAACCGTTCACTTTTCGCGATCGCAAAAAAACTCAAGCTGCCAGAAATTCCTTCACAATGGGAGATAAAGTGTTGACTACCTGCTCAGCCTCGCTTCGTTGGATCACGAGCGGCGGTAGCAGACGTATTACCTTGTCGGAGGTTACATTGATGAGAAGGCCTTTTTTCAAAGCTTCCGTCACCAGTTCACCGCACGATCTCGAAAGCTCGATGCCTATCATCAGACCCTGGCCGCGAATGTCAATCACATCCGGCAAATCCCCCAACTGCGACTTGAACAGGCTGCGCATGAAATCGCCCACTTCCATTGCATTGCGCAGCAGGTCTTCTTCCTCGATTACTTCGAGCGTGGCAAGCGCAGCACTGCAGGCGAGCGGGTTTCCACCGAAAGTGGAGGCATGATTGCCTGGCTTGAAGACATTTGCTGCAATACCTTTCGCCAGGCATGCGCCAATGGGCACGCCCGATCCCAGACCTTTGGCAAGCGTGACGACATCCGGTGTGATGCCGCTGTATTGAAAAGCGAACCAGTTGCCGGTTCGGCCAATTCCACACTGCACTTCATCCAGCATCAGCAGCCAGCCATTCTGGTCACAGAGGTGGCGAAGACCTTGCAGGTAACTTGCCTGCGGCACATTGACCCCCCCCTCCCCCTGGTAAGGTTCAACCAGGATAGCGACGACGTTCTTGTTGTGTTCCGCAACCTGCGCGACTGCCTCGAGGTCATTATAGGGAACCCGTGCAAAACCGGTGAGGAGCGGCTCGAAGCCAGCCTGCACCTTGCGGTTGCCACTTGCAGTCAGGGTGGCCATGGTACGTCCGTGGAAGGATTTTTCCATGACGATAATAGTCGGCAAATCGATATTCTTTCCATGTCCATACAACCTCGCGAGCTTGATCGCTGCCTCATTGGCCTCGGCCCCTGAATTGCAGAAAAATGCATTCTCCATGCCCGAGAGCTCAGTCAATCTCGTTGCCAGCTGTTCCTGCTTCCTGATATGGTAGAGATTGGAAGTATGGATAAGGGTATTTGCCTGTTCGCAAAGTGTCTTTGCCAGCACGGGATGGCAATGCCCCAGCCCGCATACCGCTACTCCGGCAAGCGCGTCGAGATAGCGCTTGCCCTCCTCGTCCCATAACCACACCCCTTCCCCCCTCGCAAATGTAACGGGCAGGCGCAGGTAGGTGTTCATCAAATTCGACATAGGTAAATTTGCCAGATCAGAATGCAACACGGCGGCATGAGCCGCCGTGCGACGTGGTGGAATTTATTGTGGTTTATTCTGTGGAATCCTTTAGTTTTACCTATTTCGCAAGCTTTTTCAAGCTCTTTTCCTCCACCTCGCTCAACAGCCTCAAACACGGCAGATAGCCATCATAAACGATCCCGTGCACTTCCACCCGTTTCTGCGACCGGAGCATGCCGATCAGATATTGCACCACCTCGGAGGTAATGGTCTGGCCTGGCACCAGCACGGGAATACCCGGCGGGTAAGGCGTGATCTGGTCCGCGCAGATCTTCCCTTTCAGGCTATCGTTTACCCGTTCCTGCTCGTCGAGTAGCGGGACGATCTCGCCACCACAGTAAAAAGCATCCCGCGGCAGATACTTCAATTCGGTAAATCCCGGAAGCTCCGGGATCTGGTAGAGTCTGCGAGGCGCCCTGCCTTCGCGTGCAATGCGCATGAGAGCATCATAAAGACGTGACACCTTGCTGCGCGTGGTACCGATGGTCAGCAGCAGAGTGAGCGTATTGAAAGTCGATTTTTCCACCTGAATATTATATCGCTCGAACAGTTCCCGGATCAGATCTTCCACGGTAAAACCGCAACGGGAGATATCAACCGTCACCTTGGTCGAATCGAGCTGGATATTGTCGCTCTTCACCTCGTCAGGCAGCAGATCCGCCAGTTCCAGTACGCGAAACACACCGGTCGAATTGATTTGCTCGCGCACTTCCTTCGCCAGTTCCAGCGTGCGCGACAGCAATTTGTATCCTTCCATCACCACCTGTTTGCGCGCCACGTCGAGGCTTGCAATCATGCTGTACTGCGGGCTGGTGGAAGTATGCATGTTGAAATTTTCCCGAAACAGATGCTCGTTGAATTCGGGATCATTGACATGAATCATGCTGGACTGGGAAAAAGCCGACAGCACCTTATGTGTACTTTGAGTAGCATAATCAGCGCCTGCTTCCAGGGCAGTGGGACGGAAAGCCGGATGAAAGCGGGCGAAGCCGTACCAGGCTTCATCGATGATCACCTTGATGCCTTTGGCATGCGCGGCCTCGATGATCGGAGGCAGGTCATAGCGGAAACCATCGTAGGTGCAACTCGTGAGTATGAGCGCCTGGGCATCGGGATGTTCTTCGATTGCCCTGAACAGTGTCTGTTTGGGCACCGGCCCATAAACCCCGAATTTCTTGTTTACCGAGGAGTTGAGATAGATTGGATGGGCGCCGGATAAGACAACCCCGTGATGAACCGATTTATGACAGTTCCGATCCAGCAGCAGCTTTTCGCCGGGGGCGAGCAACGTCTGGAATATCACCTTGTTGGCGGTAGAGGTGCCGTTTGTGGCAAAAAAAGTGCGGCGGGCGCCAAACGCCTTTGCCGCAATCTTCTGCGCTTCCGCGATGACGCCGGAAGGCTCCATGAGCGAATCGAGCATGGGCACCGATACCGACAGATCTGCCCGAAAAATATGCTCGCCGATAAACTGATAAAAATCGCTGGCCCAGGGACTATCGCGCAACGAATCGCCCGAAGAATGCCCCGGCGTATGCCAGGCATCCTTTGCCATCAATACATAATTTTTGAGTTGATCGTAAAAAGGCGTGCGCGCTTTTTCCTGAAGCTGCGCGTTCAAAATCCGGTACATGCCCCGGTAATCGCGCTCTTCCCGGTAGAAATAACCATCCACGGTTTCAGAAAACAGCGCATCCACCACCTCATCCTCTTTCTCCTGCGCGATCAGGATGTAGATATCCAGCTCGGGGCGGAAACGGGTTATTTCCTGCACCAGTTTCAGCGCGGTCATCTGCAGGATGCGGGAACCCTTCTCGCCATTTTTCAGGGTGTAGAGCGTGTCGTCCACCAGCACGGACTGAATGTCGCCATCTTCCTGAATGGCCTGAAGCGCCTCGCGCGCAGTAGTGACTCCTGAAAACATGAGGCCGAGAGGGTTTTCAAGGGATTTGGCCGCGGCGTTCAATCCCTTTATCAGCTCCTTGAGTATCAGTTTTTCATCATTGATAACGAGAATTCTGCTTACCGGTCTCTTCATGAAATAAATGCTTTTGATATGGAAGTCGCTTTATGCGCCAAAATAAAGGGCATTGCAAGCATCTGCCAAGCTTTTTTGGCGAATTTGTAACGGATGAAACGGTCTATTGAACAAATGAAACTGCTCATTCGAACTCTTTCTGCCAGTATCCTGACGATACTGCTTCTGTTGCCGTCAATTGTTCGGGCCTCCCCCGTCGTGGTGTTGAAAGTCGATGGTCCCATTGCTCCTGTCAGCGCCGATTTCATCCAGCGAGGGCTGGAACGCGCAGCGAACGAGAGCGCGCTGCTCGTGGTGCTACAACTGGACACGCCGGGAGGGCTCGACACTTCCATGCGGCAGATCATACGCGGCATCCTGGCTTCACCCGTGCCCGTGGCAACTTTTGTGGCGCCGAGTGGGGCTCGGGCAGCCAGTGCCGGCACTTATATCCTTTATGCAAGCCATATCGCCGCGATGGCGCCGGGCACCAACCTGGGTGCCGCAACGCCAATAGAAATTGGCGGCTTGCCAGGATCAGAGCCTGAACCCGGGGCCAAACCGAAATCTGGCGAGAACCGCGAGCAAAATCCGGAGAAAGAGGACAAGCTTCCCATAAAGGATGAAATGTCCCGCAAAATGGTTCATGACGCTGCGGCATACATACGCGGCTTGGCACAGATGCGCGGACGTAATGTGGAATGGGCGGAAAGAGCCGTCCGCGAAGCAGTCAGCCTGTCGGCCTCCGAAGCGCTAAACCTCAAAGTCATCGATTATGTCGCTGCCGACATTGCGGATCTGTTAAAGCAGATTAATGGCAGGCAAGTGAACGTACTCGGCCAGGACCGTACACTCGATACCACCTCCACCACTGTGGAAGTCGTAGAACCCGACTGGCGCACGCAGCTGCTCGCCATCATCACCAATCCAAGCGTCGCCTATGTCCTGATGCTTATCGGCATCTACGGACTGTTCTTCGAGTTTGCCAACCCCGGTTTTGTGCTGCCCGGTGTGGCAGGCGCCATCTGTCTGCTTATCGCCATGTATGCCTTCCAGTTACTGCCGGTGAGTTATGCCGGACTTGCCTTGATCCTGCTCGGTATCGGATTCATGGTGGCCGAAGTGTTCTTGCCCAGCTTCGGCGCTCTCGGTATCGGCGGAATTATCGCTTTCGTCGTGGGCTCCCTGATGCTGATTGACAGCGATGTGCCCGGTTTCGGTATCCCCTGGCCGATCATCGGTGGAGTAGCCTTCGCCAGCGCCCTCTTCCTGGTTTCCGTAATCGGCATGGCGCTCAAGAGCCGCCAGAAACCGTTGGTGAGTGGTCAGGAGCATATGGTCGGCGCAGTGGGAGAAATGCTGGAAGACACTTCCGGCGAGGGCATGGCGCGTATTCGCGGCGAGTTGTGGAGTGTGCATTCCGCCCAACCACTGGTCCGGGGCCAGAAGGTGCGCGTGACAGGAATCGACGGCCTCGTCCTGCACGTAATCGCAACTGAAAAATAACCAGGAGACACTTATGCTCGCCAATTCGGTATTCGGCACGCTCGCCCTCATTCTTATCCTCGCCCTATTCTCGATATTCCGGATTCTGCGAGAATATGAACGCGGTGTCGTGTTCCTGCTGGGGCGCTTCTACAAGGTGAAAGGCCCCGGCCTCATCATCATCATTCCCGGTATCCAGAAAATGGTGAAAGTTGATCTGCGTACCATAGTGATGGACGTACCGAGCCAGGATGTCATTTCACGCGACAACGTCTCTGTAAAAGTCAGTGCGGTGGTGTATTTTCGCGTGGTGGATCCGCAAAAATCCATCATCCAGGTGGAAAACTTTCTTGCCGCCACCGGTCAGTTCGCACAAACCACGTTGCGATCGGTATTAGGCAAGCACGAACTCGATGAAATGCTGGCTGAACGCGAGAAGCTCAACATGGATATCCAGAAGGTGCTGGACATTCAAACCGATGCCTGGGGTATCAAGGTCTCGAATGTCGAGATCAAGCATGTGGACATCGATGAATCCATGATACGGGCTATTGCCCGGCAGGCGGAGGCGGAACGCGAGCGCCGTGCCAAGGTGATTCACGCAGAGGGTGAATTACAGGCATCCGAGCAACTCATGCAGGCGGCAGAAACGCTGTCGCGGCAAGCCGGCGCCATGCAACTGCGCTATCTCCAGACGCTCACGACAATTGCGGGCGATAAATCCAATACCGTTATTTTTCCAGTGCCGATGGATCTGGTATCGACGCTGACAGAGGCGGCCGGAAACCGGAAGGCGAAAGCTTATGATACAGAAGGACCAGAAGATCCCGATGCATGATCCCGCTAAATCTATGTAAACGCCGCTAATGCCGATGCCAATGCGGACTCCACCCAGCCGAAACCGATCCTTTCCTGCTCAAGCCGGAAACTTTTGCGTACCCATGTCATGATCGGGTTTGTGCTAACCATTGACAAAAGGAGCGCCAACAAAAAAGCCCGAGTGATTCCCGGGCTCTTTTGTTGGGATTTGAACGATCAGGCCATCGCCTTGATGGCTGCCGAGAGACGGCTTTTATGACGGGCTGCTTTGTTCTTGTGAATGATTCCCTTGTCCGCAATCGAATCTATGGTACCGACAGACGCCTGATATGCAGCCTGGGCAGTATTTTTGTCAGCCGATCCGATCGCCTTCCTCACATGCTTGATTGCTGTGCGCAACTCCGAGCGCAAACTCATGTTGCAGTTACGATGACTGATATTCTGTCTAGCACGTTTTCTTGCTTGTGCGCTGTTGGCCATGAAAATTCCTCGGATTACCCTTTACGGAAAATTTCTGAATGATACGGATGTTTACGCCTGATTGCAAGAAAACTGACAACTCTATCTGTTGTTGCTAACCATTGCAGCACTTGTACTGATTTGATCCCACCTGCCGGAGAACGACAATGAAGAATGGCTCATGGTGAAGCAACCCTAAACTTCAGGTATTCAGTTAACATACGCATCCATGAATCTGCTCAAAGCCCTTGCCACCATCAGCGGGATGACATTCATATCCCGCATTCTGGGATTTGTGCGGGATGTCATCATTGCCCGCATTTTTGGCGCAGGCGTCGAAACCGACGCTTTCTTTGTGGCATTCCGTATCCCCAACCTGTTGCGCCGTCTGTTCGCCGAAGGGGCGTTTTCGCAGGCCTTCGTACCCATACTTGCCGAATACAAGAATCGCCGCACAGCCGAAGATACGCGCGAACTGGTAAGTCATGTCGCAACACTGCTGTTCATTGCGCTATTTGCGGTCACGCTGGCAGGCGTTATTGCGGCGCCGCTGGTCATCTATGTGAGTGCGCCAGGATTCACGGCAAACCCCGAGAAATTCGAGCTCACGGTGGAACTGCTGCGGATCACGTTTCCCTACATCCTGTTCATCTCGCTCGTGTCGCTGGCTGGCGGCATACTCAACACCTGGAGCAGATTTTCGGTGCCTGCGCTGACTCCGGCCCTGCTCAACCTGTCGTTTATCGGCTGTTCGCTATGGCTGGCACCACTCATGGATCCGCCAGTGCTGGCGCTCGCGTGGGCAGTATTCATCGGGGGCGTGTTCCAGCTTGCCTTCCAGGTACCGTTCCTCATACGCCTCAAATTGATGCCGCGCCCACGCCTGAAATCCCGAGACAATGGCGCGTGGCGCGTTCTCAAGCAAATGGCGCCGGCGGTTTTCGGCATGTCCATCGGCCAGATCAGTCTGCTGATCAACACGATATTTGCTTCCTTTCTTGTCACGGGCAGCGTTTCCTGGCTTTATTATGCGGATCGGTTAATGGAGTTTCCCGCCGGTCTGCTGGGTGTTGCACTCGGAACGGTCCTGCTGCCATCCTTGTCGCGGCACTATGCCGACAACAGCACGGATGAATATTCCCGGCTGCTTGACTGGGGTTTGCGCCTGACCATGCTGCTGACGCTGCCCGCAGCGCTGGCACTGGCACTGCTTGCCACGCCGCTTATCACGACACTGTTTCATCACGGCGAGTTCTCGACCAACGATGTCTGGATGACACGCAATGCTCTCGTAGCGTACAGCGTGGGTCTGCTGGGACTGATTCTGGTGAAAGTGCTGGCGCCTGGTTTCTACGCAAGGCAAAACATCAAGACACCGGTAAAAATAGCCCTTATCACGCTTGTCGCGACCCAGTTGATGAATCTCGCCTTCATCATACCGCTGCAACACGCCGGGCTGGCGCTTGCTATTGGATTAGGCGCCTGTATCAACGCGGGCATGCTCTATTACAAATTACGGCGCCACCAGATTTACCAGCCTCAACCAGGATGGGGCATTTTTATGGCGAAAATATCGGGAGCCCTGGCGATGATGGGAACCATATTATGGTTTGCTTCAGGCAGCGATATTTCCTGGCTGACGGATACGGCGGCAGTGCGAGGGATACGCCTGGCAGGAGTCGTGACAATCGGTGCGGCAAGTTACTTTATCACCTTATGGCTACTCGGTTTTCGCCTCAAGGATTTCTCCCGGCGCGCTGCATAGTTTGCAGGAAGCGCTACATTACTCTTCATTTCCATTTCTGCTCGCAAAAGACTGCTGGATAGACAGCAAAAGATTGGATTATCGGACCTCTCTCTCATTGTGGGAGAGAGGATAGGGGAGAGGGCATCAAGATCGTGAGAATTGCGTCGTAAAGCAGATGAACAGGAACAAACCTACCAGAAAAAACTGCAGGAATTGGGCGAGAAAAAAAGTGTTTTCTTCCTTGAAATTAGGCATATAATGACGAAAAATATTCCCTGTCAACTTCAGGATTTTACCTTGACTATGGCACGCTCCGTCAAACCTTCTCCTCTATTATTGCCGTTACTTCTTGGATTTCTCCTTAACGGTGGGGCCATGGCTAAGGACACTGCGGCTGATGGAAGCGTCTCTGCAGAGAACAACGCTTCGGCCGCCAAAACCGCTTCTGTTGATGACAGCAGGCAAACAGAAGCGATTGAGGGACCCGTATTCAAAAATGCAGCCCCGCCTGCCACTTACCCGACCTACAGTAAAAAAGACCCGTGGGAATCCGTCAACCGCAAGATATTTTCATTCAATGAATCGGTTGATGACTATCTAATGAGACCGATCGCAAAGGGTTATAGATGGATAATGCCGGACCCCCTCGAAACAGCGGTGGGAAATGTGTTCTCCAACCTCGGTGACATACCGATCACCTTGAATAACCTTCTGCAGCTCAAATTCGGTAATGCACTCACCAGCAGCACCCGGTTCGTAGTGAATAGCACTTTGGGCCTCGCCGGGATTGTGGATCTGGCGAGCGGTATCGGGTTTGAAAAGCACGATGAAGATTTTGGGCAAACCTTGGGCTATTATGGAGTCGCAAGCGGGCCTTATGTCGTATTACCCTTCCTCGGACCCAGTTCCACCCGGGACGCAGGCGGCCGCGTCATCGACACCGTGACTGACCCTGTTTTTGTGGGCAGCTTTTTCGTGGCACCCTTTATAGGTCCGATAGTGGGCTCCACCAAGGTTACAGACACCCGCGCCGGATTGCTCAAATCCGAGAAAACTCTCGAAGAAGCTTCGCTCGATAAATACGAGTTTATCCGCGATGCCTACCTCCAGAGACGGCAGAATCTGGTGCACGACGGGAATCCGCCGAAGAATATGGAGGATGAAGAAGAAATTTGAACTGCGCAAGGAACAAGGAAGTAAAAGCTTGTCAAACCTGACGCGTCAATTCTGACAGGGCGCAAAAAAGGGCGCGAGCATGTTTATGCTCCCGCCCTTTTTAATTTATGGCTGATCAGGTCATTGCGCGAAGCGCTGCAATACGCACTTCAAGTGGCGGATGAGACATGAACAGGGTTTTGAGACCCCCTTCGCCTCCAGAAATACCGAATGCTTCCAACCGCTCCGGCAACTGGGAGGGTTCGTGCCGGCGTTGCAGGCGTTCAAGCGCTGCGATCATTTTGTTGCGTCCGGCCAGCTGCGCACCACCCGCGTCCGCGCGAAATTCGCGCTGCCGGCTGAACCACATCACGATGATGCTTGCCAATATTCCCAGCACCATTTGAGCAATCAGCGTGGTAATCATGAAGGCAGGCCCATGCTCTCGCTCTGTTTTGAATACAACCCTATCCACAAAATGCCCGATGACTCTTGATAAAAAGATTACGAAGGTGTTAACGACACCCTGAATCAGCGCAAGTGTCACCATATCGCCGTTGGCAACATGGCTTATTTCATGTGCCAGCACTCCTTCGATTTCATCTTTAGTCATGCTGTGGAGCAAGCCGGTACTTACCGCCACTAATGCCTCGTTGCGGTTCATGCCGGTAGCAAAGGCATTCATGTCAGGCGCATCGTAAATCGCCACTTCCGGCATACCAATGCCAACGCGTTCAGCCTGGCGGCGAACAGTTTCCACCAGCCAGCGCTCGGTCGGATCGGAAGGTTGCTCGATCACGACTGCTCCCGTCATGCGTTTCGCAGTCCACTTGGACATGGCAAGCGAAATCAGCGAACCGCCAAAACCGATTACTGCCGCCATGACAAGCAGTGAGTTGTAATCAATGCCCACACCCTGCTCGTCAAGCATGCGGTCAACGCCCAACAAGCGTAGCGTGATGCTCAGCACCAGCAAGATGGCCAGGTTGGTAACTACAAATAGAAAAATTCGCTTCATGGGCAGTTCCGTTTCCTTGTATCAAAGATGGATCATACAATCATATATAGGGATGGGAGTTCAATTTTTCAAGGAGACGTTGTAGGCAGAACCGTGCTCCTCACAATATTCCTGTCCTGCCCTGATCGACTCAACCCCTCTTCAACGAGCCTGTCCTGAGCCTGCCAAAGAGGCTCAGGGCGAACGGTGAACGAAGGGTTCAGGGCAGCTGTTAGTGTATCACTAGCGCCGATTCTCGCGGATGAGCAGGACATAAATCGAGAGAGCGACAAGGATCATGAAGAAAATTGCCGACCAATCCGGAAGAGTAAGCGAAGCAAATTTCCACGTGACATCGGCACAATCGCCATTTGCTTCGAACATGACGGGCCACCATCGTGCCAGCGGCAGCGCGTTCAGAAACTCTTCTTCGGGGCTGATACCGCATTCGAATGCCCCCGGGTAGCGGACAAGCCAGGCCTGCCGCAAGGCAACCAGTCCTCCGGTGAACGCAAAGACTGTCATCAGGCCGGCATAGATGCGGCGACCTGTTGTTCCCGGAATATGAAAAAAACCGGCCAGCGCAGTTAAGCCTGTCAACCAGTAGGCAATGCGCTGCACGACACAAAGCGGGCATGGCAAAAGATTTTTCACGAGTTGCAGATAAAGCGCATAGCTGATCAGGGCCGCGCACCCCAGGAATATCGCCAGCCATATGCTCCGTACCGGCGTCATGGGGTTACTCATACCCGACTCCCGTTACCCGCCCTGGCTCATCGATGGCAGTTTTCTTCGTTTTGCGCATCCCGCCCGATACAATTTTATATTCCAGTAAGCGGCACTCCAGCGCGCCGTTGAAGAGCGGAATCCGGCGCGAGGCTGTCAAACGTATGAGCTTGGGAAGCTGCGGATCAGCAGTCAGTATGTAGGCATTCCATCCGCTGAATTTCTTCTTGAGCACGTCTCCGAGTTTCGGGTAAAACTCCATGAGCTGTTTCTGCTCCCCCAATCTCACCCCGTAGGGCGGGTTGGTGACAAGAAAGCCAGAGAACGCCGGCGCGGATAGTTCCAGCACGTTCGCCTGCTTGAGAGTAACCGCTTCAGAAAGCCCGGCAGCCGCCAGATTGGCTTGGGCAACAGCAATCGCACTGCCATACAAATCGCTGCCGTATATCGGTTGCTGCGATTTCGTCTTTTGCTTTGCAATTGCCGCCTTTCTGATCTGTTCCCATCGTTTTTTGTCAAATATCCTGAGCTTTTCGAAAGCAAAACCCCGTTCCAGTCCTGGGGGTATATTCAGTGCAATTTGTGCCGCTTCGAGCAGAAAGGTTCCGCTCCCGCACATGGGATCAAGCAGCGGAATTCCTGGGCGCCAGTCTGCCAGCGATAAAATTCCTGCAGCAAGATTTTCCCGTAGTGGAGCCTCTCCGATATTCTTTCGGAGGCCACGCTTGAATAACGCATCACCCGAGGTATCCAGATACAGAGAAATCCTGCGGGCATCGAGAAAGCCGTGAATCCGGATATCCGGTTGCCCGGTATCGACACTTGGCCGGCTGCCGACAACTTCGCGGAACCTGTCGCAGACTCCATCCTTGATCCTGAGCGTAACGAAATCCAAGCTCTGCAACGGACACTTGATAGCAGCCACGTTGACCTTGATTGTAAGCGCCGGAGCGAACCAATCGTGCCAGGGCAAGTGGCGCGCAACCTTATATACGTCAATTTCGGTAGCGTAAGGTTCGCTGGCCACGCGCCAGAGAACACGGCTGGCAATACGGCTTTCCAGATTGGTTCGATAGCAGGTATCCCAGTCTCCCTGGAATTCCACGCCCCCGTCCTGACGATTTATGGCAGATGCATCGAGGCGCTCCAGCTCGGCAACGAGCGCGGATTCCACGCCACGGGGACAAGGAGCAAAAAAATGATGAAGCGTCACAGGATGACAGAATGCAGGCGGGTCACGAATATCAGGGGAACCTGATCCCCGGATACTCACAGAAATGGGTTTATCTTGCTGTCCACGAGCCGTAGGCAAGCAGGGCCCACGCCGTGAGGAATGACACGCCGCCCAATGGGGTGATGGCGCCAAGGCCGCGTATGCCCGTGAGGCTCAGCGCATAAAGACTGGCAGAAAACAGAACAATTCCGGCACACATCAGCCATCCGGATAACGCCACCCATTTGGAAGCGGGAAACTGAAACAGCACGAGACCCACTGCGATAAGGCCGAGCGCATGATAAAAATGATACTGCACACCGGTCTGGTATACGGCCAGCATATCAGCGGAGAGCGTCTGCTTCAGGCCGTGCGCGCCGAACGCACCCAAAGCGACGCAGAGAAATGCATTGACTGCGCCCAGCGTGAGAAAGATTTTTGGAGACATATTTTTGTGGAAAGAGCTGATAGGATTCAGTGGCAGAGACCAGTGGCAGAAACATATAAACGGAATTGAATGGCAACGATCTCCATAGCGTCTTTTTATCCGGGAAAAACTTATCTCTCCCCTGCGGGAGAACGGGAGTTCGATGCGGATTCGGTACAATCCCACCAACGGTCAAGTCTGCACTACCCTTGGCTGAATGTCCAGACTCGACAGAAGGTTATGGAATGCGATCCTGCATACGCATTCCCACTACTCGCCCTTCTCCATCACGGACGCCTTGCTCCATCCTTTCGCAAACGTCACGCGGATGACATCACCAACGTCGACCTGATCATTTCTTCTCAATACCGTGCCATCGGGGGTATAAGCAATACTGTAGCCTCGCGCCAGAACGGAATCCGGATTCAGATGGGAAAGATTTGCTTCCCTGCGCTGCAAGTGCATGCCGAGAGTTTCAATCCGGGATGCGATCGCCCGCTGAAGGCGTAGACCGAGTTCCTGCTGGCGCTCTTCCAGCCGTGGAATGTCGGGCCTGGCAATCTTCATGCGCTGCTGGAGCTCGCGCAAGCGCCAACACCGCTCTTTCGCATGACGTTGCCATGCTCTTTCCAGGCGTTCGCGCAAACGCGCAAGCTGTACCAGTTGGGCTTCGATACGCTTTCCCGGATGCACCAGGCGGCATCCCAGCATATCGGTATGCTGCATCCGGCTTTCGATGCGCCGCTGGATCGCGCGATGCATGCGTCCACAAAGAATTTCTCCACGTCTCGCCAGTTCTGCGCGGTCCGGACACACGAGCTGGGATGCGCCGGTCGGCGTGGGCGCCCGGACATCGGCGACAAAATCCGCAATGGTAAAATCGGTTTCGTGACCTACTCCGCTGACAATGGGAATGGAACAAGCCGCAATTGCGCGTGCCACAACCTCCTCGTTGAAAGCCCACAGATCCTCCAGAGAACCACCGCCCCGGCACAGTATCAGTACATCGCACTCAGCCCGGCTTGCAGCGGTTTGAATGGCGCTCGCGATCTTTACTGAAGCGCCGGCGCCCTGAACAGGCGTTGGATAAACGATTATGGGGACGGAAGGCATGCGTCGCTGCAAGGTGGACAGTACATCATGCAGCGCGGCGGCAGCAGGAGAAGTGATGATTCCAATCTGCTTTGGAAACTCGGGCAATGGTTTCTTACGCTCGGAATCGAACAATCCTTCTTTTCCAAGCCTCGCCTTGAGTTGCTCGAAAGCTTCAAACAGCGAACCGAGTCCGGCATGGCGGATAGTCTCGATGTTCAGTTGGAAATCGCCGCGCGCATGATATAGCGTTACCAGCGCCCGCACTTCCACCCGCATGCCGTCCCGGGGCTGCCAGTCCAGGTACTGGTTTTTTTCCCGGAACATGACACAGCGCACCTGAGCAATCTCATCCTTCAGGGAGAAGTACCAGTGGCCGGAGCCATAACACTTGATATTGGAAATCTCGCCAGCCACCCAGGACAATGGAAAAGCCTGCTCCAGCAACTCCTTGGCGTTGCGGTTCAATTCGCTCACGCTCATGACCGCCCGCTCGAAACCCATTTCCAGAACGTGATTCATCTTGACATTTTACAATAATCCACACCTGTCACGAAAATAGCATATTATGCAGCGCCAACCCGCGCGAAATCTGGGTATAATGTAACCTTATGTTTTTAAATTAATATATGATAAGTTCAAAAATTAGTCTAGTCAGAAAAAGTTGTTATGGAAGGGCGACTTAAAAGCTCTATCTGCATATTACCCACAAACTTATCCACAGCAATTGTGGACAATAAAAAACCTTTCATTCTTGCTGAAATCACAGCAGCACGCTACATTAAGACCATCCCCGAAGCCCTGATTCGCTCTGATTCGGACTCTATTTCTGTATTTTTGCCAAGGAGACTCCCTCCGTGTTCGCGTTGATTCAAGCCGCCGGCTGGCCGATCTGGCCGATCATTCTGGCATCCATCGTCGCGGTAGCCATCATCGGCGAGCGCATCTGGGCGCTGCGCCTCAGCGTGGTCGCACCGCGGAATCTCTTGCCGCTGGTAGTGCGTGAGTACCGCGAAGCGGGCGTGTCTTCCGAAATGCTCGGCCGTCTCCAGAAGCATTCTCCCCTCGGTCAGATTTTTTCTGCCGGACTGAAAAATGACACCAGTACGCGGGAAGTCATGAAAGAATCCATAGAAGAAGCCGGTCGTGCCGTTGCCCATCAACTGGAACGCTATCTCACCACTCTGGGAACGATCGGCTCCATAAGCCCGTTGATGGGCCTGTTCGGGACACTGGTCGGCATGATCGAAATATTCGGCGCAACCACTCCTGCCAGCGGCAACAACCCGGCGCAACTGGCGCATGGCATCTCCGTAGCGCTTTATAATGCCGCTTTTGGCATCCTTGTCGCCATTCCCAGTATCATGTTTTACCGGTATTTCCGCGCGAAGGTGGATGAGCTGATAATAGAGATGGAATTGCAGGCATTGAAACTGGTGGAAATCATTCATGGCGAAAGAAAGGGCTGATTACTGGAGACGTTATGCCCGATCCATTATAACCCGCTCACCTGAAACTGCTCTTATCCGCTCTCATCCATTGCTCTCCTATTCCATCGAATCCTGGTCATGAATTTCCAGCGCGGCAGACACAAAGAAGAACCTGAAATCAATCTGGTCCCGATGATCGATGTGCTGCTTGTCATCCTGATTTTTCTGATGATCACTACCACCTACTCCCGGTTTTCGGAACTGGAAATCACTTTGCCGCAAGCCTCCTCCGAAAAATCCGGCGAGCGATCGAATGTCATCGATATCTCGGTCAGCGCGACCGGGAACTACATGATCAATCGAACGCCTATCCAGTTTCGGAATGTTGCCCAGTTCCACGACGAATTGCGAACGGCAGCAGGAAGCCGTGTAGACCCGGTGATAGTCATCAATGCGGACGCCAGGGCAACGCACCAGTCAGTTATAACAGTGATGGAGGCAGCGCGAATGGCGGGATACAATCGCATCACTTTCACCACTCAGAACCGGGAATAGTGCTGGAAGACCGAAGGCCGACGAAAAATCGGGCTTCGCCTTATTATCTGGTCAGAAAATTATTATGAATCCCGTCATTCCGGGCTTGACCTAGAATCCAGCCAAGCCAACAATGGCGTCCTTTGAACATTGGAAAACAGCTTCAAGCAGAGTGCCTGGAAAATGGCTGGGCTGATTGCAAGCAACTGATTGAGGTGAAACCTTAAAATTGAGGCTGAATTATGGATCCGAAATTGCTCGACATTCTGGTATGCCCGTTATGCAAATCGCCGCTGCTGTACCGGAAGTCTCAAAACGAACTCATCTGCAAGGCCGACAGGCTGGCATTCCCCATCAGGGATGGAATTCCCATCATGCTGGAAGATGAAGCCCGAAAGCTGCCGGTGGAGGAAGAAATCAGCTGACAGAATGTCCAGTGGCATTGGATTTCTGGTCTCTGGAAGCCTGAAAGGATGTGAAGAATGAAGAGTCTGAATAGTGAGGCGGTTCTTGGCGCTCTGATAGCGGACAGCGCCGCCCTAGGGCTGCACTGGATTTATGATTCTGCCCGCATCGCAGAGATCGAAGCAGCTCGGGGTCCGCGGGGCCTGTATTTCTGCAACCGGAGGAGGCAAATTATGCCGGGGGAAAGGGATACTTTGCGCATGGCGGAAAGATGTCCGGCGAGTCAAGCTCCTATGGAGAGGTTTGTCTGCTGATGCTGCAGCACCTGGCAAAGCACGGACGGTTCAACCGGGTCGAGTATCAGAGCGAATATCGCGCCTGCTTCGGGCCGGGCGGGAAATACGTGGGGTATATTGATTCCCCTACTCGCTTCACGCTGCGCACATTGTTACCACTGGAACCGGCGGAATTTCCGGCAGCCTCCGGCGCGGATGACGACCAGCATCCATCCCTGTCAGCGATCCCACCGCTGGTGGCCGCACACACAGGAACACTGGATGAGCTCATGCCGCGGGTCGATGAAGTGGTGCGCATAACAAACAATAACGAAACGGCCGTTGCCGCCGCGCAATGTTCTGCCGCAGCGTTATTCAACCTTTTGCATGGCATGTCAATGCCACAAGCCCTGGCAGATGCTTTGCCGCTTGCAGGCAGCGTGCTCCGGCCGCTGCTTGAAGAAGCACTCTCAATGCCCAGGCCGGATGGTATCGGTGCAACTGAACGCTTCGGTCCCGCCTGTCACGTCACGGAAGGTCTGCCTGTCATCTTCCACATTGCGCAAACTGCCAGCGATTACCGGAGCGCAGTCGAAACCAACATACGCGCGGGTGGAGACAGCTGCGGCCGATCGATCATGCTGGGCGCCCTCGTGGCGACACATGCGGCAAGACAGAATACTTACGAATTCCCCATTCCGTTTCAGTGGCTGGCGCGATATCGGAAGTTCGCGGAGGCTGCAGACGCCTGCGCAGTCATTCAATGATAAAACGCCAAGGCGAGCGACAAAGCAGGCAGCAAGACAGGGACAAATAGACGAAGCACGTAATCAGGTCAAATCCACCACCGTTCCTTCAAGCACATCAATAAGCTGGGTCGGAAAGATGCCCAGCCATATAAGCAATAACGCCAGCGCCGCCAGCGTTACACTTTCCGCAAAGGAGGGTGATGCAACGCGCGGCATGATTGCTTCACCGGTTGCCTCCGAGCCCGACGCATACATCACTGTGATAATACGCAGGTAATAGAACAGCGCGATGATGCTGCCGACAACCAGCGCAATCACAGGCATCCATAACGATGCTTCCACCCCGGCCGTTACTATATAGAACTTGCCGATAAAGCCCATTGTCAGGGGGATTCCAGTCAGCGACAGCAGCATGGCGGTAAACACTCCCGCCAGCCACGGCCTGTGCCAGAACAGACCTGCATAATCCGCCAGCCTGTCGCTATCCCTTTCCGCTGCACCATGCAATTCGCCCCCGGATTCGTCATTGAACCCGTCGGACAATACCGTTACCACACCGAAGGCGCCCAGCATGGTGACGAAATAGGCTGTCAGAAAATAAGCTACCGCCTCGATCGCCAGCTGATCAAAGGCCAGGAACCCGACCAGCAGATAGCCAAGCTGTGCAATGGAGGAATAGGCAAGAATCCGCTTGATGTTATCCTGTAACAGGGCGAGCAGGTTGCCAACCAAGATCGTCGTGACGGCAACCAGGCTCAATGAGAATGTGATCGACTGCGACTGGTGCGCGCCTGCCATGAGGAAATAGCGCAGCAGCAGGGCAAGCATGGCGCCCTTTGAAACAGTGGCGATGAATGCGGTAATCGGCGCAGGTGCACCTTCATATACATCCGGAGTCCACATGTGAAAGGGCACCAGCGCCAGTTTGAATCCAACACCGGTCACAATCAGTGCGAGCCCCGCCAACCCATAGAGTTCCAACGCTCCGTTAGGCTCAGCAAGCATTGTCCCGATTTTCACAAACTGCATCGTCCCAAGCTGCGCATAGACCAGCGCCATGCCAAACAAGAGCAACCCGGATGAGAACCCGGCGAGGATCAGGTACTTGATTCCTGCTTCGAGAGGACGCTCTGTGAATCGCGGATAGGCGATCAATGCAAACAACGAAATGCTGAGTAGTTCCAGACCCAGGAGAAACGAAGCAAAATGGCTGCTTGCCACCAGAACTCCCCCACCAAGGGCGGCCAGCAGTAACAGGATGTAAAGCGCTTCATGCCGGCTTTCGTCTCCGCCGAAGTAGCGGTAACACAGCACCGCGACGACAAAGGTCGCGACAACGATGAGTCCGATGAAAAACAGCGCGTAGTGATCCAGTACCAGCAGAGCCGTGACCTGAGGAGACGCGATGCCCGCGATACCGTGGGGCAGGAACAATGCCGCAAATGACAGAACCAGGCCGGCGAGCGTCAATATCATGACCGGCCGGGGATGACGGTAAAAGGCTGCGGCCAGCATCACCACTACCGCAGCTGCGGCAAGGAGAATGAGCGGTGACAGGGTCAAGAGGTCGAAGTGCAGGGAGTCGGAGTGTAGCGCGGAGGGCATCGGGTTCATTCCACATTGACCTCATGGCGGGTAACAGCAATCGCAGGCGGACTATTTGCGGTGTTTGGCGCGGCATTCAGTACCGGCTGCGGGTACAACCCCAGCCATAAGGTAATGGCTGCCATTGAATACAGGGTCGCCATTTCACGGCTTGAGAGATCATGTAGTTGCCAACCATGCTTATTCTCGCCATGAAAAGTTTTCTGCACCAGCGCAAGCGCATACACGACACTGGCGACAAATACCACGGTTGCGACGGACGCCAGCACGCTGCTGCTGGTGGATAATCCCATCAGTACCAGGAACTCCCCGACGAAATTACCCATTCCCGGCAGCCCAAGCGCGGCAATAGCAAAAAACAATCCCATTGCCGCCAGGCGCGGTACGACGCTCCACAGGCCTTCAAAGCGCTGCATATCGCGTGTATGGGTCCGCTCCTGCAAAATGCCTGCGATTACAAACAATGCTCCCGTACTGATGCCATGCGCGATCATCTGCATCACGGCTCCCCCAAGCGACCAGGGATTCCAGGCGAATATCCCGAGCACGGCAAAGCCCAGGTGACTTACGCTGGTGTAGGCCACGAGGCGCTTGAAATCCGTCTGGGCGAACGCCAGGAAAGCGCCATAGAGAACTCCGGTTGCTCCCAGCACCATCGCCACCGGAGCAAAATGCGCCGCGGCCTCTGGAAATAGCGGAACAATAAAGCGCAATAGTCCGTAGGCTCCTGTTTTCAGCAGCACTCCTGCAAGAATCACGCTTCCTGCTGTCGGCGCCTCGGTATGTGCATCCGGCAGCCAGGTATGAAATGGCACGATGGGCGTCTTGACTGCGAACGCAATGAAAAAGCCGAGCATGATCCACATCTCGGTGGAGGGAGACAGTGTGGCATTCAACAGATCGAAATAATCAAATGTCAGCACTCCAGTACTACGGTAATGGACGAATACCAGCGCGAGAATTGCCACCAGCATGAACATACCGCTCCCCTGCGCGAAAATGAAGAACTTGATTGATGCATACTGCCGATTCTCATGGCCCCAGATCCCAATCAGGAAATACATCGGCACCAGCATCAGCTCCCAGAAGAAGAAAAACAGAAACAGGTCCAGCGCAAGGAATACACCGATCGCCCCTGCCACAGTCCATAGCAGGTTGAAGTAAAAGAACCCGACACGCTTCTGGATTTCCGTCCAGGAACATGCCACCGATACTATCCCCAGAAAAGCGGTCAGCACGACCAGGATGAGGCTTATTCCATCCATGGCCAGATGAAAGCTCACTCCGAAACGCGGAATCCATTCCGCCCTGGTCTCGGCAAGCCACCCCCCGTGAGCGGGAAGAGCCATAGCGCTGGCAGACTGCAGCCAAAGGCATATCGTCAATACGAACTCGATGCCCACCGTGGCCAATGCGAGCCACTTTGCCGCGCCCGGATGCCAGCGATCCGCCATCCATGACAGCAAACCGCCCGCTACCGGAATGAAAATCAATGCAGCGAGGATCATGCGAATACCCCCATGAATATAATACCGATCGATCCGGCGGCAATCGCTGCCGCGTAGCGACGTACCTGTCCGCTTTGCGTTGCACTCAAGGCGCGATGGAAAAACAGACAAAGCCCGGCCAGGCCGCTATAGATATTGTCGATCAGGTCGTGCCGATTGATCTTCTGGAGCCACCTGAGTGTGCATGCAAACGCCATGCGGTAGATATCGTCGATCACGTCACGCTGATCGACATGTGCAAGCCAGAGATAGGGCCGGACGAACAGGAACTCATAAAAACTGTCGAAGCCCCAACCAAAATGCCAGAACTCCCGGATTCTTGCCAATGCCGGGATCAGCATCAGCCTATGGAGAAAGGTGGGATATCTCAAAAACAACAGGTATGCCAGCGCAATGCTGCCAAGAGAGGCAGCAATTGCGAGCAGTTCCAGAATGGTTTCGTCGTTTTTACCGGCATGAACGAGCTGAGTCGGCGGCAAGGCATGCTGAACAAAATCGGAAAACAGCGTTAAATTTCCGAGAAAAGGCGGGGTTTCAATCCATCCGCCCACCAGAGAGAATGCTGCAAGAACGACAAGCGGTATAGTTATGCGCAGCCCTGGCCGCCGGGTTTCGGGAGGCGTCGCAGTCCTCGCTTGGCCAAAAAAGACGAGAAACACCACGCGAAAGATGTAGAGTCCCGTCAATATTGCACCTCCCCACCCCGCGGCCCATAACCATGGATTCCCTCCTGTTGACGACCAGGCCTGCCAAAGAATCAGGTCCTTGCTGTAGAAGCCCGCAGTAACGAGCGGCAGCGCCGCGAGCGATGCGCTGCCAATCAGAAAAGTCCAGAATGTAACGGGAAGTTTTTTCCTCAATGCACCCATCCGGAAAATATCATGTTCCTCGTGCAGGCTCATGATGACCACACCTGCACTCAGGAACAGCAGAGCCTTGAAGAAAGCGTGCGTCACCAGGTGAAAGATGGCGGCTGACCAGGCGCCTACTCCCAGAGCAAGGAACATATAACCAAGCTGGCTGATGGTCGAATAGGCCAGCACCCGCTTGATGTCGTTTTGCGCAAGCGCACTGAATCCCGCCAGCAGCAGGGTAAGGGCGCCGACCACTGCTACCGCAAGCTGCACTACTGGGGCGAGCGTAAAGAGCGCATGCGTGCGGGCGATCAGATATACGCCTGCTGTTACCATAGTCGCCGCATGCATCAGCGCGCTCACTGGTGTGGGGCCGGCCATTGCATCAGGCAGCCAAGTCTGTAGCGGGAGCTGGGCAGATTTGCCCACCGCACCGCCAAGCAGAAGCGCTGCAGCGAGAATAGCGAGCTCCGACCCCTCCGGCCACTGCTGCGTCGCGCGCTGCATCAACGGCTGGATATCAAGGGTTCCCAGATGAGTGAACAGCAGAAAAAAGCCGATCGCCATGGCGGTATCGCCGACCCGGGTCACGATAAATGCTTTGCGCGCCGCGCGCCCATTGGCAGGGTCGCGATACCAGAATCCGATCAGCAGGTAGCTGCAAAGTCCCACCCCTTCCCAGCCCAGGTAAAGAAACAGCAGATTGTCGGCAAGAACCAGGATGCACATCGAGCCGACGAAGAGATTCATATAGGCGAAAAAGCGCGCATAGCCCTCATCGCGACTCATGAACTCTGTGGAATAAAGATGTATCAGGAAACTGATGACAGTCACGACCAGGACCATCACCAGTGATAAGGCGTCAAGATAAAAAACAATTCCTGGCGAGAAATCGACCACAGCGATCCAGGTCCATGCTTCCTGCCGGAAAACAAAACCCGGTGGCGGCGCAGCGACGAAGTCGATTCCGATCAGGATGGCAATGAGTGCCGAGAGAGCCACCGATCCCGTCCCGATTACCGCGATACTGCGATGCCCCAGATGGTTTCCACCCAGCACCAGCAGCAGGAAGCCGGCTAGAGGCAGCGTGGGAATAAGCCAGAGCAGGGGCAGCATATTATCACCCCCGCATCTTGCTTACCGCATCGGCGTCCAGTGTCTGGAAGCGGCGGTGCAACAGCAGCAGCAATGCCAGGCCGACAGAGACTTCGGCCGCCGCCACTGACAGGATAAAGATGAACATCACCTGCCCGTCGGCCTGGACCCAGTGTGAACCGGCCACCACGAAGGCAAGTCCGGCAGCATTCAGCATGATCTCGATCGACATCAGGATAAAAATCAGGTTGCGCCGCACAAGGATGCCGGTCATTCCCAGCGCGAAGAGGATTGCGGCGAGTAGCAGGCCATGATGCATGGGAACAGCAGCCGCAACTGTGGTAGCAGCGGATGCGGCGGCCGTCGTCACGACTCCGCTCCATCCGAACGGGATGCCGAATGCGAACCGAAACGTGGCTCGGTGTGCCAGCCGAGATGACAGGCGCCGACCAATCCCGCCAGCAGCAGCAGCGATGCCAGCTCGACACCGAGGAGATAGGGCCCGAAGAGCGCGATGCCGACTTCCTTCGAATCGACCACAACCCCGCTGGAGATTATGGCACCGCCATACGCGCCCTGCATATCCTGTACATTCTGAACAAGGATATAAATCAGTTCTGCCAGGAGCAATGCCGACAGTATGGAGGGTCCCACCCACATGCCGGGACTCAACCATTCCCGCTCCTTGACCGCGGCGGCTTTGCCGAGGTTGAGCATCATGATCACGAACACGAACAGCACCATGACAGCGCCTGCGTAAATGATGACCTCCAGTGCGGCGACAAACGGCGCCCCCAGCACAAAAAAGATGATCGCCACCGCAAGCAGGGATACGATCAGGTAGAGCAATGCATGTACGGCGCTCGCCCGCGTAATGACCATCAGCGTGGCTGCGGCGGCAACCGCTCCGGACAAGTAGAATGTCGCTTCCATAACCTCCTCCTGAATCAGTAATCAAAGGTACGGATCAAGGCAACAGCGAATGCGGGTCTACCGGAGGCGCTTCATTCTCGGCCTCGCCCTTGTTTTTTCCTCCGATCGTAGCTCCCGCCACCCGGTAGAAGTTATAGCCGGGATATTTGCCGGTGCCATCGATTAACAGATCCTCTTTTTCATACACCAGGTTTTTCCGGTTGTATTCGCCCATTTCAAAGTCCGGCGTAAGCTGGATCGCGTCGGTAGGGCAGGCCTCTTCGCAATATCCGCAAAAAATGCAGCGCGAAAAATTGATGCGGAAGAACTCGGGGTAGCGGCGTCCGTGCTCATCTTCGGTGGCTTGAAGCGCGATGCAATCCACTGGGCAGGCTGCCGCACAGAGGTAGCAGGCGACACAGCGTTCCTCCCCGTCCGGATCGCGGCTTAGAATGATGCGTCCGCGCCAGCGCGGCGGGATGTTGGGCTTCTCATCCGGGTATTGAATGGTTACCCGGCGGCGGAACATGTGCAGAAAAACGATCCACATTGTCTTCAGAGAATTCCACATGATCTTCTCCCGAAGCTATATGAGCAGTTATGCCGTTGACAATACGACTGCGCCGGTGATCAACAAATTGACAAGCGTGACTGGCAGCATGACTTTCCAGCCATAGGCCATCAACTGATCGTAACGGGGGCGTGGCAATGCCGCCCGCAGCAGGACGAAGCAGGCGACGACGATAAAAGTCTTGAGCAGAAACCAGACCAGTGGAGGCAGCAGTGGGCCCAGCCACCCGCCGAAGAATAAGGTGACGATCATTGCCGAGATAAGGGTGATACCGACGTATTCGCCAATGAAAAACAGACCGAACTTCATGCTGGAATATTCGGTATGAAAGCCTGCGACCAGCTCGTTCTCCGACTCGGGCAAATCGAAAGGAAGCCTGCGCGCCTCGGCAATGCCTGCTACGGCAAAAGTTGCCAGGCCCAGGATCTGCGGCACACAAAACCAGAGATTTTCCTGCGCGGCAACGATATCGCGCAGGTTGAATGAACCGGCGAGCATGACAACACCCATGAGCGCCAGACCCATGAAAACCTCATAGCTCAACATCTGTGCCGCTGCGCGCAAGCCCCCGAGCAGCGAATATTTGCTGTTGGATGCCCATCCACCCAGCACGATGCTATAGACGCCAAGCGAAGACATGGCAAGAAAAAACAATAATCCGATGTTCAGATCGACCACGCCGATGCCCGGCGCGATTGGCACGACGGCAAACGCAAGCAGCGTGGTGACGGCAACGATTGCCGGCGCCAGCACGAACACCGCCCTGTCTGCAAAGGGGGGTATCCAGTCCTCCTTGGTAAGAAGCTTGATCGAATCAGCGACGATTTGCAGAACCCCGAAGGGCCCTACCCGATTGGGTCCATAGCGATCCTGCCACAGGCCGAGCAGGCGGCGCTCGATCCAGGACAGCATCGCCGAGAAAGCAAACACGACGGCCAGGATCAAAATCAGGTTCGCCCAGATGATGGCCCATTCATTCATGACTGAATCCACTATTCATGGCTGAATCCATTCGGAGCTTCTTTCCTCTATCTATCCTTACATTTGCTTTCCCTTCTCCGCCTTTCCCCTTTACACCTTCTTTAGCTCGCCCCATGCTGGCAAGGCGACTCCCGCAAGATTACCCATGCCTGTCAGGCTGACAGGGAGCCCCGCAGTACCGTGCAGCAGCGCAGGCTTGAAGCGCAGCGTCAGCCGGAAAATTTCAGCGGGAGTAGTGGCGGCATTCGCCGAGCCATCTGCCGCTGAGCCATCTGCCGTGACATCCGTCTGCGCCCTCAAGCGCAACTGCACCTCATCCCCTGCAGTCAATCCGAGATTACTTGCATCCTCCGGGTTGAGCGCGAGATAGGGCTGGGCACTGAGCTCGGCGATGCCGGGCGCGAGGATGCTCAACTCCTCCGAACCAAAGATGTGGTGCAACGGCAACAGCAGCCATTCGCCCGGGCGCGGCTCGAAGCCGGGCGGTATATTTTCAAAATAAGCAGCTTTTTTCCCCGGCGTCGCCTGGATCAGGCGCTCGCCTGGATCCCCCCCGGAAAGCTGACCACCCACTTCGTCCTGGAACTTGTTTAACGCCTGTATCGAATTCCAGCCGGGGGCCCAAAACCGGGGAATAAGCGACGGCGGCGGATGACCCAGGTAGCCTTCCATCGAAAATGCCAAGGCTGTATCGGGATCATGCGGCTGTTCGGGTTCGTGGATGTTTACATTGGCGTGCATGGCGGTGCGTCCGCTATAACGATGGGACTCACGCGGAATCTTCTGTCCGTCCATACGAAAAGCCGCCGGGGGGGCGGCGCGTAAAATGGGTTCCAGGAAGGGAATCGCCGCAACGCAAGCAGCAGTGACATCGTCCAGGCTTGACCATTGCCTTTCGTCCCCGCGGCCGGCAACTATGATGTCCCGCATCCAGCGCCAGCTTTCCTGGATATCGCCGGGAATATCGCGTGGAGTATCACCCTTGATATCACCTTCGATCTCACCCTTGGGTACAAATACCTGAAAGAACCGTTGCGCCCGGCCTTCGTTATTCACAAGGGTGCCATCGGCCTCGGCAAAGGTCGCGGCCGGCAACACCATGTCAGCCTTCGCGCTGGTCGCATGCTCAATGTGGTCGATCATCACGATGTGCCGCGCGGCAGCGAGAAGCCGATCAACCATGGCGGCATCTCCCCGCCGATAAAGATCATTTTCGAGAATGATGAGAATATCCGCAGCAGCATCGTTCATCGCTTCCAGTGCGGTTTCGAGACTGCCGCCACCCAGCAGCATGGCGCCAAGACTGTTACATTCAGGAACTACATAGCAGAGCTCAGCAGGGCGACCCATATTGCAAAGCGCCCATGTCACATTGGCTGCTGCCTCAACTACGGCGTTGTCTCCGCAACCCATGCCGGAAATGACCAGCGGGCGCTCTGCTGCCATCAGCTTTTCGGCGATTGCACCTGCCAATGCCTGTGTCGTGTCGGACAAATCCGGTACCTGCGGCGCGATCGGATCGAGTGCATGCGCTATTGCGAGCCCCAGACGGGCTAATTCAGCGGGAGGTCCCCGGAAGGTGCGGGTGGCGATATCATCGATCCGGGTATTCGCCATGGTGGCGATAAACAATGGCCCATGCTCTTCCTGCATCGCTGCACGCACCGCATGATCATTCCAGAGCGGAATATCCATTTTTTTCGCTATCTTTTCCGGCTGCCGGCGCACCGACTGCCGCAGGGCCAGTCCGAGGCGCGGCGCGGTATTGGCCACATCCTCACCCAATACCAGCACCGCATCCGCCAATTCCACTTCATGCAATGACGGGGTGCGGGCAGGGCCTTTCTTTAAAATATCCAGAACGGAAGCAAGCAGGCGGGAATCCCTTTCAGAGATTCCGAGATAAAACCGGTCGCGCCCAACGAAGGTGCGCAACGCAAAATTGGCTTCGAGCGAAGCGCGCGGAGAACCGATACCGATCGCCCGGGTCCTGCCGGATAACATTTCGCCCAGATGCTGAAGCGCATCGCGTTTGCTGGCAAGTTGCAGTGGTTCGGTTCTGTTTTTTCGCAGCAGGGGTTGTCTGGTCCGGCGCTCGCTATTGACAAATTCGTAGCCGTAGCGGCCGCGGTCACACAGGAAATAACCATTTACCGCCCCGTTGAAGCGGTTGCGGATGCGCCGCAACGCACCGTAACGCTCGCCGGGAATGGTGTTGCAACCCAGCCCGCAATGCACACACACCGATGGCGCCGTTTGCAAATCCCACTTGCGCGTATAGTGCCGCTTCAGTGTCTTATCAGTAAAAACACCGGTAGGGCAAATCTCCACCAGGTTCCCACTGAACTCGCTTTCGAGAACGCCATCCTGATGACGGCCGAAGTAGACCTGATTGCGCAGCATCAGTGCATCCAGGTCCCGACCGCCGGCATACTCACGATAAAACCGCGTGCAGCGATAGCATTGAATGCAGCGATTCATCTCGTGGTTGACCAGCGGGCCGAGGTCCTGGTTGTGGAAGGTGCGCTTGCGGCCATGGTAGCGGCGATAGACATGCCCATTCATGACCGTCATATCCTGCAGATGGCATTCGCCGCCCTCGTCACACACCGGGCAATCGTGCGGATGATTCACCATCAGCCATTCCGCCACACTCGTGCGAAATTCCTTTGCTTCGGGATCGTCGATGGAAATCCGGATTCCGTCTTTAGTGGCAGTCATGCACGCCATGACAATCTTGCCGCGCTTGTCTTCCTCGTTCTTGAACTGCTTGATCGCGCACTGGCGGCACGCGCCTACCGAGCCGAGCGCGGGATGCCAGCAGAAATAAGGCAGGTTGAATCCCAGCGAAAGGCACTCCTGCAATAAATTCTCACCATCTTTGGCAGGATAGGGACGATTGTCGATATGGATAGTCGTCATCACACTCGCCTTGCCAGCCTCGCTATATTTCCCGTTTCAACTCTCACGTCTGGCTCCAGGGGCAGCGTTTCTCATGGATATGGCGCTCGAAATCATCGCGAAAATACTTGAGGCCGCTCTGCAGCGGCTCGGCTGCACCCGGCGCCAGGGCGCAGAAGGTATGTCCGGGACCCAGGAGGCGCGTATGGGATTCCAGCAGTTCAAGGTCGGAAGCCCGGCCGCGACCCTCCTCCATGTCCTGCAATATCTGTTCGATCCAGGAAAGCCCCGACCAGCATGGGGTGCACCAGCCGCATGACTCCTGGGCGAAAAAATGCTCCAGATTGAGCAGCATCCCAACGGGACAGGTCTTGTCATCAAGGACAATCATGGTGCCGGTGCCGAGGCGGCTGTCGGCTTTTTTCATCGAATCGAAATCCATCGCCAGGTCGAGGTGCTCGGCAGTAACAAAATCCGTCGAAGCGCCACCCGGCAGCAACCCGCGAAACTGATAGCCGTCACACATGCCGCCCGCATGCTCTTCCAGAATCTCCCGCATAGAAGTGCCCATGGGCAATTCCCATAGCCCAGGATTCTTCACTCTCCCGCTTACCCCGTACAGCTTGGTTCCGCCGTCGTCGCTGCGGCTCAAGCTCTTGAACCATTCGGCGCCCTGGTTCAGGATGTGCGGAATGTTGCACAAGGTTTCCACGTTATTGACAATGGTAGGCTTGCCCCACAGGCCACTCACCTGGGGATATGGAGGCTTGGCGCGTGGATTGGCGCGCTTGCCTTCGAGGGCATTGAGCAGCGCAGTCTCCTCCCCGCACATATAACGCCCGGCGCTGACGTGCAGATGCATCTCCAGGCTGTATGCCGAGCCCAGGATATTTTTACCCAAGTAGCCGTGGCGGCATGCTTCAGCGATTGCCCCCTCCATGCGCCGGGCTGCCAGTTTGTAAGCCCAGCGCAGAAATACGTAAGCTACGTCAGCCTGGATCGCATAGGCGCTGATGATAATGCCCTCGATCAACTGGTGGGGATCGCCTTCGAGCAACATGCGATCCTTGAATGTCCCCGGCTCCATCTCGTCGGCATTGCAAACGAGATACTTGGGCCGCGGCGCATCATCGCCCATCGGCACAAAACTCCATTTCTGTGCAGTTGGGAACCCCGCTCCGCCACGCCCGCGCAGATTTGATTCCTTCACCGCTGCCTGAACTTCCGCCGGCGACATGCCGAGCGCCTTGCGCAGCCCGGCATAACCGCCGGCCTTCTCGTACTGCGCAAGATCCGGCGGCTCCCTGCCCGGTGAAATGTTATGAGTCAGCGGCGTTTCCATCGCTCGATTTTTCTTCTTCCTGTCGATAACTTGCCAGAATTTCATCGATCCTGGGGGGATCCAGGTCCTGGTAATGCGCATCATCCACCATCATGACAGGAGCGTGGTCACAGGCGCCCAGGCACACATTCGGCAATAGCGTGAAGCGCCCGTCGGCGGTGGTCTGACCCGGCCTGATACCTAGCCTGTCTCCCAGGTGCTCGCGCAGGCGTTCATAACCCATGATCCAGCAACTGACGCTGTCGCATAGCAAAATGACATGCTTGCCTACCTGCTTGCGGAAAATCATGTTGTAGAAGGTTGCAACGCTCTCCAGTTCAGCCGGCTTCATCTGCAGTGCCTCGGCCACGTCGGCAATCCCCTCGTTCGATACCCAGCCGCGATGCTGCTGCACGATCTTGAGCGCCTCGATGCATACCGCCCGATTATTCGGGTAGTGCCGCGCATGCGCTTCTATTTCTCTCCTCTCCTGTTCGCTCAGCATTGTTTCCCCTCAGTATCCCCTCAGCGATCCCCTCAGCCGATCCACATCAGCGATCCACGTCGGCCATGACAAAATCGATGCTGCCCAGAATGGCGATCAAATCCGAAATCATCAGTCCACGACTGATCAAAGGAATCATTTGCAGGTGCGGAAAGGAAGGCGTGCGGATACGCACCCGATAAGCCATGGTATTGCCGTCGCTAACCAGGTAATAGCCGTTGTTTCCCTTGGTCGCCTCGATGCCTATAAATGCTTCCCCCGGAGGAATGACAGGCCCCCAGCTCACACCCAGAAAATGATCGATGAGCGTTTCGATGTCATGCAAGGTATGCCTCTTGAGCGGCGGCGTGGTGAGCGGATGATCCGCTTTATGCAAGCCGGCCGGCATGTTTTCCAGGCACTGCTCGATGATGCGCAGGCTCTGGCGGATTTCCTGTACGCGAACGGCACAGCGGTCATAGCAATCGCCATGCTGGCCGGTTGGCACATCGAACTCGAACTGGTCGTAGCCCGAATACGGCCGTGCCTTGCGGAAATCCCATTCGAAGCCGCAGGCGCGCAGATTGGGCCCCGTCACGCCCCATTCGATCGCTTCATCTTTCGAGTAACTGCCGACACCTCGCGTCCGGGCTTTCAGGATACGGTTGCCCACAGCAATCTTGTCGTACTCAGCCAGTCTTGCAGGCATATAATCCAGGAAATCCCGCACCATCCGATCCCATCCATTGGGCAAGTCCTGAGCTACCCCGCCGATGCGATACCAGCTCGGGTGCATTCGCCCCCCACAGATGGCTTCGACGACATCGAACACTCGCTCGCGGTCGGTGAACATGAAAAATACCGGGGAAAGCGCGCCCAGGTCCTGGGTAAAAGTTCCGTAGAACACCAGATGGCTTGCAATACGAAAAAATTCAGCCATCATCACGCGCATCACCTTTACCCGATCAGGCACTTCAATGCCTGCCAGTTTTTCCACGGCCAGCACATAGGGAAGGTTGTTCATGACCCCTCCCAGGTAATCGATGCGGTCGGTGTAGGGAATGTAGGTATGCCAGGATTGGCGCTCCCCCATCTTTTCCGCTCCGCGATGGTGAAAGCCAATCTCTGGCACAGCGTCGATGATTTCCTCGCCGTCGAGCTGCAGTACAATGCGAAATACGCCATGCACGCTGGGATGGTTCGGCCCCAGGTTGAGGAACATAAAATCGGTGCCGTCGTGTGCGCGGCGCATTCCCCATTCTTCAGGATGAAAACGCAGCGTTTCCTGCTCAGCCTCCTCCTTCTCCGCAGACAAATGGAACGGTTCCATCTCGGTCGCGCGAGCCGGATGATCCTTGCGCAGGGCATGACCCTGCCACCAGGGGGGTAACAAAATTCGACGCAGGTGCGGATGCCCGTCGAAGACGATCCCGAACATGTCCCATATCTCACGCTCGTACCAGTTTGCCGCAGGCCAGATATCGGTAATGGTGGGCATCCGAAGATCAGTATCGGTGAGCGCGACCTTGAGGCACATGTCCGCATTGCGCTCGAACGACAGCAGGTGATAGATGACAGTGAATTGGCTTGCCGGCTGGTCTTCGCGGTGTACGCGTGTACGCTCGTCAATCGCGGTCAGGTCATACAGCATTCGGTAAGGCCGCTCCGCTCCCAGTTTCAGGTAGTGCAGGACCTCATGCACTCTGTTCCTGGAGACCCATTGCGTGGGAAGGTCAGCGCCGGTTTTTTGCACTAAACCCATTGGCCCTCCTGAGTCGCCAGTAGCAGGCGGACCAAAGCGGCTCTTCAGTTCTTCCAGCACATCTGAAGCGTTTGGCGCATCAGGCATATTCGGTATATTCTGCATATCCTGTGGGGCGGCAAGACTGGAGGTTGCGCTCACTTCTGTACCTCGTCGGGACTGCCCAGGGTCGTGGCGCGCATTCGCTCGGACCGCTTGAGATCCCGTTGCGATCCTTCAGCCGGTCGCTCGATCCCCTGCGGACCGATCACCCAGCTCAATGGGCGCTTTTCCTTGCCGATCGCATCCTGAAGCAGATTCAGCCCCTGCATGAATGCGTCGGGCCGAGGCGGGCAACCGGGAACATAAACATCCACGGGAAGAAATCGGTCTACACCCTGTACCACGCTGTAAATATCATACATTCCACCCGAATTCGCGCATGAACCCATCGAAATAACCCAGCGCGGTTCAAGCATCTGATCGTAAAGCCGCTGGAGCACGGGCGCCATCTTGATAAAAACCGTACCGGAAATAACGATCAGATCGGCCTGACGAGGAGAGGCGCGGATAACTTCAGAGCCAAACCGGGCAAGGTCATACTTGCTGGTGAAGCTGGTCGCCATTTCCACATAACAACACGACAGGCCAAAATTGTAAGGCCAGACCGAATTCTTGCGGCCCCAGGCGACAAGGTCTTGCAATCGCGTCAGCAATACGCTGCGGCGCCCGTCTTCCTCAAAACCGTTATCGCGAATTATTGAAGACCCGGACGTTGCTGCCCCGGAGGTTTTGTCGGATGGCTTACTTAGAGACCACCGCATGGTTTGGACTCCTTGAATCTTTGGCAAACCTGCCAGCCGAATGCCTGGTCGACCCCCAATCCAGCGCACCCAGCCGCCATAAATAAGCGAGGGCCGCTCCCAGAATAGATATGAAGATGAGCGCCTCGATATAACCAGGCCAGCCCAATTCACGAAAAGCAACGGCCCAGGCAAAAAGGAATACAGCTTCCACATCGAAGATCACAAAGAACACCGCGATCAGATAGAATTTGGCGGACAGGCGTAAGCGCGCAAGGCCGACAGTGACAATGCCGCTTTCAAATGGCTCGTCCGCAGCCTTCGATCTATGACGCTCTCCAATGACGTACGAAAGCGCCATGATGCCCGCAACCAGCGCGACGACGAGGAAGAAGTATGCAACCAGGGGCCAGATTTCTGTTGCTTGTGTCGCGAAAGCATCCAAGGATTAGGCTCCTTTGTGCTTGGTCCTTTGATTGACACCAAGATTAAACAGGCCGGTCCCCGCAAAAAGCCGCGGGTCCAGAGAGAGATGACTTCAGGTGAAAGTCTAGTATTTCCCATCGGGCAGCCGACTTCTGTGCGATAGCCAACACAAAAGTGGTAGGCGTAATGTTGTCGTTATCGGGAAACTACGCTTACCTGCCACGCTTACCTGTACGTGAGGCTCATTGCGACCCCACTTCCCACCTTACTCTGCCTGGTTTAACCACTTGAGATTCACCGGGAACGATCAAACCGGCAAAGACCTTGCAGCCAGTTTTTTCGCTGGACTGCTATTGCTGCTTCTATTACCGGAACGGATGGCTTTGGCTGGCAATGACTCATTTAAAGCCGGCTGCGAGAAACTGATGGGTGCCGGCAAGGTGGCGGTTGTGTACACGGATATCATCCCGGCCGAGGACAGTTCGCGCACCGCCAAGGCGCTTCAATCGGTGTCAGGAAAGACCAGCGACGCGTATCACAACGTGTACGGACTGACGCATGCCGAACCGGAATTCAAATACGAATTCCGGGCCAGGTGGCGGACAAGCACGGACGGGCGGACGTGCATGGTGCCGGATGTCTCGGTCAAACTGGGATTTGCGGCAATGCGGGTATATCTTGCCAGGGAACTTAACGACAGCTGCAGAAGAAATATCGTGCGCAAACATGAGCTGGAGCATGTGTCCGCATGGCAATCGCACTTTCGTATTGGAGCGAGAATGCTGGAGGAACCACTGCGTGCGGCATTTTCCCAACCACGTTATTATGCTTCGCAAAACCAGGCCCGGGCTGACTCAAGGCTCTGGGTGGAGGGGATACTGAAACCTTTGCATCAGCGTCTGATGAATGGTGCCGTCGCCGCTCAACGCGCGATCGATTCACCGGCAGCCTACCAGCGCGTAACGCAACGGTTGCACGCGTGTCCAGAAAGGCCAGTGGCATACCGTGAATTCTGATGGTTCAGATTTTCCTTAAGCCACTCCTGCTCCTTGCTGCTTCCTGCTACTTCTTCTTTGCTACCTCTTCTTCATATAAAACGTGAATTCACCCGCTGCTTCCGACGACGACAGCAACTCATTTCCCGTCTGCTCGGCAAAAACCTGGAAATCGATTACAGCGCCGGGATCCGTGGCGACAATTTTCAATATCTGACCCGATATCATATCCACAAGTGATTTTTTAGTACGCAATATGGGCAGCGGGCAATTCAGCCCGCGCACATCCAGTTCTTTATCACAATTCATGCATCTTCTCCTTCATTCCCGGTCCGGCCTAATCGCATCAAGCGGTATACCCAGTAAAACGGGGGCGCGGCGAACGAAAGCCATTCGCCGATAACAATATTTCTATCAGTTACAAAAATTCTAATTTCTGTTCGTCAGGTTAATGCCGGGCTATTCGGCATTATCAGCGGCTGAAAAGATGGGATGGAGGAGAACCTGAAGATGGGTTAGCATTGCGTTTTTTCACAATCTGCTCTTCCGATTCAAAAAACAACGGGGGACGATAATACCACTGTCTTCTTTTACCCGAGCATCGATTGTGCTTCATTCGCCAATTATCTCGCCTATCTACTATCTATTATGCCCGTCAACTTTACACCTGCCCTGCCCGAACAACTCCTGGCCATAAAAGGCATCACCTTGGGCATAGCGGAAGCCAACATCAGGAAACCGGGGCGCAAGGACCTGCTGGTCATCGTTCTGGATGACGGTGCGACGGTGGCGGGAGTGTTTACACAGAATGATTTTTGCGCAGCGCCAGTCACCGTCTCCCGGGAACATCTCTCGGCCCTCAATTCAAATGGTTCTATTCGTGCCCTTGTCATCAATACGGGGTGCGCCAACGCCGGCACCGGCGAAAGGGGCATAGAAGATGCCCGCACGACCTGCGCCGAGACTGCCCGGCTACTCGGGTGTGCAAGTGAACAGGTACTGCCTTTTTCAACCGGCGTGATCATGGAGCCGTTGCCTCTGCCCAGAATCGTTACCGGGTTGCCAAGGGCAATAAACGATCTTGGAGCCGATAACTGGTTTGCCGCCTCTGAGGCGATCATGACAACCGATATTGTCCCCAAGGCAGCGTCCCGGCAGATTTCCCTCAATGGTACAACCGTGACAATTACCGGAATTGCCAAGGGTTCGGGGATGATTCGTCCGAATATGGCAACGATGCTGGGTTTTATCGCAACCGATGCCGCCGTAAGCAACCCATTGCTGGAACACATGGTCCAGCACGCCGCTGCCCATTCATTCAACTGCATCACCGTGGACGGCGATACTTCCACCAATGACGCATTCATCCTGATGGCCACCGGATGCGCCGCTCATTCACCCATCGTAGATAAGGAAAGTCCGGATTTTGTGCAATTGCAGGATGCGATAACCGGTGTCGCAGTGGAACTTGCTCAGGCAATCGTGCGCGATGGCGAAGGCGCGACCAAGTTCATCATAGTCCAGGTAGAAAGTGGCAAAACCGTGGCGGAATGCCGCAAGATTGCTTATGCGATTGCACACTCACCTCTGATCAAAACAGCATTCTTCGCCGCAGATCCTAATCTCGGGCGAATACTGGCCGCCATCGGCTATGCAGGCGTAGAGGCTCTTGATATCAACAAACTGCAACTTTATCTCGACGATGTGCTGGTTGCGGAAAACGGGGGGAGAGCCTTCGCTTACGTGGAGAAAGAGGGACAGCGAGTGATGAAACAACCGGAAATTACCGTGCGCGTCGCACTGAATAGAGGACAGGCCGCAGCCACGGTCTGGACCTGCGATCTGTCTTACGATTATGTAAAGATCAACGCGGAGTATCGGAGCTGATACCAGTGCGTATGTCCCGGGTCTGCAACACTGCAATCGGTAGAAATATATAAGATATAAGCACCGATGCCCTGTCGTTCTGCCCCAGGACAACCTTGCCGATAACCGGTTTTAACCGTTTATCGGCAAGGCGGAAGTCATCCCTGACGAACAGTGCTTTACTCGCCCATGGGCCTCATGTGGGGCAAATCACGGGGAACCGTCTCGCCTGCACCATATTCGCGGTAACGATGCACATCGACGCCGCCATCGCGATCACCGCGGTACTGATCGCCTCCACGGTATTGGTCGCCTGAGCCACGATACTGGTCGTCGGACCGGGACCCGTGGCCATGGCCGCGGTATTTTTTCCTCATCGCGCTGGCTTCATCCTTATCGATATACCCATCCTTGTTGGTATCCATCTTGTTAAACATCATTTCAGCGTGGCGGGCGTGCTCTTCCCTGCTTACCCTGCCATCATTATCGGTGTCCGCCATGGACATCCCGCAGCGGCCTTCTCCATACTTCTTGTCACCACCGTAGGCGTCCTTCTTGTCGCCATATCCGCCGGTGGCACCATATCCATCCTTCCTGTCCCCATATCCGCCAGTGTCACCATATCCATCCTTCCTGTCGCCATATCCGCCGGTGGCATCATATCCGCCTTTGTCGTCATTTTGACCCACTACCATGAAGCCTTTTTGAAGGGATTGTACGGCGAAAGGATTGTCGGCCGCAGAAGCAACGGAAGAAGTACCGAGCGTTGCAGCGAAAGCAGATCCGAGCGCGAGAGAAATGATTGACTTTTTGCTGGGCATATTATTCATAGTGTTTTCTCCTGAGAGGTTGCTCAATTTAAAGGAAGTTTCCCGGAAAGCGTACGCTTGCCAATTGCTGAAACCCATCAAAGATTTTTATCTTCTTGGTTTTTACGGTTCGGTCGGAACCGGAAACCGGGAACCCGGCACCTGGACAACTGCCTGACGTACCGCGTTAAATCATGGCGTTTTTAGCTGAGCTATTCCGTTCGTTAGCGCACATAAATCATGCATTTGACCCAGCTTTCGGCGGCAGACACCGTCCCCATACTGCCTGAAGCTTACAACCGGTCTTTCTCGATGTACCTGCAGCTACCGTGAGCAGGTTCCGGGGTCGGACCCTGGATTTGTTACGGGTATAATTGAGTATTTTCAGGACAGCTCATGAACGATTGGGATAGCTTATATGATCGGGCGGAAACCTTGCTCTCCCGCCTGGAGGGGCTGCTGCGCGCTGACGTGCCCAATCCGGACTGGAATGCCGCGGCTTTCCGCTGGCGAAAGACAGGACGCACCGGGACCATCGAACCGGTGCATTATCCCGATCGCATCACGTTCGAGGCATTGCAGGGCATAGAGCGGCAAAAAAATCTTGTAGACCGGAATACACGGCAATTCGTCCGGCACTATCCTGCCAATAACGTGCTGCTTACGGGAGCCCGCGGCACGGGCAAATCGTCGCTGGTAAAAGCCATGCTGAATAAATACGCGGACGACGGATTGCGTCTCATCGAGGTAGAGAAGCACGATCTCATTGATCTGCCTGAAATCGTGGAGAAGATATACCAACGCCCCGAACGCTTCATTCTCTATTGTGACGACCTGTCGTTTGAATCCGGCGAGCCAGACTACAAGGCACTAAAAGTGGTTCTCGATGGCTCTATTGCCACTGCCTCCGAGAATGTGCTTGTCTACGCCACCTCCAATCGGCGTCACCTGATGCCCGAATATATGGTGGACAATCAGGACACGCGGCATATCGGCGGCGAGATTCACCCGAGCGAAACGGTCGAGGAAAAGACGTCGCTATCGGAACGTTTTGGTTTATGGGTATCTTTTTACCCTTTCGACCAGGAACAGTACCTGGATATTGTGAGGCGCTGGCTTGCCTACTTCGGGATAGAGAAAATGGATGACAGCATACGGGAAGAGGCGCTACGCTGGGCCTTGGGACGAGGTTCCCGCAATGGCCGGGTGGCGTGGCAGTTCGCGCGCGACTGGGCAGGTAGAGAGAAAGCCGGGCAGAAAACCGCGGACAAAACAGAGTTCCACCAGGAGCGATAAACCTCTTCATGCTTCCTGCTCCCTCTATCGTGGAAGTTGCTGCCGCCGTCATCACCCGGAGCGACGGTTCCTTTCTTTTAGCCTGCCGGCCAGAAGGCAAACCCTATGCCGGCTACTGGGAGTTTCCGGGTGGCAAGGCCGATGCGGGCGAGCCACTGCTGCACGCACTCAAGCGCGAACTGCTGGAAGAATTGGGCATACATGTCAAGCATGCGTACCCCTGGATAATTCGCACATTTACCTACCCTCATGCAACCGTACGGCTTCACTTTTATCGTGTGCTGGAGTGGCATGGCGAGCCTCATCCGTATGAAGACCAGGAGCTGTCGTGGCAGTTTGCGGGCAATGTCTCTGTAGAACCATTGCTTCCTGCCAACGCACCCGTATTGCGTGCACTTGACCTGCCCCCCGTTTATGGGATTACGAATGTCGCGGAGTGGGGACCAAAGGTTGCAGCAGCCCGAATCGAGATCGCCCTCCAGGAAGGACTGCGGCTGGTGCAGCTACGTGAAAAAGGAATACAGGGCAAAGCGCTGGATGCCTTTACCCGTGAAGTGACTGCACTGGTCCATCATTTCGGCGCCCGCATCCTCGTGAACAGTGGTACGGGTAACGCCAGCCTCTGCCATGAATTCGGCATGGATGGAATTCATTTTACATCGGCTGACCTGATGAATCTTTCGAAGCGACCCGATGTGGAATGGTGCGGAGCCTCCTGCCACAATGCCGAGGAGCTTTTCCAGGCCGAGCAACTGGAAATGGATTTCGCCGTTCTGGCTCCCGTACTGCCGACATCGAGTCATCCTGATTCTCCTCCGCTGGGTTGGCGGAAGTTTGCCAGGCTCATCCACGGCAGCTCCATCCCTGTATATGCGCTGGGTGGACTGCGGAGCGAGGATCTTGCCATTGCCTGGGAACATGGTGCCCACGGCATCGCCCTGATGCGCGGCGTTGGGCAGGTGCGCGACACCGGGCAGAAGGCCTGAAAAACCCGAACCGCTTCCGCGACACGATGATGTTTTTCAGGACGAGGTGCGAAAGACAGTCCGCCATTAATCTCTTGATCTGGCCAGAAAATACTATGAATCTCGTCATTCCGGTCCTGAGCTGGAATCCAGTGAACCGGAATCCAGCCCCAACCAATAATGGCGTGCTTTGAACGTCATACCGGTTTCTGCCGATATGACGTTTGCACTGCCCGCTCGCCGACTCAATAGGAAACCGCCGAACACCTTGGCAACCTGGTCGCCCCTACCCCTATTTCTCGCTTCCTGACGGATCGCTCTCCTGTTTTTCCGAATCCTTTCCCGTATCCGGAATACGATAGGATTCCGCCGCCCACTGCCCCAGGTCGATCAGCTTGCAACGTTCCGAACAAAACGGGCGAAAAGGGTTGCTGTTATCCCAGACGATACTCTTGCCGCACTGCGGACAATTGACAACAGGTCGTTTCATACAGGCCTCATAGTCATCGCATGATCTCCAGTTGTTCTGTTATGGCTGCCGCCTCTTTTCCGTTCCCGTCATCCTTCTAACGGTCCTGCCCTCCCTCACACCCATTATCTCGCGCAGATCGACTGAAGCATCACTTTGCGCCACAGGTTTTCCATAATCAAAACATTATAGTTGCAAGGCTGGCTGTTTGGCCCGCCTGTTTGATCTTTCAAAGGCTTCAAATCCGGGACTACTTCACTTGGAGCCATTTCAACCGACGGAGACACACATCGGTAACAATCTTGTCATATCCGATTGATTATAAATAGATAATTTTGAATCTCCCCGCTTTGCCCACTCAAATCATCTTGCAATCAATATTTATTTTCCAATACGTATCATGGTAAAATGGTTAAGTTTTTTTATGAATTTTTCTGGAAGTCCAAATCGGAAAACGGGACTGCAAATATGGCGGATATTGAAAAAAAAGAAGGTATGAACAGCAGGAGGCGTTTTCTCCTGGCCGCGACTTCTGTTGCCGGCGGGATCGCGACTGTTGCGGTAGCGACTCCCTTCGTAATGAGTATGATGCCCAGCGAACGCGCCAAGGCGGCCGGGGCACCAGTCGAAGTGGATATCAGCAAGGTCGAGCCGGGCATGCTGCTTCTGGTGGAATGGCGCGGCAAGGTGGTGTGGGTTCTGAACCGCACTCAGGATATGTTAGCGACATTGCCGAAGCTCGACAACCAGGTTGCCGACCCAAAATCTGAAAAGAATCAGCAACCGAAATACGCTCAGAATGAAACCCGTTCGATCAAGCCCGCCGTTCTCGTGGTTGAAGGGGTCTGCACCCATCTGGGCTGCTCCCCGGTATTCCGAAAGGACGTTGCGCCCGCAGACCTCGGCCCCGACTGGCTCGGCGGTTTTTTCTGTCCGTGCCATGGCTCCAAGTTCGACCTCGCAGGACGTGTGTATAAGGCAGTTCCGGCACCCACTAACCTGGTTGTCCCACCCCACATGTATTTGAGCGACACGCGCCTGCTGGTCGGGTCTGATAAGGAGTCTGCATAAAATGAGCAAGCGACTGGAGGCAATGATCGGCTGGATCGACGCCCGATTTCCGTTGACAGCCAACTGGAGGGCGCATCTAAGCGAGTACTATGCGCCGAAGAACTTCAATTTCTGGTACTACTTCGGTTCACTTGCCATGCTCGTGCTGGTGAACCAGCTTCTCACCGGTATTTTCCTCACGATGAACTACAAGCCGGATGCCAGTATGGCATTCGCCTCGGTGGAATATATCATGCGTGACGTGAATTATGGCTGGATTATCCGTTACATGCATTCCACCGGCGCCTCGATGTTCTTCGTGGTCGTCTACCTGCACATGTTCCGCGGAATGATGTATGGCTCCTATCGCAAACCGCGCGAGCTTCTCTGGGTCATCGGCATGGGCATCTTTTTCGTCCTCATGATGCTGGCATTCACCGGCTATATTCTGCCTTGGGGGCAGATGTCATACTGGGGCGCGCAGGTGATCATCAGCATGATCGGCGCGATCCCGGTGGTCGGCCAGACGCTGTCGAACTGGATTCTGGGCGACTTCATGCTCTCGGATGCGGCGCTCAACCGTTTCTTTGCCTATCACGTGGTGACCCTGCCCGGCCTGCTGGTGGTGCTGGTGATCGTCCATATTCTGGCGCTGCATGAAGTAGGTTCGAACAATCCGGACGGGATCGAAATCAAGGCCAACAAGGACCCCGTGACGCATATCCCCGTGGATGGCATTCCCTTCCATCCCTATTATTCGGTAAAGGATATTTTCGGCGTCGTCGTGTTCCTGATCGTGTTTACCGGCATCATATTCTTCATGCCGGAAATGGGCGGTTACTTCCTGGAATACAATAATTTCATTCCCGCCAACACGCTGCAGACTCCCGACCACATCGCACCGGTATGGTATTTCACCCCATACTATTCGATGCTGAGGGCAGTTACAGTCAACTTTCTCTGGATAGATGCCAAGCTCTGGGGCATCGTGCTGATGGGCGGCTCCGTCGCGATCTTTGCCCTGTTGCCTTGGCTCGATCGCAGTCCGGTGAAATCCATCCGGTATAAGGGGCCAATTTTCAAGTTTGCCCTTACACTTTTTGTCATCAGCGTCCTTGTGCTTGGTTGGCTGGGCACGAAGTCGCCCACACCCCTCTACACGTTGCTCGCGCAGATATTCACGGTAATCTATTTCGCTTTTTTCATTCTCATGCCGTGGTACAGCAAGATCGATAAAACCAAGCCTGAACCGACCAGGGTGAGATAATGAGAAACCTTAAAAGCATCGTATTTGTTTTTTGTCTGGCTCCACTTGTCGCATTTGCAAGCGAGTCGGCAGTAACACTTGATACGGCGCCCATCAAGCCGAGGGACATGGCTTCCCTGCAGCGGGGTGCAAAGACTTTTGTCAATTACTGCCTGTCCTG
Organism: Nitrosospira sp. CT; assembly: GCF_059489795.1. Classification (NCBI taxonomy): domain Bacteria; kingdom Pseudomonadati; phylum Pseudomonadota; class Betaproteobacteria; order Nitrosomonadales; family Nitrosomonadaceae; genus Nitrosospira; species Nitrosospira sp. CT. Next base: position 100,777 of record NZ_JCAHZJ010000063.1, read on the forward strand.
CCACAGCGCGGAATTCATGCGTTATAACCGCCTGCGCGATCTCGGCCTTACCGAGTCGCAGATCAGTGAAAACCTCATATTCACAGGTCAGAAAGTCGGCGAACTCATGACGGTGGCGATGCCAAAGAAAGAAGCAAAGCAATGGTTCGGCGTAGCTCCGCCTGATCTCTCCGTCATTGCCCGCTCCCGTGGTCCCGACTGGCTTTATACCTACCTGCGGAAATTTTATCGGGATGACAGCACTGCAACCGGCTGGAATAACCTTGTATTCGACAAGGCCGCCATGCCCCATGTGCTGTACGAGTTGCAAGGAGAGCAAATCCTCGACGTAAAGTCAGAGGATGACGGCCACGGCGGTACACATGAAATAAAGGAATTGACACTCGCGAAACCGGGATCGCTTTCCAAGACGGAATACGACGCATACGTTGCTGATCTGGTGAATTTCCTGGTTTACCTGGGCGAGCCTGCGGCCAACAAGCGCGTGCAGATCGGAATCATCGTGATGCTCTTCCTGTTTCTCATGCTGGTACTGACCTACGCCCTCAAGAAGGAATACTGGAAGGACGTTCATTGAGATTGATCATTATCTGGAAAGCTGCCGATTTGATACCGTTGGGAAATAACTGGTCATGATGACCTTGTACTCAGCCACTACCTGTCCGTACAGCCATCGCTGCCGGATCGTGCTGTACGAAAAAGGTATGGATTTTCAGATCATTGATGTCGACCTGCACAACAGGCCTGAAGATCTGGCAGTGATGAGCCCTTATGGTCGCGTCCCCGTCCTGGTAGAGCGCGACCTCGTCCTGTACGAGTCCAATATCATCAACGAGTATATTGACGACCGCTTCCCTCACCCGCAGCTGATGCCCGCAGACCCTGTGATGCGGGCGCGGGCGCGCCTGTTTCTTCACCGCTTTGAACAGGAACTTTTCTGTCATCTCGAAGCGGTGGAGAACGGCAACCCGAAAGCAGCGGAAAAAGCTCGCGCAACGATTCGCGACAACCTGACGCTGATCGCCCCTGTCTTTGCCAAACAGAAACATATGCTGGGGGACGAATTTTCCATGCTCGATGTCGCCATTGCACCACTGCTGTGGCGGCTCGAGTATTATGGCATTCAGCTACCCAAGCAAGCTGCGCCCCTGCTGAAATTTGCCGAGCGCCTGTTCAGCAGACCGGCATTCATTGATGCGCTCACAGCCTCTGAAAAGGCCATGCGCAAATGAGAGAGCTTTCTACCAAGCCTTATCTGATTCGCGCCATTTATGAGTGGTGCTCGGACTGCGGCTATACGCCCTACATCTCGGTTAAAGTGGATGACAACACCCGGGTACCGGACGAACATATAAAGAATGGCGAGATTATTCTCAACATCAGCCACGACGCTGCGCACCACCTCACGCTTGGAAATGAAGTGATACAGTTCTCGGCGCGGTTTGCCGGTGTCTCGCGTGAAATCTCCATTCCTGTGACGACAGTCCAGGGAATATTCGCCAAAGAAACTGCGCGCGGCATGATTTTTCCACCCGAGGTGGAATCGGATGCCTCGCAGGATGAGACTGCCGGTAAAGAACCCGATGAGCCCCAACCCTCATCGCATCAGTCACCTGCCAAGGCCACCAAGAACCGTCGGCTTCAGGTAGTCAAGTAAGTTCGACCTGTCACCCGTATTACCGGTTTGCTCTCCTCCTTCCCAATCTCTATAATTGCATCCACGCCGGCATAGCTCAGTTGGTAGAGCAGCTGATTTGTAATCAGAAGGTCCCGAGTTCGACTCTTGGTGTCGGCACCAACAGTTACTTAGCATTCAGGTAGCAGATTTAACGCCACTCCGACCTGTACCGTCCCACTTTCAGCTGGCGGTGACGCAATTCCTTATCTCTCTGCTCAATTCTATTCTGACGTTCGAGTTGTATTAAGCAGTCGGCAATTCCCGACTGGCAGCGTCTGGCACCCTGCTCGATCCGTTGCACTTCCGATAACTGTCGCTTACGGTTCCACTCGTCTTCCATGTTGGATAAGCCTGGTAGGCAGTGGCTTCACTGCTCATGGCAGCCACCAGTATGAAAGCTTCAATTATTCTTCTCATCGTTTCGTTCCTATAAAACAAAAAGGCGGGGTTTCCCCCGTCTGATTTAGATTTATACCCGTTCAAGCCGGGATTCCATAACCCCAAATAGCTTCCCCTCCGCAACAATAACATGACCAGATAGCTGAAGCTTTGCAGTCACGCCCCTCACATGTAATACTTCCCCAACATGGTAAATGCTCCGACCCGTCACTCACCACCTCTTCTTGGTTATCTTCTCAAGGCTCAAAATCATATTGCTTCCCTCCTCATCAATAAAAAAGGGTGTTTATCGTGACTCTGGCAAGTGATCAAAATATCAATCCTGAGAAACTTTCCCCAACTGCTCGAAGAATGCTCGAGCTTCGAGATAAAGTACTTTCGGAATGGGTAAAAAGGGTTCGAAACAGCATTAAGGAAGCCGAGCATTTACCCAACCCGATCATCATCAATACCTTTCCAGCCCTGTACGATAACCTCGCCGAAGCTATTACGCCTGATTATCCGAGAGCAACAGGAAATGAGGGTACTACGGTAGCCGCGGAGCACGGTGGGGAGCGCGCGCGCCTTACAAGCTATAACGCGCACTCAGTAATCGCGGAATATCAGCAACTGCGGTGGACAATCTTTGATGTTCTAAAGATGAATGACGTACACCTCAATGATCGTGAAATTTACATTATCAATGCTTCTATCGATGGATCAATCCGTGAGTCCGTCAATGCCTTCGCCTTGACTCAGGCAGCGCTACAGGAAAGATTTGTTGCAACACTTGCTCACGACCTGAGAAATCCATTATCAAATGCCTACCTTGCCGCTCAACTCATCAAATCCAATTCCGATTTGACCAAGATAAAGGAATTCGCGGAAGGAATCATGAGCAACTTGAGCCGGATGGATGGAATGATTCGCGATTTGCTCGACTCGATAAAATTCCAGATGGGAGAACGATTGCACCTGCGGCTCGAGGAATTCGACATACAGGAAGTCCTGAAGGAAGTACTCGACAATTTCACTGCCATTCATGGGGCACGCTTTCCGCTGATCAGCGCTTCTATTGTAGGATGGTGGGATCGAGAGGCAATCAAACGGGCAGTGGAAAATATTATTGGAAATGCGGTGAAATATGGCTCTCCCGATACGCCTGTTCGAATCAAGATTGCTTCACAAAACGAGCGTATGCTACTGTCTGCGCACAATGAAGGAGAATCCATCCCGCCTGAACAAATCGAGAGTATATTTCAGGTATTCGGAAGGGCAGAGGCCGCAAAAAGAGGAAACAAGGAGGGCTGGGGTATTGGCTTGCCGTATGTGCGAAGCGTTGCGGAGAGCCATGGTGGAAGCGTCGCAGTCGATAGCTCACCTTATCGTGGCACAACCTTCACGATAGATATTCCGGTGGATGCAAGGCCCTATCAAAATGCTCTGCAACCCTCGCAGAAGCCAGAATGACTTGTAATAACTTCGATACCAATCTGATCGTTTCCCCCTATTTCACGTGGTTTCCCGACTGGCCCTTCGACAAGCTCAGTGTGAGCGGGGGGAAAAACCAAGGCGAATGGGGGACGAGGACCGTTCAACTCCTGTAGGTGTCGCCTTAATTCCTCTTGGCTATTTGCCGCTTGATTTCCTCCAACTCCTGCTGAATCTGCTCCACTGACGCCGTCAGATAAATAAGGCCGAGATAAAGATTGTATTTTTCCGGCTGAGTTTCCTTATCGCCAAACGTGTTCAGATTTTCCACAAACATTCTTTTTGCATCCGAAGTTACCGACATTTCTTATCTCCTTCACCAAGGTACCTGTTGCAACGAATCTCTGAATACAAGGATTCGCTACATCCTTCGCCACATCCCTCATCTCCTCGAAAGTTGGTCGCTTTATCACTTCATTTCACCCCTTCTCTTTGCAATTAGTGGAATGTCATATCATGGAAAAGAAAAAAGCCCAGAACGGAGATTGACCGTATCTGGGCCTAGGTCTTAAGGGAGAGGATAGACCGAGGGTGTTCACATAAGGGGTAAATGCTAACACCGGCATCAATGTTCTCATAACGATGTGTCGAATCTATGACAGTGAAAGTCGCCTGCCTGAAAGTCGCCTACCGGCAGATGATTGACAAATTTCGAACTCGACGGGATTCTTTGACTATAACTGTTTTTTTGCCTCCTTCGCCAGATATAACCAGGTATCCATGACGGTATCGGGATTAAGCGACAGGCTTTCAATGCCCTCTTCCATCAGCCATCGTGCGAGGTCAGGGTGATCGGAAGGCCCCTGTCCACAGATTCCGACATATTTACCGGTTTTACGGCATGCTTGAATAGCCATGCTCAGAAGCATTTTTACCGCCGGATCGCGTTCGTCGAAGGCTTCTGCAACGAGGCTAGAATCACGGTCCAGTCCGAGGGTGAGTTGGGTAAGATCGTTGGAGCCGATCGAGAAACCGTCAAAATACTCCAGAAACTGTTCTGCCAACAATGCGTTGGACGGGATCTCGCACATCATGATCAGGCGCAGTCCATTCTCACCACGCTTCAAGCCGTTTTCCGATAGCAGTTCCACCACACCTCGGGCCTCGGCCAGTGTCCGCACAAACGGAATCATGATTTCCAGGTTGGTCAGACCCATTTCGTCGCGTGCTTTCTTCAGCGCCCGGCATTCCAGCTCGAAACAGTCCCTGAATTCATCCGCCACGTAGCGTGAAGCGCCGCGAAAGCCGAGCATCGGGTTTTCCTCTTTGGGCTCATAGTGATGGCCACCGATGAGGCTGGAGTATTCGTTGGATTTGAAATCGGACATCCGCACGATTACCGGTTTCGGAAAAAAGGCAGCGCCCAGGGTGGCGATCCCCTCGGTAAGCTTTTCCACGTAAAAACTGACGGGGTCGGCGTAACCGCTGCTTTGGGCTTCGACCTGCTGCTTCACGTCTTGCGAAAGGCTGGCAAATTGCAGCACTGCTTTTGGGTGCAGGCCGATCATGCGCGCAATGATGAACTCAAGCCGCGCCAGCCCCACTCCATGGTTGGGAATGCGTTGAAACCCGAAGGCAAGCTCGGGGTTGCCGACATTCATACTGATCTTGACCGGAGCCTTCGGCATGCTTTCGAGCGCGAGGTCGGTCACCTCGACTTCCAGCTTCCCCTGATAAATATTGCCGGTATCCCCTTCGGTGCAGGATACGGTGACAATCTCATTCTCCCTCAGCAAGTCGGTGGCATTGCCGCAGCCGACTACAGCGGGAATCCCCAACTCACGCGCAACAATTGCCGCATGGCAGGTTCGTCCTCCGCGATTGGTAACGATGGCGGCAGCCCTTTTCATTACCGGCTCCCAGTCAGGATCGGTCATATCGGTTACCAGCACGTCACCCTCGCGTACCCGCGACATTTCCTGCGCGTCCGGAACCAGGCGCACCGGTCCGCTCCCTATTTTCTGGCCGATGGCGCGCCCTGACACGAGGATCGCGGATTTGTCCTTCAGGCGATAGCGCCGCAATGTATCCATCGCGGCGTGCGCCTGCACTGTCTCCGGCCGGGCCTGCAGAATATAGAGCTTGCCGTCCGCACCATCCTTGCCCCACTCGATATCCATCGGTCTTTGATAATGCCGCTCAATCACAAGAGCATGACGGGCCAGCTCTTCCACATCTGCATCGTTAATGGAGAATCGTTTACGATCCCCCTCTTCCACATCCACTGTCTCAACCGCCCGGGCAGCGCCGCGCCCTTCAGCAAACCGCATCTTGATGAGTTTCGAGCCCAGGTTACGCCGCAGAATGGCTGGTCTTCCCTGCATTAATGCCAGTTTGTAGACGTAGAACTCGTCGGGATTGACTGCGCCCTGGACGACGGTTTCACCCAGCCCATAGGAGGCGGTGATGAAAACCACCTTGTCAAAACCGGATTCGGTATCCAGTGTAAAAATCACTCCCGCGGCACTGATGTCGCTGCGCACCATCCTCTGTATTCCGGCCGAAAGCGCGACTTCGGAATGAATGAAACCTTTATGCACACGATAAGAGATGGCACGGTCGTTGTAGAGGGAAGCGAAGACATCCTTGACCGCTTTCAGAAGATTATCCAGTCCCTGGACATTGAGATAAGTCTCCTGCTGCCCGGCAAACGACGCATCCACCAGATCCTCGGCAGTGGCCGAAGAACGCACCGCTACCGAAATTTCCCCTTCCGCCTCGCCCAGCATTTTCTCGTAAGCAGCAGAAATTTCATTTTCCAGACGAGATGGGAATGATGCTTGCACTATCCAGGAGCGAATTTGTGTGCCTGCCGCAGCCAGTGCTTGAACATCTTCTATATCAAGTTCAGCGAGGGTCTGCTCGATACGCTGTGCGAGCCCATCCTGAGCCAGGAAATCGCGATAGGCATCGGCAGTAGTTGCAAAACCGCCGGGAACCCGGACTCCCATCCCGGTCAGTTGGCTGATCATCTCGCCAAGGGAGGCGTTTTTGCCGCCGACGCGCCCCACATCCGTCATGCGCAGAGTGTCAAACCAGGCTATATAGGGCGACTCGTCCATTTTGACTCCTGATTGTGCAAATGATGGCCAAAGAAGAATTGTGCTACATTTTCAAGCGGAATTTCCACCCGGAAATCATCGATAGTTTCTCATAACCATGCCGATCATGCCGATTACCCCCAAACCGACTCGTCGAACTGCCTTCTTTCTTTCAGACCGTACCGGGATTACGGTGGAAATGCTGGGACATAGCCTGCTCAGTCAATTCGAAAATATTCCCCTGGATGAGATCACCCTACCCTACATTGACAGCAGGGCAAAAGCCACTTCGGTCGTCCGGACGATCAATGAGCAGTGCATCGCGGACGGCGCGCGCCCAGTGGTGTTTAGTACGTTGGTGAATCCCGAAACCAGGCTTATTATCAATTCCGCCGACGCTCTGCATCTCGATTGCTTCAGCATTTTTATTGCTCCACTGGAAACTGAGCTGGGCCTGCGTTCGTCGGAAAACATGGGGCGTTCTCATCGTGTTTCCGATCCAACCGGGTACTGGAAGCGCATCGACGCAATAAATTACGCTCTGAAGCATGACGATGGCTTGTCGCAGAAAGACTGGAACCGGGCCGATGTTACCCTGGTAGGCGTTTCCCGTACCGGCAAGACGCCGACTTGTCTCTATCTCGCCTTGCAATATGGAATTTATGCGGCAAACTACCCCCTTATTCCCGAGGATTTCCAGCGCGGAGAGCTTCCTGCCCAGATCAGGAATCCGCAAAGCAAGCTGTTCGGCTTTACCATTCATCCTGAGCGACTCCATGAGATACGCAGCGAACGCAAGCCGGAGAGCGTGTACGCTTCCCTCGGGAACTGCGAGTATGAGGTGCAGAGCGCGGAAAAGCTGATGCGCCGCGCAGGAATCCCCTATCTCGACGCGACCAGCAAATCCATCGAAGAACTAGCGACCGCGGTACTGCACGAAGCAAAACTCGAACGGAAGATTTATTAACCCGGAGGCCTCAAAGCGCCCCGGGCAGTGAAGACAGAGGGCTGAGTTGTGTCGTTATACGGCAGCAGCACTCTGCTCGAACCGGTGCGAACGCTGTCTTCGCGCCCATTGTTGTTCTTGATCCTCAATGACATATCCGATACTTCTTCCTGTTCCGTTATGCCGTTCTCGAAGCCCTTTGCAGGCACTGCTTTGGAAAACAGGTTGCCTTGCCCGTAATCGCAGCCGACGAGAGTAAGCAGGTCACGTTGTTCCATTGTCTCTATCCCTTCGGCGATCACCTTTATCCCCAGTTTATGCGCCATGACGATGATCGCTTCGCATAACGCTAAATCCTCTGAATCCGGGGCGAGGTTTTGCACAAAGGTCTGGTCTATCTTGAGGTAATCAATATCAAATCTTTTAAGATATCCCAGAGACGAATAACCCGTCCCGAAATCATCCAGGGAAACTTGCAGGCCCGCCTCCCGAAAACCGCGGAGCTTAGACCTGACATCGCAGGTGGTGTCCATCAGCAACCTTTCAGTAATCTCGATGGCGATACTCTGGCCGGGCAGTCTCATCTCGCGTAGCAAACCAAGCCATGAGCTGAACAGATCCACATCCTTTCGAAACTGCACGGCAGAAGTGTTAATGCTGATCTGGAATTGAGGAAAGTAGGACACGCGCCATGCAGCAACTTGCTGTAACGCCTTCTGGAACACCCAGTTACCGATATCGACGATCATTCGGGTTTCTTCGGCGATTGAAACAAAATCGGCAGGATTGATCAACCCGAGTTCTGGATGATGCCAACGAAGCAATGCTTCGGCCTTGTGAATTTGGCTCGTTGAAAGCTCGACAATGGGCTGATAGTACAATTGAAGCTGGTGGTCGGCGAGTGCGCCGCGCAAATCGCTCGCCACGCGCATTCGGTTTTGAGCAGCCTCATTCAGCGTAGGAGTGAAATAGTTGAAGCAGTTGCGGCCTTTATTCTTTGCAGCATACATTGCCTGGTCGGCATTCCGCACCAGGGATTCGGGATCAGTGGCATCATGAGGATAAAAAGTCACACCGATACTGGCCGATATATAGGCGGTCTTATCCCCTAACTGGAATGGCATTGCCATTTTATACAGGATATCCCGAATGACGCGATTGATACTGATCAGGCTTTTTAATGGGGCGAGAATCACAGTGAATTCATCGCCACCCATTCGTGCTACTGTATCAGTGCCGCGCACACAGCTATTGAGGCGCCACGACGCTTCCTTGAGCAAAACATTCCCGCTGTTATGCCCGTAGGTGTCGTTGACCTCCTTGAAGTTGTCGAGGTCCAGGAGAATCAATGCCAGCGATGATCCGAGGCGATCCACTTTCCTGATTTCCTGTTCCAGTCGATTGTGAAACATATGGCGATTAGGCAAATCCGTCAGGTGATCGAAATTGGTCTGCTGCCAGATCAATTCCTCCGATTTCTTCTCGGGAGTGATATCCGAGAACAAGGTTATCCATCCATGGATGGAGCCGCCGTCACGGTAAATGGCATTCACCCTGCGCCATTCAACATAAGCTTCCCTGTTCTTGCGCCAGCTCGTCATTTCCCCCTCCCAACGGCCGGTAGTGTCAAGTGAATTTTTAACTGTTAAAAAGAAAGGCTGTCCTTTCATGCTGGTTTCCAGCAAATCCCAGTTTTTTCCCACCGCTTCGTCGGGCCGGTAACCGGTTACCTTCGTGAAGGCAGGATTCACGCTGACAATGATATTTTCAGCATCGGTTATCATCACTGCCTCGCTGCTGTTTTCAAATATTGCTGTGGCCTGCTGCATGAATTCTTCAAGTGCGCGGCGTGTAGCGATATCCTTTTCGATTGTCACAGCCATGGAATTGAACATTGCCCCCAACTCCGCCAATTCATTGCTTGTATCAATGCCGCAGCAGGCTTGATAAGCTCCCTCGGCAATACTTTTCGCCTCTTCATGAAGTTGAGCGAGTGGAAGCAAGATTGTGCGGCGTGTATAGACAATAGCAACGACGACAGAAAGCAGCGTGGTAACAGTGAGCGCGACCATCATCAGCATATTCCGATGCAGGTGACCTAACGCCTCATTCAATTTTGACTGCGTCCAGTTCTGGGTCACAACGATGTCATCCTGGATATTCAGCGCCTGGAAAGCCATTGCTCCAATTGTCAGGAGAAGCAGTATCAGAACAGTGGCAAACAGTTTGGTAAAAGAACTTATTCTCATAAACCTCCATCTTTTCAGTAAACAAATATCTGGAGTTGAAAGAGGCCCCTTCGTGCGGCATCGGAAGCGTGCACGAGAAGCATGAACTGGCGTTATGGGTTACTGACGACGGTAACGGGAGGTTACTAAAGTCTTTATCGGCAAAAAACCGTGAACCTTGAAAGGAACATCAACGGAAGGCCTGGTTCATCGTATATCGCTTTATGGTGTGTTGAATTGGGTCGAGTTGCCGTGTCCATTCCAAATGCTCGTCCAGTACTGATTTGCCTTTTCTTTATCTTCATCTATAAATTGAAATGAAAGGCGAAATGCCGTGTCATTAGACGATCCACTATCAAACTTTTACTGGAGATAATCAGGCGGAGGATATGGAGCGGGTGCCGGCGGGCAGCGATGAGCGTCGGGAATCTGTCTCGCTTCACGAGGAGGGAGCTTGACAAGGACGAGTTCGACGTTTGTCGATCTTAAAGGTTCGCCACGCCGAACCCATCACTGCGAATCCGTCCGGCCGAGAGCTTATTCGTGGGCCGGTACATACAGGGGAGGAGATTTTATGTCAGAAAGAATCAATCTTGGCAAATCCGCTCCAGCCCTTTACCAGGCAATCATGGGCCTTGAGAAGCTGGCAGCGGAGGCTGCTGCTTCCGCAAGCATCCCGGATGGCTTTGCACATCTGTTGCGCCTTCGTGCATCCCAACTCAACCAGTGCGCATTCTGTATCAGGATGCATACTCACGACGCTCTATCCAGTGGCGAGTCAAGCGATCGCATAAGTGTCCTGCCAGCCTGGCGGGAGACCGGGTATTTTACCGAAAAGGAACGTTCATCATTGGCGCTGGTAGAAGCAATTACACTGATCTCTGAGGGGCAAGTGCCGGATGCCATCTATGAACAAGCAGCAACCAATCTGTCAAAAGATGAAATATCGGCTGTCGAGTGGCTTTCGGTAGTCATCAATGCCTGGAATCGCATTGCCATTTCCAGCCGTTATCCTGTGAAGCCATGAGCATGACTAACAAATTCTCCACTAATTTCTATCAACGAAAGGAGGCATGATGTTTACCAGACTTCTCTGCGGGATTGCCTTCGCAGCTCTCTCCATAAGCGTAGCTTCAGCCGATAACCTGCCTGCTGATGAGTCCAAGGTAACGCTGGCCTTTGATCATGCCCTTCCGAACGTGCCTGGCAAAAGCATGAAAGGCGTGCTTGTCGAATACGAGCCCGGAGGTTCATCGCCCGCCCATACTCATCCAAAGTCGGCTTTCATCTATGCAACGGTCCTGGAAGGAGAAATTCGTAGCAAAGTCAATGATGGTCCGGAAAAGGTTTATCGCGCCGGCGAGAACTTCGCTGAACTGCCGGGCGATCATCATGCCGTCAGTGCAAATAACAGCAAGACTCAGCCCGCACGCCTGCTGGCTGTCTTTGTCGTCGATACCAACGAAAAAAACCTCGTCACGTACGACAAATAGTGAGATGAAAAGGGTGAGTATTCGATAGAGCAGCCGTAGGACGGTTCTACCCGCTATCCTGTTGAGACGGCGGTAGAACCGCCCCATGATCTGGCTGGCCGCACGGCTTGGTCTCATTCCCGCGAGTAGCCCCGCTTCAGGATGCCCCCGGAGAAAATTATGCAACGTTCAGCCAGCTTGCACCGTAATCATAGCGGTATTTCGTCAGCATCGATTTCACATCGTTATCTTCCAGCACCTCATCAGCTGCCTTCTTGAATGCCTTGTCATCTGGATATAGCTCCGAAAACGCGATGATGGACATTGCAGCCAGTTCCCATTCTTTCCTGGCAAATTCATTGTCAGTACCGTCCCTGAAGTCAGGATTACCAAGCACCGCTCGCGGTCTGTCCACCCGAGCGCTCATCTGATACAGGACATACCCGACTACGAACATCACCACCCCCGCGGCGAGCAACTCCTTGAGAATGTAGACCACGCCCAGGAAGAATGATGTCAGGGACAAAACGAGGCTGTTGCGCTGCTTTTTCCACGAAGTGACCGGATATGCCAAAGCCATCCAGTATTTCACAATGTAAGTGGTCAGTTCCTCCGCATTGTTCCACTTCACCGCGAGAACTTTCGTTATCGTCAATCGAGGGATATCCGATCTGCCGATCAAGGCGTGCGGTGCAATAACAAGGGCATATAGCACCGGCAGCACGGCGCCCCAGTAAATGGCGAGCATGTGATTGAGTGAAAACGAGGCATACAGCGCAATGAAATTGATGATCAGTATCATCCATGCTCCTATCCGATCCGATAGCTGGATATTTCGAATAATGAACGATATACGATTCCAATCAATATCGATATGAATTTCGTAAGATTCAGAGCGGTCCGGAAAGAAGCTTCTTATGTGAATGTACAGTCCCTTTGAACGGCCGCTCCCATGAAGACACTGGAGTTACTGGAGTTACATTTCAATATAGCATGCACGATGATAAAAACATTTTTAATCCCCGGTTTTCCTGGACAGGCAGTGGCTACGAGCCGTGTGAAGGCCAATGCCAATCCCGTATCTCCGGCATGTCCTCGCCGTATTGCCTGATATAGCGTTTATGGTCGATCAGCTTGTCGCGCATCAGTTGCTTGAGGTAGGCGCCTTTGGGACTCAGCTTGGGTACACGGTCAACCACATCCATTACCAGATGAAACCTGTCCAGATCGTTTAGCACTGTCATATCGAACGGCGTAGTCGTGGTGCCTTCCTCCTTGTAGCCGCGCACATGCAGGTTGGGATGATTGGTGCGACGGTAAGTCAGGCGATGGATCAGCCAGGGATAGCCGTGATAAGCGAAAATGATGGGCTTGTCGGTTGTGAACAGCGTATCGAAGTCCCAGTCTGAAAGCCCGTCCGGATGTTCCGATTGGGGCTGCAGGGTCATCAGGTCGACGATATTGACTACTCTTATCTTGAGCTCGGGTGCATGACGCCGCAGCAGATCCACGGCAGCCAGCGTCTCCAGGGTAGGAATGTCGCCGGCGCAAGCCAGGACTACATCCGGCTCGCCCCCCTGATCATTGCTCGCCCACCCCCAGATACCGATACCTGCGCTGCTGTGCTTGATGGCCGCATCCATATCCAGCCACTGGAGCGCGGGCTGTTTTCCCGCGACGACGACGTTGATGAAATTTCGGGAACGAAGGCACTTGTCGGTAATATAAAGAAGGGTATTCGCATCCGGCGGAAGATAAACACGAATGATACTTGCCTTCTTGTTGGCGACATGGTCGATAAAACCGGGGTCCTGATGGGAAAAGCCGTTATGGTCCTGGCGCCACACATGCGATGTCAACAGGTAATTGAGGGAGGCGATGGGCCGCCGCCAAGGGATTTCCTTGCTGACCTTGAGCCATTTGGCATGCTGGTTGAACATGGAATCAACGATGTGGATGAAAGCCTCATAGCAGGAAAAAAGCCCGTGGCGTCCGGTAAGCAGATAGCCTTCCAGCCAGCCCTGGCATATGTGTTCGGACAATATTTCCATCACCCGCCCGTCGGGAGAGAGGCGCTCATCCTCGGGTAGCCGCTGGGCAACCCAGGTTCGTGCTGTTACATCGAACAGGGCGTCAAGTCGGTTCGAACTGGTCTCATCCGGTCCCATTACCCGAAAGTTGCAGCTATCCAGATTGAGTTTCATGACGTCGCGAAGAAACTTACCCATTTCTCGTGTTGCTTCACGCACTTCCGTTCCCGGCACAGGTACGTCAACGGCATAGCTGCGAAAATTGGGCATTTCCAGCTCTTTCAGGAGCAGACCGCCATTGGCATGGGGATTCGCGCCCATGCGCCGATTGCCTTCGGGGGCAAGCGTCGCCAGCTCCGGCATGAGGCAACCGTTCTCATCGAATAACTCTTCGGGCTTGTAGCTCTTCATCCAGTCTTCCAGCTGCTTCAGGTGATCCGGCTTTGAGCCGAGTTCCGCAAGGGGTACCTGGTGTGAGCGCCAGTAGTCTTCCAGCTTTTTCCCATCCACTTCTTCCGGTCCGGTCCAGCCCTTGGGGCTACGCAGGATAATCAGCGGCCAGCGGGAATAGATGATAGCTTCCCGGCTCTTCCCCGGATTTGGTCCGCGGCTGCGCGCCTCCCGCTGTATTCTCCGGATATTCTCGATTGCAGCGTCCAGTACGACAGCCATTGCCTGATGCATGAGCTCGGGGTCGGACCCTTCCACGAAATAGGGCTCGTACCCGTACCCCGTAAACAGGTCTTCCAGTTCTTCTCGGCTGATGCGCGCGAGTATCGTCGGATTTGCGATCTTGTAGCCATTGAGATGCAGAATAGGCAGCACCGCTCCATCATGGACCGGATTGAGAAATTTGTTCGAGTGCCAGGAGGCTGCAAGCGGTCCGGTTTCAGCTTCTCCATCACCCACCACGCACGCCACGATGAGATCCGGATTGTCAAAGGCCGCTCCAAAAGCATGCGAAAGCGAGTAACCCAGTTCCCCGCCTTCGTTTATCGAGCCCGGCGTTTCCGGGGCAACATGGCTCGGAATCCCTCCGGGAAAGGAAAACTGCCGAAACAGCCTCTTCATTCCCGCCTCATCCCTTGAAATGCGGGGATAGAATTCACTGTAGCTGCCCTCCAGCCATGTATTCGCCACCATTGCCGGTCCACCGTGGCCTGGCCCGCATATGTAGAACATATCCAGATCGAATTTCTTTATCACCCGGTTCAGATGCGTGTAAATAAAACTGAGGCCGGGGCATGTGCCCCAATGCCCCAGCAGCCGCGGCTTGACATGTGCAAGCGTGAGGGGTTCCCGGAGCAACGGATTGTCCAGCAGATAGATTTGCCCCACCGAGAGATAGTTGGCGGCGCGCCAATACGCATCGATCTTGCGCAGTTCGTCCGGCGAGAGCGGATTGCTTTGGGTTTGTACTGCAGGCGAAGCACGGTTCATATTGAATCCTCCTTTTTTCCAGGCACTGGTTACTGCCAATCCCGGCACTGACGCAAGGCTAGCGGCGGCTGGAAATGACTGCCTCTGCTTCCTGTGCGAGGATTGCCGCCTCATTCACGGGAACTACCCACACCTCGACCTTACTTGTTTCGCTGCTGATGCATGACATCCCGCTCGCATCGCTGTTCTTTTTCGCATCAAGATGGATTCCGCACCATTCCATTCCTGCCAGAATCTTTTCCCGCACGACTGGAACGTTCTCCCCTACACCTCCGCCAAAAACCACTGCATTTGTCCCGCCCAGCACAGCAAGATAGGCACCCAGATATTTACGCGCACGGTAGCAGTACAAATCGATCGCGAGGCGCTCGCGCTCATCCTCCGATTTCAACAGCTTTCGTATATCTGCGCTGATTCCTGATACTCCCGATAAACCGGACCGCTCATTCAGCAGCCGATCCATCTCCTCCGGCGTCAAGCTCTCCTGCCGCTGCAAAAACGTCATCAGACCCGGGTCTAGGTCACCCGAGCGTGTCGCCATCATGAGCCCTTCCAGAGGCGAGAATCCCATGGAAGTGTCGCAAGGCAATCCCTTATCTGTCGCCGTGATCGAGCAACCGGCGCCGAGCTGCATCGAGATGATTTTTCCATTTTGCAGAAGGTCCGGATGTTGGTCGCGCCAAGCCCGCCACATGGCCTGATGCGCCAGTCCGTGAAAGCCGTACCGGCGCAATCTGTATTTTTCGGTCAGCTCGTGCGGGATGGCGTAAGTTTGCGCAACTGTCGGGAGATGGGTAAAAAACGCGGTGTCGAATACTGCAACTTGCGGTGTACGAGCGCCGAATACTCCACTGGCGCCACATATCCATTTCAATGCCACAGGATTGTGCAAGGGCGCCAGCGGCGCGAGACGTTCGATTTCCCTTTCCACATCCCGATCGATCAGGCAAGGGGAAGTAAGGCGCATGCCTCCATGCACGACGCGATGCACCACGACGTTTATCTTGGCAAGTTTGTGGGTCTGCACGAATTCCTGGAGAGTGCTCTCCGGTTCACCGCCGGAATCTTCCCTGACACTCGCAAGCTCCGTCAGTTTTTCCTCATGGTGAACGAATGCTGCCACGCGTACCGATGAGCTACCTGTGTTGACCGTCAAAATTTTCATGGCAAGGACTTGATCTGAACGCATAAGGATTCAGCGCTCCGCCAGCATCTTAGAATTACAGCATCATATTAAGACAATCATATTACGGGTTGACTACGAGCACATCGCAAGGGGTTTCATAAAGGACATGCTTTGTGACTGACCCGAATAGCGCCTCATCCAGTTCTGTCTGACCACGCTTGCCTATCACGATGAGATCAATATCGAGTGCCTGCGCTTTCTCGCGGATCATATCCGGTGCATGGCCGTATTCGATAAGGGATGCAACACGCCTGTCCCCGTGCGCGTAATCGCTCACTATCTTCTCCATGCCTTCGCGGGCATGGATCAATATTTGGCTGCGAAAGTGTTCAACCTGCTCTGCATCGAAGCCTGCCTGCTTCATTTTCTGCCCGAGCGGCATTTCCACCGCATGCAATACGTGAATGGATGCATCCATCACAGCTTTCAATGCCATCTCCAGCGCATTCAGGGAATTTTTCGAAAAATCGACAGGTACCAGCACGTGCTTGTACTTATCCCTGGGCTCCTGCCTGACGATCAGCAAGGGGTGATGGCCGGTACGGAGCGTTTTCGATGCGGTCGTCCCCAAAAAGAATTCGCGCGCGAAGCTTTCCCCCTGATCCCCGATCACGATGAGATCCACATGATGGGACTGGGCATAGCGGTTAATCTCGAGGTGCGCCCTGCCGATGGCAACGTGATGCTTTACCCGTATGCCTTTCAATGCCAGTATTTCCGCCCTGTTCTGCAGTGCCGCCTTTGCCCGGTTGTAGAGTCTCTGTTCTGTTTCCAGCGGCGTTTCGGCTATCAGGCGCTTGAATACTTCGAGCGGCAATGCGGGAAGGACATGCAACAGATACAGCTCGGCCGCATGCTCCGCGGCAAGTTGCGCGCCGCGTTGCACCGCTCTTTCGCCGCGGGGGGAGAAATCGGTGGCGATGAGTATGCGTTGAATCTCCACCTATGTTCCTCGCAATAGCACCTGTCGCATCTGTCGAACACGGTCCCTTGAAATCAGGCTGAAGATTGAAGATATCCGGTCAAAAGATGCTGCGATAGCTGGAACAGGATAAACCGGATGATTTTTCCGCCCCCTGCGATCCTTCAGTCCTTCGCGCCTTCGGTCTTGTCAGCAAGCACCCTTTACCCTGTTCCTTATACTGCCAGCAGCGTTGCGGGAAATCACGATACCGCATCCAGCATCAAACTGGCGATTAGAGACATGATCTTCGACTGCGTCTGTACGTCAACCCTCATATGACAGATGTTTTGCCATCCCTTGCTGCCGGACTGCCAGGGCAATTCCTCCCCCTCCCTGAACTGTTTTTCCTCCATCAATCGTTCATCCCTGAAAGGATTCCTCAAAGACGTGAGCGATTCTGATTTTAGGCGACATTTCCTTGAATTGATGGTGCTATACTCTTTACTTTAACGTATCCTCCGGGAGACCTTCATGAAGAAAATATTGACTCTGTTGACCCTGGCCGTTTTCAGCTTCGGATTGGCGGCCTTCGATGCCGAGGCGAAACGCTTCGGTGGCGGTCAAAGTATGGGCAAGCAACGGGAATCCATGAGCCAGCAGGCAGCACCCCAGCCCGGACAGACGCCCAGCGCCGCGCCCGGAGCAGCCGCACGCCCAGCCGGCAATAAGTGGCTGGGACCACTGGCCGGTTTAGCGGCGGGAGGATTGCTGGCTGCGCTTTTCATGGGCGGCGCATTCGAAGGAATCAATATGATGGACGTGCTGATGCTGGCAGCGTTGATCGGCGGGGTCTTTTTTGTCATGCGCATGCTGCGCAAACCAAGGCAGGAACACTCGGCTCGCCCGATGCAGTATTCGGGCATGCAGGGGACCTCAACCGATCACGGCGTCACACCCGGAGCAACATCCGCCACAGGCTCCGGATCGGAGACAACCCCGAGAGCAAGCGCGGTGGCACCGGTTTCCGGCACAGCCAATATTCCCGCTGATTTTCAGGTGGAACCTTTCCTGCGTAACGCGAAGACTTCATTCATACGCTTGCAGGCAGCAAATGATGCGCGCGACCTGAACGATATCCGGGAATATACTACCCCCGAGATGTATGCAGAGATCAGCATGCAGATCAACGAGCGCGGTAACGAGCCCCAACGGACCGACGTGCTGGCGATCAATGCGCAGCTGCTTGAAGTGGTCACGGAAAAAGACATGGCAATTGCCAGTGTCCGCTTCAATGGTCAGTTGCGCGAGTCGCCCCAGTCAGCGCCGGAAGCGTTCGATGAAATCTGGCACGTGCAAAAGGATCTCAAAGATCCTGATGCTGTCTGGCTGCTCGCTGGAATTCAACAAGTCTCCTAGAGACCGGATTCCATGCTGGCATCGGTGGCGATAGCGCCGCTCAACCATATGCTGCGTGGAGAAAGCTGGGCGCGCAAACGGCTACAGCCGTGCGCCGGGAAGACTGCCCGTTTTCGCGTCCCACCTTTTTTTGATCTTGCCGTCGTCATCCAGCCTACCGGCGAGGTGGCGGCGGCATCCACCGCTGCTGGCAACGACGCCATCCTGACCATCATGCCGGCGTTGCTGCCACGCCTGCTTGTCCGCGATGAAGCCGCATACCGTGAAGTCAGAATTTCCGGGGATAACATATTCGGCCAGGAAATCCTCGAGATCGGGCAGAATCTGCGCTGGGACGTGGAGCAGGATTTAAGCGATGTGATGGGGGACCTCCTCGCTCACCGGGTGGTCCGCGCGGGGGAAAACCTGATCTACTGGCATAACGAAACCCTTCATAATTTGTCTCAGGCGTTGATGGAGTACCTCACCGAAGAACAGCCGGTACTTGCCAAGCCGACCGACATGCGCACATTTGCCGATGAAGTGGCCGGATTGCAGGATCATGTGTTAGAACTGGAACTGCGTGTGGAAAGCCTCATAAACAAGTCTTTATAAGTGAACTGAGAAGATCAAGGAACATCTGAGCAACTCCCTGGGTGAACCGGGGTAGCAGAATAGGATAAATGCGTTTCTTTCGTCTTCTCAAAATACTCGCCGTCTCATTCCGCTTCGGCCTCGACGAATTCTTCCTGAGCCACGAGCGTCTGCGTCTGCTGCGACCTGTCGTCAGAGCGGCAACATTCTGGCGTAAACTGGACCGTGCGCGTGGCGAACGTCTCCGCCTCGCCCTGGAGGCTCTGGGCCCCATCTTCGTCAAGTTCGGCCAGATGCTCTCCACCCGGCGGGATCTTCTGCCGCCCGATATCGCCGACGAACTGGCGAAACTGCAGGACCAGGTGCCCCCATTTCCCTCGAGCATTGCCCTCAAGACACTGGAAGAGGTTTATGGAAAACCCGTCAATGAAGTTTTTCTGCTGTTCGATGCGGAACCGGTAGCAAGCGCGTCCATTGCCCAGGTTCATCTGGCGGTGCTGCATGATGGTACGGAAGTCGCAGTCAAGGTACTGCGTCCCGGCATCGCGCCTGTAATCGCCCATGATATCGCACTGATGGACACAGGCGCCCTTCTGCTCGAAAAAGTCTGGCCGGATGCCAAGCGGCTCAAGGTACGGGAAGTCGTGAGCGAATTCGCTCGTCATCTCGACGATGAACTGGATCTGATGCGCGAAGCGTCCAATTGCAGCCAGTTGCGGCGCAATTTCCTGGATTCTCCCCTGCTTCTCGTACCGGAAGTCTACTGGGATTACTGCTATTCGAGTGTCATGGTGATGCAGCGCGTCAAAGGCACGCCCATCAGTCATGTCACAGCCTTGCGTGAGCAGGGAGTGGATATTCCGCGGCTTGCCCGCGTCGGGGTGGAAATCTTTTTCACCCAGGTGTTCCGCGACGGCTATTTCCATGCCGATATGCATCCGGGAAACATCTTTGTCGGCAGTGACGGCCGATATATCGCAGTCGACTTCGGCATAATGGGAACCCTTACCGACGAGGACAAGAACTATCTCGCGCAAAATTTCCTAGCTTTCTTCCGCCGTGACTACAAGCGTGTGGCGGAAGCGCACGTGGAAGCGGGATGGGCGCCGAAAAACACGCGCGTCAATGATTTCGAAACCGCTATCCGCGCAGTGTGCGAACCCATTTTCGACAAGCCCTTGAGTGAGATTTCATTTGGGCGGGTATTGTTGCGGCTGTTTCAAACATCGCGCCAGTTCAATGTCGAAATCCAGCCGCAACTGGTGATGCTGCAAAAAACGCTGCTCAATATCGAGGGACTGGGACGGGACCTCGACCCTAATCTCGACCTGTGGACGACGGCCAAGCCATACCTGGAAAACTGGATGGCGGAGCAGTTGGGGTGGAGGGGATTCAGTCACCGCCTGCGCAAGGAAGCCACGAGCTGGGCGGTAATCATGCCCCAGTTTCCCCGCCTGATGCATCATGCCCTGACGGAGATACGCACCAGTGCCCTGGAAGAAAAGATGGACCGGTTTATCCTGGAGAAAAAACGTGAGAGCCGGCGACTCACCATCTTCATCGTATTGCTGATCATAGTGATACTGTGGCATCTGGGGAAATAAGGGCGGAGATTTTTTCGCACGCAAAGATCTTTCCTATCCTCGTTTTCCGCTAAGTCAAAGGCCACGCAAGCCGCCCATTACTTGAGGCGGTGCTTCACCTGTCATGGCCTGTTATTGCCCGTGATCCGCAAGCGCTGCTTGCGGCGGCGCCTTTGAGTTCCCTTTGAATTCCCTTTGTCCGGCACGTCCAGTGCTCCCCCCGCAATCCCTGCAACACCCCAGCGCCCTGCAAAGGGAACTCACGTCCTGAGTTGATTCGCTGGATTGAGCCGCTGGCTTGATTCATCTAGCTCGTCGTCCGAGACCTTTCCCGTCCATCCTTCATGAGAAATCCTTGAAGGGGAATTGGGTTGACCAGGGAGCATCTTCACAGTAATATAACAGAAACTTCACAAAAAGATCACAACTTCTTAACAAACCGCGGTATCGGTAAAGGCGCGGCTTTGATAAGGAGAAGGATGATGAAAGTAGGAAAACTCCTTGCCCTTTCATATTTTACGGGCATGACGGTAGCACTGTTGGCGGTAACGCTCTTCTGATCCATTGAGGCTGCCAAGGGGACCTTCCCTCAACCCCTTGGATATTGCGGCAGCACTCTTTTGATCCGTGGAGACGCCAGGGGAAGTACTCCTCCTGCACTTCCCCTGAATCTTTGTTCTTGATTTCCAGATTCCCTCGAGGATTCTGGATTATTTGCAAAAGGAGCTGGTGATGGCTACTGCAGTTGAAAATAGAGTAGTAGTAGATAAGGCGACGAAGGCAAGCACTCCTGCCTACGATATGTCGGAGTGGTATGACTCCAGGTTCTACAAGCTGGGTCTGCTGCCGATACTGGGGATGGCGGTTTTCTGGGTCTGGTTTCAACGCACCTACGCCTATTCCCATGGGATGGACTCCATGGAACCGGAGTTCGAGCAAGTCTGGATGGGGCTGTGGCGCTTCCAGATGATACTCTGGCCCACCATGGCCGCCTTATACTGGGGGTGGCTGTGGAAGACCCGCAGCACCAAGGAGGAATTGGCCAGCCTGACGATCAAGCAGGAGATCAAGCGGTACTTCTATTTCCTGATGTGGTTGGGGGTATACCTGTTCGGCGTCTACTGGGGATCGAGCTTCTTCACCGAGCAGGACGCTTCATGGCACCAGGTGATCATTCGTGACACCAGTTTCACTCCCAGCCATATTCCTTTGTTCTATGGCTCGTTCCCGATGTACATCATCATGGGCGTATCGATGTACATCTATGCCAGCACGCGACTGCCACTCTACAACAAGACGACCTCGTTTCCGCTGGTGATGGTCATTGCCGGCCCAATCATGAGTCTCCCGAACGTCGGCCTGAACGAATGGGGCCATGCCTTCTGGTTCATGGAGGAACTCTTCAGCGCACCGCTGCACTGGGGCTTCGTGGTACTGGCCTGGGCCGGGCTGTTCCAAGGGGGCCTCGCCGTCCAGGTCATTGCACGGTTCTCCAACCTCATGGACGTGCAATGGAACAAGCAAAGCCGAGTGATCCTGGATAACGTTGGTTAAGTTTTAATCCAGTTGTAACTGCTGCAGCACACCCCATCCGCTTTCACAGGGATGGGGTTTTTTGTAAGCGGGTTAACGGACTGCCGTCGGACGGGTTACATGAAACGGCGTTGCCTGGGAACCTCAATGTGCCAGCTGCAGTATGACAACACCGGAGACGATGAGCGCAACCCCGAGGTATCGAGCAATGGACGTCGGATCATCGTAGAAGAAGACGCCGACAAGAAACGTGCCGGCAGCTCCGATACCGGTCCAGACCGCATAAGCGGTACCAATAGGGATTTGACGCTGGGCGAGCCACAGCAGGAGGCCACTGGTGGCCATAAAGACGAGAGCTACAGCGACACCGGTTACACGGGACGACGGCTCTTGTGCCATCTTCAGCCCGACAGGCCATCCGATTTCAAACAACCCTGCCAAGACAAGATAGGTCCAACTCATGATGACTCTCCTTCGAAATCGAATGTGAAAGCTGCGGCGAGGTCAGCAGCCTCGCACTGCAGCACCGGAAATTTTCTGTTTTTTAGCATGGCCCTGACTGCCTGCAGACTCTCGCTTTATCATAGCGTTCGAAGTCCCTTAAGAGAATGGCGGGAGCAGCAGTTGCTTCATAAATTTTGGTAAAATGTCGAGTTTTACCTTGATTTTCCCCGACTATGGCGCTCCTGGAAATCCGTAATGTTACGCGGCGTTTCGGCAGTTACACTGCGGTCGACAACGTCAGCATCGATGTAGAAGCCGGCGAGTTCTTCACGCTGCTGGGTCCATCCGGTTGCGGCAAGACAACGCTGCTGCGGATGATAGCCGGGTTCGATCTGCCGGACTCCGGTCAAATCCTGCTGGATGGCAAGGATATGGTAGGCATCCCGCCGGAAAAACGCCCTGTCCATACCGTGTTCCAGACCTATGCCTTATTTCCGCACATGACGGTGGCGGACAATATCGCCTTTCCCCTCAAGATGGCAGGCAAAGCGCCACAGGAAATAAAAAAAAGGGTGAATGAACTGCTGGAGCGGGTTCACCTGCCGAACTTCGGCAATCGCTTTCCACACGAACTCTCTGGCGGCCAGAAACAGCGCGTGGCTTTCGCCAGAGGATTGGTGAATCGACCGCGGCTGCTCCTGCTCGATGAACCATTGGGCGCACTCGACGCAAAGTTGCGCGAAGAGATGCAGATCGAGCTCATCAATCTCCAGAAAGAAATCGGCATTACCTTTATTTTTGTCACTCATGCACAAGATGAAGCGCTGGCGCTATCGCATCGCATCGCCGTCATGAACCGGGGGAATGTCGAGCAGATAGACGAACCCTCTAAAATCTACAGTGCTCCGAGAAATTATTTCGTTGCAGATTTTATCGGCAAAATCAGTGTGATGAATGCAGCGGTTATGGAAGCTGTTCCGTCGCATCTGAAACTCGCGATAGAAGGACTGGGGGAGGTAACGGCGCCGGCCAGGGAAGGTGTGGAGGTGGGCGACAAGGGTGTGCTGGCCATCCGCCCGGAGCAGGTGCGAATTTCTCACCCATCCCATGAATCGCAGTTAAAAAACCATTTCCGCGGCAAAGTGCACGACTTCCTGTATGTCGGCGACGTAACCACTTATATTGTGGAACTCGTCAACGGTGCCTATATTGAAGCTTTACTGCCAAATTCCGCTCCTGGCCGGGCCAAGTTTTTCGAGGTGGATGACGAGGTAACGATCTCCTGGCGCCACGATGCGGGCATTTTTCTCAATGATTCCCAATGATTAAGGGCGAAATGAAAGAAAAGCGGCTTGCCCGGCTGCTGGTGAGCGGGCCGCCCCTGTTGTTTCTGATAGTGTTCTTTGTTGCACCCAGCCTGATCATGATTCTCACCTCGTTTCGCTTTCCGGGTGAATTCGGTGGTCTGGCACCCATTACACTGCCATCGGACAAAGCGATTGGCGAATATGGATTCACCTCGGACGCTTATCATTTCTTTTTCAGTGACTTTATCTACACGGAGATCTTTCTTAAATCGTTCGCGGTTGCGTTCGGCACCACCTTGATCTGTCTCATCCTGGCTTATCCATTGGCAGTACTGATTGCCGGCAGCAGAAAACACTTGCGCAACCTGATGGTGCTGTTGGTAATACTTCCATTCGCAAGCAATTTCCTCATCCGCATCTACGCCTGGATGATCATTCTCGGCCCGGAATCCGCGCTCAGCCACTTTGTCAATACTGTTCTCGGCGCATTCGGAATCGCCCCGGTCACATTATTATTCTCGCCTTTTGCGGTATTGGTTGGCATGGTGTATGTACATCTGCCGTTCATGGTGCTGCCTCTCTATACCAACCTGGAGAAGCACGACCCCTCGCTTCTGGATGCGGCCCAAGATCTGGGTGCGAATGCCTGGCAACGCTTCTGGCGGGTTACCTGGCCGCTATCCCTGCCGGGCGTATTTTCAGGGTCCGCGCTGGTATTCATTCCGGTGCTGGGCATGTTCGCCGTGCCGGACATACTCGGCGGCACAGGCGATATCCTCATTGGAAACCTGATCAAGGATCAGTTCCTGGGCACGCGCGACTGGCCTTTCGGTTCTGCGTTATCGATCATGCTGACACTGGCGGTACTGTCCGTAGCAGGCTTGACGACATGGTTCGCCCGCTCTGCAACCGGCCAACGGGCGCTATAGTATGAAGCGCGGCAATCCCTGGTTGTGGTCCGCGGCCGTGCTGGTTTACGCCTTCCTTTATATCCCGCTGATCATCGTAGTGCTGTACTCGTTCAACGATTCCAGGCTGAATGCTGAATGGGTCGGCTTTACCTTGTTCTGGTACAAGGCGCTGTTCAACAATACCGAGATGCTGCTGGCGGCACGCAACTCGCTCATCATCGCGCTGTGCGCCAGCTTCTGTGCAACCCTGCTGGGCACGATGTCCGGCCTGGCGATACACCGGTACAAGCTCAAGGTATTGCCGGTACTGGTATTCACTCCAGTGGCAATGCCCGAAATCCTGCTTGGGGTATCGATCCTGCTATTCTTTTTGCAAGTCCTGAATTTCACGCTCGGAATGGTGTCCATCATCATTGCGCACACTACCTTCTGCATTGGTTTTGTTGCCATCATCGTACGGGCGCGGCTGCAGGGAATGGATGAAAGCATCTTCGAAGCGGCGCGCGATCTCGGCGCATCGCCGTGGCAAACTTTCCGGCTCGTCACCTTGCCGCTCATCATGCCGGCTGTGGTCGCAGGGGCCTTGATGTCGTTTACCCTGTCCATCGATGATTTTGTCATCACATTCTTTACCAAGGGTGTAGGCGAACCGATTCTGCCGATCCAGATTTATACGATGATAAAAGTGGCGGTGACGCCTGAAGTGAACGCCATCTCCACATTATTGATGCTGCTGACATTGGTCATGATCATCATTGCCGCCCGGCTTGAATCAAACGGCTCCTCGGAAGGGAGCGCGAAACCTCACACGGCAAAATAAGCGGCGAAATGATGAACTCTTCACGACTCCCCTTTTTCTTGCTGGTGTCACTGCTAACGTTCACCGCGGGGTGCAGTCCCCAGAATCCGGATGCGGCCAACAGCGGTAAAAATGTCCTGCACCTGTTCAACTGGAATAACTACATCGCGCCGGAAACCGTTACGCGTTTCGAGGAATCCTGCAAGTGCGACTTGTCGCAGGATTATTATGCCGATAACGAGGAAATGCTGGCGAAGCTCGCGGCGGGCGCCACCGGTTATGATGTTATCGTTCCCACGGGTAATGCGCTCGACACTCTCATCCGCCAGGGAGTACTGAGTCCGCTGGACAAATCGCTGCTGCCTAATTTCAGGAATATCAACCCCGCCTATCTCGATACGGCCTTCGACCCCGGCAATATATACTCGGTCCCCTACGCCTACACGCTCTCTCTGCTCGGTTTCAACAAGGAGAAGATCGAGCAGCTTGGCCTGCCGACTGATACCTGGGCAATTATTTTCGAGCCGAGATATCTGGAAAAAATCAGGGGACGGGTGACCGTGCTCGACAGCCAACGCGAGCTGATGGCTGCCGCGCTCAAGTATCTGGGCTATTCGGTGAACGACACGGATGAGAGGCATTGGCAGGAGGCTGCCGATCTGATCGTGCGTGCCAAGCCCTATTGGGCGGCCTTCAGCAATACCAGCTACATCAAGGAACTGGCGGTGGGAAATCTGTGGGTGGCGCACGGTTATTCCAACGACATGTTCCAGGCGGCGCTTGACGCACAGAAAACCGGACGAAAATTCACGATCAGCTATTCGACGCCCAAAGAGGGAGCGGTGCTGGCAGTGGACAGCATGGTTCTGCACAAAAGCGGGAAACACCCCGATCTTGCTCACCAATTCATCAATTTCATGCTGGATGGAAAGAATTCCGCAGAACTCACCAACCTCATCGGCTCAGGCAATCCCAATCTCGACGCTTTGCAATACATCCAGCCCGAGATTGCAAGCAACAAGGCCATTTTTCCCGATCCGGAACTGATTGCCCGGCTTGAAATGCTGCGCGATCTCGATCGCAAGCAGCGGCGACTGCTGAGCCGCTTGTGGACAGAAATTAAATTGCGATAATCGTTATAATTCCTGCTCATCCATACGAGAAAAAAACTTATGAGCTACTACCATCGGCATGTATTTTTCTGCGTGAACCAGCGTGAACCCGGAACCTTGTGCTGCAATAACTTTGGCGCCCAGGCGATGCGCGACTACGCCAAAGAGCGTGTAAAGGCACTCAAGCTGGACACTAAAAACAAGAGGATAAGGATTAATAATGCAGGCTGCCTGGACCGTTGCAATGAAGGTCCTGTCATCGTCGTATATCCCGAAGATGTCTGGTATACCTACGTGGACAAGGAGGATATCGATGAAATCATCGAAGAACACCTGAAAAACGGCCGTGTGGTCGAGCGATTACGGATCTGATCTCAGTACTCGCGATTTTAAGTACATCCATTGACTGCGCATAATTCCCAAAAATTGTCCCGAAACCTGTTCATTGACGGGCCGGCGGGAAAGCTGGAAGCGGTTCTGGCGGAGCCGGCTTCGCCTTCCCCCCGAGGTATTGCCGTTATCGCACACCCTCATCCGCTCTATGGCGGAACCATGAATAACAAGGTAGTGCATACCCTGTTCAAATCCTTTCTGGAACTCGAATTTATCACGGCCAAATTCAATTTCCGAGGTGTGGAGCAGAGCGAAGGTCCTCTCTATTCAGGCAACGATGATGGCATGGGAGAAGTCGAGGATGTGGTGGCGGTGGCGGAAGCTGTAACAGCGGAATATGCTTCTCGCTTCGATTCTTCTCCGGCGTTGTGCCTGGCGGGATTTTCATTCGGGGGTGCGATCCAGATTTTCGCCGCGCAACGGCTCAAGCCGCAGCAGGTCGTCCTGGTCGCCCCAGCGGTGGAACGCTTGAGCGCCCCTTCCCTCTCCTTTCTGCAGGATACGCAGGATGTCCAATCTGCACCCCGCGTGCTGATCATTCAGGGCGATCAGGACGACGTCGTTCCGCTTAAAACCGTTCTGGATTGGGCCGCGCCGCAGGAATTACCCATTGTCGTTGTACCCGGCGCAGAGCATTTCTTTCATCGCCGTCTGCATATCCTCAAACGCATCGTCCTCGATTCCTGCCGCCCCTAGAAAGTCCTTGATGAGCCGATAGCCGTAGGGCAGGTTCTATCCGCCATCCTGTTGCGACGGCAGATAGAACCTGCCCTACGAACTGCTGCATTCCACCCCTTGAATCGATCAGATCAACGAAGCGGACAGCAAATCAAATACAATTCAGCACCATTGAACGGAAGTTGTCAAAAAAACCCATTTCCTTCGACAGATTAGCGACATCCGCACCAGCATCGAGAAACTTATCCTCGTCCCGATAATCGTGATTGTCAAAAATGGTGAGGTTGGCCTTGGGACCGACTTTGACGCTGCGAACCTTGTTCTCCCAATCGTTTCCAAACGGGCCAATCAGTCGAGGCAAGGTGACCGGGCCGCTTAAAAACAGGCTATCGCCTTGAAAATTCTTCTTGTCAAAAAATTTCACCCAGCACCCTTTGTTTTCCAGTTCGGCGGAAACCTGGACTGGAACGAACATCAATACGGGAACTTCGATAGTCGTCTTGCCACCCCTGGCCCCGGGGTGTTTGCTCTCGACCGGTGCAGGCTTCTTATTCATTGCCGGCTTGCCAGGATACTCCTGCGCGCTGAGACCGACCGAAACAGACATACCGAACACCAACGCAACTATGGTCAGTAAACTACGGGAGTTCTTCTTTACCAGAATATTCATGTTATCCTCCTTGAGAACAGAAATCTGAGGACTGCAATCAGATTCGATTAACGAAGATAGAAGATAAACCAGCCGACCCGGAAACCCTCTCCATAAAAAAGGGAACGGTGCAGGTCATCTATTAATCCTAGTGACAGACCCCCACGCGTTCCGTTCGCTTTCACACATAATCGACTACCGGTGGGATGAACCCAGGAGAAACCGGCTGTGACCCGCCCCTAAATCAGCAACGATCCAGTAGAAAATTCAAGCTCCCTTGATGATTTCCGGAGGACAAGGTTTGCTTGGGATAGCCGGAAGAGCAAATTGATCTTTCCGGAAAAAACGGTTTACACTGGCTGGAACATGTTCGCAGAAAATGACGAGTCGGGAATTCTTATGCAGCGTCTGCTTATCCTATCCGGCATACTCCTGTTATTGGCGGGATTATTGTGGCCCTGGTTGTCGAAACTGCCTTTTGGCCGTCTTCCCGGAGATATTATCATTGAACGCGAGAATTTCAGGCTCTACTTTCCGCTCACCACAGGGCTGCTGGTGTCGCTGGTTCTGTCGTTTCTGCTGTGGTGGTGGACCCGAAAATAAATCAGGAGAGGAAATGTGAATTTATATGAATCGATGGTGTTCTGGTTTGTGAAGGAATTTGCCAAGGCTATTCTCGGCCTCGCCCTTGTGCTGGGAATAGTCGTTTTCCTGTGGTGGATCAACACGGAGGACTGAATCCGGGCGCTGCCAGGTACCATTGATCCTATGAATCTCGTCACTCCGGGCCTCACCCGCAATCCGGCAAACCGGAATCCAGCCCAAACCAATAATGGGCGTGCTTTGAACATCACTGGATACCGGCTTTCGCCGGTACGGCGTTTGTACTGTTTGCTCGCCGAATTAATAGTTGCGTTTAAGTATTATTAGCTGGAAGCCGGTTCCAGTTTTTCCTTTTCTTCCGGCAAAGCTTTCCTGATCGCATCCTCCGCCAGAGTGGATTCCGGCCAGGATGGAGGCCTGTCAATGAGGGGTTTGAGGACCGGTACCAGTTTCTTCATCACCTGTGTGGAAAGAGCCGAGGTAAACGTATAGTTTGCTGCATCCACTCCCGGCACGAATGCAGTCATGGTTCCGAAAAAACGATCGCCGATAAAGAAGACAAAAGTTGCGGAACGATTCACCACACGCGATTCCTTGATGACTCCGGGTGAAGAAAACGTGATATGACGATGATCCCCCGTCCCCGTTTTCCCGCCAATCAGGATTTCCGAGCCATCCTCTTCCACAATTGCATGGGCCAGCCGCGAAGCCGTACCTGCCGCCACCACCTTGGTCAGGACACTGCGCACCGTTGCCGCCAGTTCGGGTGAAAATACTCTTTCGCCCTTGACAGGTTTCTTCTCGACGATTGTCTCGAAAGGTGTATCGGCTGCAAAGCGAAGGCGTTCGATCAGCAGCGCGGGCACCCGCACGCCATCGTTGAGGATGACGCCCATAAGCTCGGCAAGGGCTGCGGGATGATCTGCAGAGCTTCCTATAGCCGTGGCGAGCGATGGCACGAGAGAGTCGAAAGGATAGCCGAGGCGTTTCCAGCTGCGGTGGATTTCGAGAAATGCCTCGACCTCCAGAAGACCGCGGATACGCACATCCTGGGAGTTTTTATGGATGGTATTGAACAGCCAGTGATAAACGGCAACGCGCTCGTTGGCGCTCGCGTCGATCACATCCTTGTACCCGGCTCCGGGATGCAGGATGAGGTAACGCGCCAGCCATAATTCCAGAGGATGAACCGTGACGATGTGGCCCTGATCCGCCAGTGAATATTTTCCCGGGGCGTAAGTCTCATACAGATCCTCGAGTCTATAGGTATCCAGGTTTTTGAATCTGGGCAAATGCGGCGTCATGAAGGCTACGAATTCGACGAGACTGGAGGCTGGATAAATATAGCGATAAGCTGCTGCGAGACGCCGGGGTGTGTGCCGGAAACTCGAAAAGAATGTATCGTTCACCTCGCGCGGATCAGCGCCCTTGTCTTTGTACTTCAAGTAAAAGCGGTTGATGAACTGCCTGCCTTCCTTGTCGGCAAAGCGCCGAAGATATTCTTCCCGATCGGAATTACTCGCGTCCCTGAGTATTTTGGCAGACGATCCTCCCACCTGGAACATGTAGTAGCGCACGATATCCCGCATCAACCGGATATAAACGAGATTGACCGAGTTGGTCGTGGCCTCCCGTACGCTCATGATCCTGTAATTGTCTTCGGGCTTGAAATTATGGAAGACATGCTGGCCTCCGCCGGTAAAGAAGCGCTCATAGGGACTGGCGGAATACTTGCGCTCCATGGCCGCATTCAGCATGGATTTCAGGCTCTTATCCCTGCTATGCAAAAGGTAGTCGATTGCCCAGCGGCTGAGCGCGTCGCTCGGATCGACCTCTTCCGCGCGTAACGCTTTCGGTTCCCAGATTGCATATTTTCCATGCAACACCTCGACAATTTCGAGATAACTCACGAGTGTTCTCAATTTGGCCGTAGAACCCAGATCCAGCTTGGTCCCCTTGTTGATATCGAGAGGCTGGTCGAAATTGTCAGCGAGAATGCGGAATTTGGCCCCGTCAGGAGTCAATTCCGAAAGCGTGAAGCTATAGATGATTTTGGAGGGATCTTCTTTCCCCAACAGGCGATGGCCATACAGCCCCGCCGCTACCGCATTTATCGGATCCCTCAACTGGCGAAGCATTTCGGTGGTTTTTTTCTGCAGATCAATGTCGAGCGTGCTCTGCACGGACAGATCCAGCCGATCCAGGTCATACAGCCCCTGTAACCCCAGCTGTGACGCAAGGCGTACTCGAGCCGCGTTGACCGCCTTCTGGGCGGAAAAATCCTTGATCTCCTCCGGCTTGAAGGCATCCCGAAACCGCAGAGGTTGCCTAAGTGCGGCATCCCTGAGTCTGGGTGGAATCACTTTCACCTGGGTGAGCACGCGCAGATAGGCATTGGTGAGTTCGCCCAGTTCCTGGCGACCGACCAGCAGATAATAGGAAGGCCTCCTCTGCGCGATCATGAGGCTCAGTACGTGCTTGTAGCGCCCTGCGGCCTCGATAAATTCGGCTTCATTCCGGTATTGCCAGTTCAGGATGCGGTTGGTTTCGTCGAAATCGAGTCCATACCAGGCCCAGAGAGCGTCACCGATTCCATTCGTTTCTCCGAATCCAAGAGCGCCCGCCAGCGGAACGGTATTAAGGTAATCCACCACGATTTGTTTGCGGACCGCCAGCGTGCCGTCCCCTTGCAGGTACGCACGCACTGAGGCGGAAGCAATCTGCTGGAACTTGTCGCCGCTGGTAAGCGTCAGCCCGTTGGGAGAATGACGGTACTTCTCGATCTGCGTTGCAAGCGTACTGCCGCCAGGGACGTCATGATCGGAGTTGAAAACCTGGATTCCCTTGTCCAGGATCGCCCTGCCGAGGCGGGTCCAGTCTATGGCGGGATTTTTTTTCGGCTGGGTCTCATCCAGCAATTCTCGGTTTTCGATGAACAGAAGACTGCTCGTGATCACCGACGGAACGGATTCGAATTTGTCATACACCCGTCCCGGAAACGATACGCGATATAGCGATTTCCCGTTGCTTCCGGTTATTTCGAGGCCCGCCTGGGATTTTTCACGATACGGCACGAACACGCCCCGCCGGACCAGATCCTTCATCTGCTCGGAAGCATGCGCCTGCGCCTGCACCTCGAAACCATGTTTTTCCAGGTTCTGAAGCAATTGGGGCAAGCGGCTGTAGCCCAGACGAATGTCATACGGTCCAGTCTGGGAAAGAGCAAACCGCGTGAAGTCTTCATCCGGACCGCTTCTCATCTCCCACTTCAGATCACCGGCCAGCTTCGACAGCCGCCATGCCTGATACCAGGATGTTTCTATTTCCCGGTAGGCAAGAAGGACTGCGACTGAAAGCGCAGCAAAAAGCAGGATCAATACGCGGGGAGTGAAAAACCTGAGCGCACGCCGCACAGTAGGAATCAGCAAGGGTAAAAATACAACATTACTGTTTTATGGGTATCAACCAAACCATGAAATGCGGCATTTTCCTCGACTTATTCGCTTTTTTGAATTCGTGTCGAATCTCTGATCAAAAGGTCGTTAATTTTTTTCGCCGCTTATTTCGTTTCCGGGGGCAAACTGCCTCGGGCATTCTGGACATGATAAATAAGCGGATATCGAACTGCAATGTTTAAGACAATCAACAGCAAGGCTGATTCCACAATGCCGGATATATACCGGAAATATAGCCTGTCGAGACGATGAAACCTTCTCTGTCAAATCTGGCGCGAGTGCCGCAATATGACATGCGACAATTTGTCACATGCGGCAATATGCCACATTCCTAATCCCCACGATTTGCTTTACATTCCACCTCAGCAGCGATACAGGGTTTGCCGACATTCTGCTGACCGCGAGCGACAAGCTCTTCCCGGTTTTTCCCAGTACAAGGCTTCACTTCGGGCTTTATTTCGGGCTTTATTTCGATATGCATTCCGACTTCGAGCAAATGCTCACGTCATTTTCAGCATTGATGATTGTTTTGGCCCTGTTGCTTAAGCCTGCTTGCAGCAATTCACAGGAATTCGATGAAAACAAGAAAAATGATAAGAAGAAAAAGCACGGTATCCGCACTATCTGCGGTCTTGACAATAATCTGCCCCGGTTTTGCCATGGCACATGAAACTGAACTCACTCCGATTGTGGTAACCGCCAATCCGATCATAGATCGTGTTCGTATCGATGGTTTTTCCAGCACATCGGCAGTCGTCACCGAAAGCCAGTTGCACGATCAGAATGCATTCGATCTGGCTACCGCGTTGCGGCACACGCCTGGCGTCCAGATATCGCGCTACAACCCTGTGGGCGCCTTTGGCGGGGATCAGGGCGGCGCGGTTTATATCCGCGGGATGGGCGTCAGCCGGCCCGGCAGCGAAATCAAAACCTACATCGATGGCGTTCCATTTTACATGGGGGTCTGGAACCATCCCTTGCTTGATCTTCTGCCGGTCAACGGCATGCAGTCGATCACAGTATATAAAAGCCCGCAACCACAAATCAACGGGAACAACTTTGCCTCGATCAATCTGGAAACCAAGCGAGCCATTGAAGACGGCCTGCATGCCAGCGGCAGAATATCCGGAGGCTACTACAGCACCTTCATAGAGCAGGCGGATCTGGTGGGCCGCTATGGAAACGTGGATTTCATGCTGGCGCAAGGCCATGCCCAATCGAATGGGCATCGGGCTAATGCGAACGGCGAGCTGAACAATGTAATGGGACGCATCGGGATGCGCCTGAACGCCAATTGGTCAATGGGCACGAGCTTCCTCTTTGTGGACAATCAGGCGCGCGATCCCGGAGACAACCGTCACCCGCTTCCCGCTGTAGCGCCTCGGTACAACACCCAGGCAGGAATGGTGACTGCCTTCGTATCGCATCGGCATGATACGTGGCGGGGCGACCTGCGTTTTTACTACAACAAGGGAGAAGGCAACTGGCTGCATCAAGCAGGGCTGGATGGGGATACGCTCACCAATTTCGAGATGATCGGCATGCGCTGGAAAGAAGAATCCTCCCTATGGAAGGGGGGCGCTATTGTTGCCGGTCTCGACAGCGACTGGGTTTCGGGCGACGTACGATTCAACCGGCTGCCGCCAGCTCCCCGAGACAGTTTCGATACGCCGACTTTTCGTGTTACATCGCCCTCTGTGGCATTAAGCCAGAAGATCGATCTCAATGAAAACTGGTCGCTGGTGCCGTCAGTCGGGATACGTGTCTACGATCACAGCATGTTCCGCACGAGAACCTCACCCCACGCGGGCCTCTCCCTGATTTCCGAAAAGCTGACCCTCTTCGGCAATGTTTCACGCGGTCTCAACTATCCGGGCCTGGAGGCACCTGTTCTCTCCTTCGTGATTCCACCACTGGGGCAGACATGGAAACAGCTGTCCGCGGAAGAACTCAACCATGCGGAGATCGGTTTGAAACTGACGCCTGTCGACGCGACGCAAATCGATGTCAGCCTCTTTATCGATCAGGTAAAAAACCGGTTCATCTTCGGCTTTCCGCCGAATGTTCCGCCGCCGCCTCAGTTTCTGAATCTTGGCACCTATTTGATCCGGGGCGCCGAGATTGCGATCAGACAGAATATCGGCCGTCACTGGACGGTATTCGGCGGGCTGACCTTGCTCGACCCCACCATCGACAATCTGCCTTATACCCCGGCAAGGGCAGTCACAGCCGGTCTCAACGGGCAATTCAGACTGATTCGCGTGACGATCGATACCCAGTACCAGTCCAGCGTACTGGCACTCAGCCGTCCCCGCACAGCCGGCGCAGTGAATACCGAGCGGGTCGACTCCTTTGTAATCATGAATGCGCGTGTCTCCCACCCATTGCCTTTCCTAGGCAAGAAAGGAGAAATTTTCGTGGCCATGGAAAACCTTCTGGATGCTGATTACGCCTACCGTCCGGGTTATCCCATGCCAGGCCGGTGGGGACAAATCGGCATAGCCGCAAGCTTCTAAGAAATGATGATCCTTTGACTTGAACATGGAGGTTTCGAATGCAGCTATCACCGCTGGTACATCCCTCGCAAGAATTGAGTAAAGAAGAAATTTCACGCTACAGCCGCCACCTGCTGATTCCGGATGTCGGTCTGGAAGGGCAGCAGCGCCTCAAGAACAGCAAGGTCCTGGTAATCGGCGCCGGAGGCCTGGGCTCGCCGACGCTCCTCTATCTGGCCGCAGCCGGCGTAGGAGCCCTAGGCATTATCGATTTCGATATTGTCGATGAATCCAATCTGCAACGGCAGGTCATTCATCGGCAGGAGGATATCGGCAGACCCAAATGCAGGAGCGCGCAGGACTCGGTCAAGGCCCTGAATCCCTATATCCAGGTTCGGATTCACGATGAACGTCTCGAGACAACAAATGCTATTGACATCATATCGGACTACGATCTGGTAATAGACGGAACGGATAACTTCTCCACCCGCTATCTCGTCAACGATGCCTGTGTGCTGGCTGGAAAGCCCTATGTCTGGGGATCCATTTTCCGCTTCGAAGGACAAGCCTCGGTCTTCTGGGAAGATGCGCCAGGGGGATGCGGCCTGAACTACCGCGACCTTTATCCCGAACCCCCGCCACCCGAAATGGCCCCATCGTGTGCGGAAGGTGGCGTGCTGGGCATACTGTGCGCATCCATCGGCGCGATCATGGCTACCGAGGCCATCAAATTGATTACCGGTCTGGGTAACACGCTGCTCGGCAGGCTTGCTGTTTACGATGCCCTGGAGATGACCTTCAGATTCATCCCGCTACGGCGGGCTCCGGTAAGAACGCCGATCACCCGGCTGATCGACTACCAGGCATTTTGCGGACTCCCGCGGTCGACGGCGGACAGTAAACCCAACGTTCCCACGATCAGCGCCCTGGAGCTGAAAGAGATGCAGGAGAGTGGCGTAGCCATGCAGCTTATCGATGTTCGCGGAATCCAGGAATGGAACATCGTGCATATCGAAGGGGCAAATCATATTCCCAAGGACAGGATGATGTCCGAAGAAGTTTTATCCCGATTGAACAAGGATGAACTCATCGTGCTTCACTGCAAGATGGGCGTGCGGTCCCGGGATGTTCTCATGGAGATGCGCGAACGGGGCTTTACGAACGTCAAAAGCCTAGATGGCGGAATCCTGGCGTGGATCCAGGATGTGGATCAGACGTTGCCGAGTTATTGAGCGAGTCGTCATCGCGGGTAGAGCTCCTGGACATGGGCGAAACCCGACCTGCCCTATCAATCAACATGGAAAACCTTTGGATTCCGGATCAGGTCCGGAATGACGAGATTATATTTTTCTCGACCGGGAATATGCCGATTAATGTCAAAATCATGGAGGATAAGAATCATGCTGACTATACACGCCAAGCTTGTTGAAGCAATGCTTGCTCAGGCACATAAAGATCATCCTTTCGAAACCTGCGGCGTCATTGCCGGTCTGGAAAAATCGAATCTTCCCCTGCGCCTCATCCCGATGCGCAATGCGGCCCGATCGGAAACATTTTTCAGGTTCGACCCGCAAGAGCAGCTACAGGTCTGGAGAGAAATGGAAGCACGTGGTGAAGAACCCATCGTGATTTATCACTCCCATACCCATACGCCAGCCTATCCAAGCCGTACCGACGTGCAATATGCGTCCCAGCCCCAGTCCCATTATGTCATTGTTCCAACCGACCCCGCATACGGAGAAGAAATTCGCAGCTTCCGCATTCTTGATGGAATGGTCACCGAAGAGAGAATCAGGACGATAAATTCATATAACGCGGAATGGGAATTATCGATGGGGGCAATGATCGCTTAGGGATCTTCTGAAAGGGGCCTTCTAAAAGGGGCCTTCTGAAATGACCTTCTGAACGTTCGATTCTTCGCGGGCAGGTCGATCAGGAATATTGGCAGTGGCAACGGGATTCAAGCACCCGTGAAAGTGCCTGAATCCGCAAAGAATCGGATGGACGCGATACGCTTTTGATTTGAATGAAGGCATTAATGCGAATTGAAATTCTTATTAATACTATTTGTGTTTAAAACTAGCTACGGAGAATAAATATGCCGATAACCATAAGTATCCCAACCATACTCAGACCACTTACCGCCAACCAGAAGCGTATCGAAGTGGATGGTGCCAATGTACTCGATGCCATCGAACGGATGGAACAGCAATACCCCGGCGTCAAGGAAAAACTGATCACCGGGAGCCAGGCGCACCGCTTCGTCAATATCTATGTGAACGACAACGATATTCGCTTTAGAGAAGGCCTCTCGACCAGACTCACTGACGGCGACTTGTTAACCATCCTGCCTGCCGTTGCAGGGGGTTGAACCCGAAATTACTCCTGTCCTGAGAGAAACATGAGCATGAATCAACCATTGACGGGTTGTGTGATGAAGGGTCCGAAAAGCATAACCCCTGATTTTGCCCCCATAGCCGCCTCGTTTCTTTATCAGTCCGAAGCGTTGGGCATGAATATCGAGGCAAATGAGAATTGTGCAGATAATGAGGCATTGTGCTTCGAATTCGAAACACCCCACACTGCCCCTGTCATATGCGAGATCACCCGGTGGGAAGATCCTTCCCGGCAGGCAACTGTGAGCGAAAACATCATGCAAGCAGCATGCGGGCTGATGTCGGTACATGGGCGAACCCATCGGCAGCCGAAACCTCTAGGGCTGAACTACGTTTCGACCTTGACCGCGGCACTGGCGCTTCAGGGAAGCATCGCCGCTACCATTGGCCGGCTGCGGGGACTGCCTGTTTCCGGCAGCACTGTCTCGATGGCAGCTGCAGCCTTGTTGAGCATGAGCCAGTATATCGCCGGGGCGACCGCTTCGGAATCCCCTGAAACCGCCGAACCTCCCCGCTCACTCCCTGGTTCGTCTCCCGCTTGCCCTCCTTTTGTTTCCTCGGATGGAGTCTTTTTTGAACTCGAAACGCTTGATGCCGGTCCCTGGCAAAAATTCTGGACGGAACTGGGTGTAAGCTCAGCAGCGGCGGGAAAAGGATGGAGAGCTTTTCTGCTGCGGTACGCGAGGGCGGCATCGCCATTGCCGGATGAGCTGCCTCTCGCTATCTCGAAGCTGACTTATCACCGTATCTCACAGATATGTGCGAGAACCAGCATGGCCATCTGCCCTGTCCGCTCGATCGATGACCGGGCGCAGGACGACGATGCCAGACAAATCTGGCATCAAGGCCCGTGGTCGTTTTCGTCGTTCTCATCCGAACCAAAGCCGAATGGCGAATACCTGCGTCCCGCTGGCGCATTGCCGGGAAATGACCTGCCTTTAAGCGAATTCACGGTGATCGAATCATGCCGGCGCATACAAGGCCCTCTCGCCGGGCACTTGCTCGCACTCCTCGGAGCAACCGTTATCAGGATAGAACCGCCAGGCGGCGATGCCCTGCGAGGAATGCCGCCCATGGCTGAAGGTTGCTCCGCGCGTTTCCAGGCGCTCAACCGTCTCAAGACGGTGCGCGAAATCGATATCAAATCCGCGGCTGGAAAAACAGAAATCAGGGAACTGGCCCGACACGCCGACGTTTTTCTGCATAACTGGGCGCCTGGCAAAGCGGTACTGCTCAATCTCGATCATGGCGATCTGGGGGCAATCAACCCATCCCTGGTTTATGCCTATGCGGGTGGATGGGCCACCGATTGTGCCGAGCACGTCTCTTCAAATTCAATGCCCGGAACGGATTTCATGGCCCAAGCCTATTCGGGAGTGGCAGGAAAGGTCGCAGGAGCCGGCAGCAGCCGTGGCGGCTCCTTGTTCACTGTCCTGGATGTGCTCGGAGGCGTGGTAGCGGCTCAAGGCATCACGATTGCGCTGCTTAACCGGTGT
The DNA here is from genome assembly GCF_059489795.1 of Nitrosospira sp. CT. Taxonomy (NCBI): domain Bacteria; kingdom Pseudomonadati; phylum Pseudomonadota; class Betaproteobacteria; order Nitrosomonadales; family Nitrosomonadaceae; genus Nitrosospira; species Nitrosospira sp. CT. The sequence goes on from NZ_JCAHZJ010000063.1 coordinate 139,414, forward strand.
ATGAACAATGTGGGTACGAAGGTCACTTCCTCGCTCATGAGCGCAGCAACACTTTTGTGTGCCGAGGATTTCCGGGATATATACAGCCTGCCGGCTTCCGGTTCAAAACCTTCGACAAGTATCATCAATGAAGTCAATGACGTTTACGCCACAAGACAGGGCAGGATTGCAGTCGAATGCCCTGATGTGGATACGGTATTACGGCTCGCGGAAGTCCTCGATATTACTGCCGGCATTGAAAACAAAGACTTCCAGCGCTGCTTGAGCGAAGTATTCCCCCTGAGAACGGCTGATGAATGGGTTGAACTCTTCCAGCACGCAGGCATTCCCGCCGCCGTTGTCATCGAAGATCTTGCCGAGCTGCAAACCCTGGCACATCTGCAGCCAGGGCTGACTCCCGGCTCATACACCCAAGTCAATTCTCCCTGGAGATTTAAATGAACCATTCCGGCATTCTGGATAGGGTCCCCGCCGAGGTCCGCGCTCAATGGGCCCGGCAGGGAATCTATCCGAATAAATCCCTGTACGAGTTGTTTTGCGAGCAAGTGCGGCAGCACCCGGATAGTCCGGCAGTAATATCGCTCGACCACACCATCAGTTACGCAGCTTTGCTGGACAAGGTTCATTGCCTGGCTGCCAGTTTCCATGAATTGGGCATTGTTGCAGGCGATGTAATTTCATACCAGCTTCATAACAGCTGGCGTAGCTGCGCAATCGATCTGGCGGCGGCAGCACTTGGAGCCATCGTGGCGCCTTTTCCGCCGGGGCGCGGCCGCCTCGATATCCAGTCCCTGCTCAGACGCTGTGATGCCCGTACGATTATTGTCGAGCGCGAATATGGAAAAACCGACCTTTGCGAATTGATCGAATCCATCCGTCCCACCTTGCTTTCACTGCGCATCCTCGTTGTCGATGGAGCAGCCGGAGACGGTTGGCACGCACTGGATGACTTGTTCCGGGCCGGCCCCATTGAATCAGATCTGCCGACAGTCTGTCCGGATTCACCTGCCCGCTTCCTGATCTCATCCGGCACGGAATCCGAGCCCAAATGGGTTGCCTATTCTCATAACGCGCTGGCGGGCGGGCGAGGCCGTTTTCTGCGGCGAATTCATCCTGAAGGAAAGACTTTCAGGGGACTCTATCTGATGCCGCTCGGCACGGCGTTCGGCTCCACGGCGACATTCGGGGTTTTATCCTGGCTTGGCGGATCCCTCGTTGTCCTGCGGCAATTTGACGTTGCAGCAGCTGTTCAAGCCATTGGGGAACTGAAGCCTACGCATATATTGGGCGTTCCCACGATGTTTCAGCGCATTGCCGCAGATCCTGTGTTGGCGCAGGCGGATACATCCAGCCTGCTTGCCATCATCAGCGGCGGCGCGAAAATCGATGAGGCCTCCATTCGCCGTTGTACCGAGGCGTTCCGATGTGGATTCATCAGCTTGTATGGGTCTGCAGATGGCGTCAATTGTCATACGACCCTGGATGATGACCTGGAAACCATTATCAGGACGGCGGGAAGGCCCAATCCGGAAATCTGTTCCATTCGCATAATCGATGACCAGAAGCAGGAAGTGCCGCAAGGCTGCATAGGAGAAATAATGGCCAGGGGCCCGATAAGTCCCATGCAGTACGTCAACGCTCCGGACCTCGACGCCCTGTATCGTGACCAGGAGGGATGGGTGTATACCGGTGACCTCGGCCTGATTGATGAAGAGGGGCATCTGGTGCTATCCGGGCGCAAGAAAGACATCATCATTCGGGGCGGCGTCAATATCAGTCCCGCTCAAATTGAAAACATTGCTGTTTCCCATCCGGCTGTTGTGAGCGCAGCCTGCGTTCCAGTGGCCGATGCGGACTTGGGACACAGGGTTTGCCTCTGTCTCGTCATGAGAGAGGGCGCGGAACGTCCTTCACTTTCCCAGTTCACCCGTTTTCTCCATGAAAAGGGACTGGAGAAAAGCAAGCTTCCCGAATACCTGCGCTATTACCGCCAGCTGCCCCTCAGCCCGGCGGGGAAAATCGATAAGAAGCGGCTGACTGCCGAAGTCGAGTTCACGCAGTATCCTGATGAGCGGAGTCAGCCCGAATGGGCACATTGATGCTGCAAGCATATCAGGAGCATGGGGAGCATCGGGCATCCTCCCACACGGAAGCAGCCCGATCCCTTTCGCGAGAGGTAAGAAAGTTCGTCGACAAGGTGATCATCCCCTGCGAGCCACACTTGGCCGAGGGAGGAGATTCGGCAGCGCAACTGCAATCGGAACTGACCGAAAAAGCGCGGCATGCCGGCCTCTGGGGCCTGTTTTATCCGCTCTCCCACAGCGGAAAAATTGCTTCCCTCGAAGATTACCTGATCGTAGCCGAACAGGAAGGGCGCTCAGAGTTCTCATCCGCGATCTTCGGCAGCCATTCAGCCCTGGATGCACACATGCTCCTGAAATTCGGCAGCGATGAAATCCGCAGAAATTTCCTGGAACCCATGGTTGCCGGGGAAGCCATTCCCAGTTACGGCATGACCGAGCCCGATCATGGCGGCTCGTTTCCCACCCTGATAACGACTTCCGCCCATCTATCGAACGGAAACTGGACGATCAATGGCAGAAAATGGTTTGTCGGCAATGCCGACCGCGCCACTTTTGTCACGGTCCTGGCGCGCACTGGCAAAGAAGAAATCGATACCCGCAAGACGCTTTCAATGATCCTCGTTCCCACGAATTCGCCCGGATTCAGTGTCGAGCGCCAGATTCCCATACTGGGGCGCTTTCTGGGCCAAGGGGAAATGTCTTTCACCGATGTGCAGGTCCCCGAATATAACCGGTTGGGCGAAAATGGCAATGGCATCGAGCTGATGAGTCAACGGCTCCGTCTCGGCCGCCTGCTTCGCGCGATGAACTGGGTGGGATTGGCGCAACGATGTTTCGACCTGATGGGGACGCGCATCAATTCCCGCCGCGGCCTTTCAGCCCGGCTGCCGCACAAGCAGCTCATACGGCAGCACATCGCCAACGCCTATCAGGCTATTGCAAGTGCGCGCGAATTGATTCGCATCGCTGCGCGCGGAATTGATATTCAATGCCCCAGCGATGTGCGGATCAATGTCGCCAAAATGGCCGCGTCACAGGCGCTCTGCATGGCCTCTGATTCGACGGTGCAGCTTTACGGCGCCGAAGGCATCAGCGACCTCACGCCCCTCTCCGGAATTTACAGGATAGCCCGTACGTCGCGAATTCTCGACGGCACCGACGAGTCGCTTATCAGTTCGACAGGCCGCCGCCTCATCGACTTCTTCCAGGAAGAGGACGTATATCACTTTGACTAAATCACTCTTTGCAGTCATCTGGTTCAGGATTGTCCTGGTATTTGCCATGGCCCTGCCCATGCTGATCTTGTATGCCATCAGCACGCTGGGGCCATTCCTCGTGCGTGATCTGCGCTTTGAGGCCGGGTTGCTGGGTTATCTCGTGATGAGCGCGTTCGGCATCGCGGCCATTCTATCGCTCTGGGCAGGCGCGTTCGTGGATCGGATCGGGACACGGCGGGCGCTAGCAGTGCTTTTCTTCACCGTAGCGCTTGCTTTTGCGCTGATTGCAACGGTTGAAGATTATTACTCCCTCGTTGCAGCGGCTGCCATTTGTGGAATCGCCCAGGCACTGGCAAACCCGGTCACCAATCTGCTGATTGCACAGCAGGTGTCACCGGAGAAAAAGGCGACAGTCGTAGGACTCAAGCAATCCGGTGTTCAACTCGCGGCGCTTTTTGCAGGTCTGGTTCTTCCCGCCATTGCAACGCAATACGGATGGCATGTGGCATTCGGCATCGTTGTTCCGGTAGCGATACTGTTCGGGATTACGACACCTTACATCGCTCCGCGAAAACCCTCGGGAACGCGTAAAGCTTTCACGGTCCTGCTGCCGAATGTACTGCTGCTGCGTTTGATGGCCATCCAGTTTTGCGTGGGTATAGCACTCTCCGCCTTCGTTACGTTCCTGCCGACCTTTGCCGTCCGACAAGGCATGCCGCTGTCGGTGGCGGGCAGCTTGATCGCCCTCTTCGGCGTGATGGGAATACTCTCGCGGATGGCATTGACACCCCTTGGCGCCAGAATGAAAGACGAGTCGCTGCTTCTGCTTGTGCTCATTGCCATTGCAGCTTGCGCAATCGCAGTGACGATGAAGGCCAATGCGGACAGTCATTGGTATCTCTGGGCAGGGGCTGTGGGAATGGGCCTCACCGCCGTCGGCACCAATGCAATCGCAATGAGCATGCTGATCAGGGATACCGCATTTGGCCCGGTAGCAACGGCATCGGGTTTTGTTTCCGTCGCTTTCTTCGGGGGCTTCGCATCAGGCCCGCCCCTTTATGGTGCGTTTTCGAATTATTCCGGCAGTTCCCAGTCTGCCTGGGGCTTGCTGATCGGCGTGCTCTTGTGCGGATGCCTGATGGCCCTGGGATTGGCTTCTGCCCGACGACGCAAAGCGCAAACACCGGCGCCAACTGGCGCGCACCAGCGTGCGACTACCGCAAAGGTGTAAGAACCTGAAATGTAAGAACCTGTGAAGCCATGAATCCAATAATCCTCATGACCTCGCGCAAGGGTAATTCAGGCAGCGAAAGAAGACAGTTTAGTGTTTGCTTGATCCAATACATCCACTTGATATGCACATGCTTGAAAAGACCCGATACAACATCGAGGAACAGTCGCCAGGCATCCTGTTGAATCATGCAGAAATGAAGCAGGCACTGGAGTTGCTGGTACAGCGCATGGAGGCCATTCATTCGAGCTGCGCGAACAGTTTTCCGCTTTATTCGCCGGGGGTTGCCGATCGATGGACTTTATCGTCAGGCGGTTCCTGGGTCGGGGGATACTGGGGAGCATGCTGGTGGCTTCGATCACGGATAACCGGCGCCCTATCCGATCGCCATAAGGCTGCCGCCATCTGCCAGCGGCTATCCCCGAAAGTCACGATCGACTCCATTAACCGAAACCTCATATTCTGGTACGGGGCAGCACTTGGCGATCTCTGGTTCGGTGACGTAAAGGCGCGTGGCCTTACCTCGGCATCCATTTTCGCGATTGCCTCTTCCTATGATCCGAAAATGCGTGGCGTTCCACTCGGTAGAGACATGGGAGGCGGAAAGGAAGGCAATCAACTCATCTCCGTGGACTCGCTGGCTCCCCTGATCCAACTTCTGAATCACAGCGGGGACAGTGCTCATCATCAAGTCGCGCGTACTCACGCAAGCACCCTGTCAGTAGTGTGTGGGATCGGGAACGGCGCATTTCACCCCGGCGCATGCTTCGCTGACGGGCACTTTCAACCAGCGGGGCAGGCAGGCGTATGGTCTCGCGGTCAAGCGTGGGCCATGCTGGGATTAAGCCGCGCAGCAGCACTGTGGGGAGAACCTTACCTGACCTGCACGTTGCGCGCGTGTGAATACTGGAAGCGCTCGCGACCGGAACCCCTGCCCCTGAATCGGCTGGATGATCCATCAGGTCTTTCCGACCCTTCGTCCTCGGTCATCGTGTCCCTCGCAATGCTCACCCTCGCTGAACTGCTGGCGGATGGAACGCAATGGCGTACCTCTGCGCATCAGAAGATTGCCGCGATCGTTCGAAGCGATTACTTCACTGGTTTTCATGAAAACGGCAACCATGCAAAAAGTGGCGATCCGCCTTCCGGAATATTCTGGGGTTGCTGTTATAAGACCAGCGACAACAAAGAGGAAATGGTCGAATCTGCCTGGGGCAGTTTTTTTCTCATGGCCGCTCTCTGCGTTCTGCTGGATATGCTGAAGCCGGACGAGTTTTAAAAACGCTGCTGAATCGAGCAACATCTAAACGCATAAAGGATAAAAGGAAAAAAGGCTATGAAAAGCACCTGCCTGAAAATCACCAGCATCGCCAGCCGAATCACGACGGGTTTATCGCTGATGTCGATCATGCTGGTTTCCCCTCCGGCTGTTGCCCAGACAGATAGGCACGAAGCGCTTCTCCTGCATGCCGCACGGGTTTTCGACGGCCACAACATGAGGACGAACACGTCGGTACAGGTAATAAACGGAAAGGTAAGGCAAATCGGCCCGCGCGGCTCATTCCCATCCGGTGATGCGAAAGTCATCGATCTGGGAGATGCCACGATACTGCCCGGTTTTATCGAATTGCACGCGCACCTTTCGTTCCAGCGTGTTCCTGCCGATACTGTATTGAAGCACGGGATTACCACCATCCGGGACGTAGGCGGACCGGTACACAAGCCCTACGGGGGAAATGGCGCCTTGCGTGTGCTTACCTCGGGACCCATCATCACCGCCCCTGGCGGTTATCCTATTCCGCTGACAGGGGAAAAGAATATCGCAACACCGGTATCCACGGAGAAAGAAGCACGAGAAACAGTTCGCCACCTGATCGATGCGGGAGCGGTGGTGATCAAGATCGCTCTGGAACCCGGCGGCGAGCCCGGCGCGCCGTGGTCGGGCGGTCATGTGAACGGGCATCACCATGACGTTCCCGCAGCTGCCCATAGTCATGCTCATCACAGCCCACCCAACCACAAACCGCCCAGTCACGAACCCGCAAGTGACAAACCGGCAAAGCACGCCCATTCCTCTCACCCACATCCCAATACTGGTTTCAACACTGCTTGGCCCCTGCTGTCTGAAAGCATCGTAAAGGCGATAGTGGATGAAGCGCATGCGAACAAACGCAAGGTAACGGCCCATATCGCCGAGGCAAAAGGCGCGGAGATTGCCATTAATGCGGGCGTGGATGAATGGGCGCATGTGCCCTGTGACATCATCCCCGAACTCCTGTTAAAAAAGGCCGTGTCACAGGGCGTCAAAATAGTTACGACGCTCGATACCCTGTCGAAATGCCCCGGTGTTGCGCACAATGTCCGCATATGGCGGGAGCAGGGTGGCGAACTGCTGTATGGCGCTGAAATCGCACATCCGGATATTCCCAGGGGAATCGACGCCCAGGAGCTTATGTTCATGATGCAGATGGGAAACATGGAAACGCTGGAGGTCCTGCGCGCAGCCACGTCGAAAGCGGGGGAACACCTCGGCTTGCCCCTTCTCGGCACCCTCCAACCCGGCGCACCTGCCGACCTGATCGCTGTCAGGAACGATCCCACCCATAACCTGAAAAACCTGGAATACCCGGACCTGGTTATTTCGGGCGGAGAAATTGTTCTGAATAATTTTCCAGCCATTTTCCGGCCAAGGGCAGCGGCAGGTGACAGGTACAGGGCCAACTTCGCTCGATGATCAGGAATTGTTGAATGAAGCCTCAAGTGCAATGTAACTTGCATTGAATAGCGCGCTATAATCTCCTCCCTGCGGTATAAAAACGATTCCTCTTTAATCAGGAGCAAAAATGAAGAAGACAACTTTGATATTGACGTTTGCCGCACTGGCTGGCTTGATGGGCTGTTCGAAAACAGATCCTTACACTCCGCCCTCGGATGCCACGGGAGAAGATATATTCAGCACAAACTGCACAAAATGCCACAAACCCGAAGCCGGCGCGGCAATGATATTGAGCGAGAAGATGGCCAATAAGGATGCCATCATTCAGAAAGTCCAGAAGGGAAGCATGGGCATGACCGCTTTCCCCAATATTCAGGGCGAACCGGCCCAGCGTCTCGCAGAATACGTTCTGGCGAACAGCAAGACGAAATAGCGGCCGCGCCAGGGTTCTGACAGGAATGACGGCAGGATATGAGACCACAGCCGCCACAGCTGCCTGTCGCCTGCATCCGGCTGGATGGGGAAAAATGACGGCGGAATCCATCCGGGAAAAGCTTTTGAACTCCTGGAAACGCCTTGCATATCCCCTCCTGTTCGCATAATCCGCACCCGATAGTCGTTCCGCACGCTATCAGTGGCGGTTTCCCCGTAGTGAATCCGCCTGCATGACTCCTCGGGCGCCTTATCGTCTGGCCCGTCTTGCCTGCGCCCTTGTTATCCTGGCGTTGCTGTCCGTTGGCATTCTCTGGCTGGTATTGCGTGGAAGCCTGCCGCAATACGAAGGAACAGTGCAAACGGACGCCCTGTCTGCACCTGTGGCTGTCGAACGCGATACCCTCGGTACCACCACGTTGCGTGCGCAAAACCGGCATGACCTGGTTTGGGCGCTGGGTTATGTTCACGCGCAGGAACGCTTCTTTGAAATGGACCTGCTGCGTCGGCAGCCTGCAGGCGAACTGGCTGAGTTATTCGGATCACGCGTCCTGCCCGCCGATCGGGAAGCACGCAAGCATCGGATGCGGGCACGCGCGTCCTCGATGCTGAAAGAGTTGCCGGTTGAACAGCGTGAACTGCTCGATGCGTATCGAGATGGGGTAAATGAAGGTCTCGATGCGCTGACGACAAACTCCTTCCCCTATCTTCTGCTGGGGTTGCAGCCTCTGGCATGGCGCAGCGAAGACAGCCTGCTGGTCATCGGGGCGATGTATTTCACGTTGAAAGAGGCAAGTGACGTGCGCGAGCTTGCCTTCTCCACCCTGCGGGATGCGCTTCCCCCGGCTGCCTTCCGGTTTCTTAGCGCCAAGGGTGGCAAATGGGATGCCCCGTTGCTGGGCCCTCCCCTTGCCTGGCCGGATATCCCGCCTGCAAGCGAACTCGATCTCCGCAAGCTCGATCCCGGCCTTATGCCTCCCGTGGATACGCATAGCCCCGACGAATACATCGACGATGTGCTTGGGAGCAATAGCTTCGCCGTGACTGGCTCGCTGGCCGGGGGCGCGGCGCTGGTTGCCAATGACATGCACCTGGAACTGCGCGTCCCCAATATCTGGTTTCGCACACGCTTCATCTATCCCCATCCGCAACGACCGGGGGAAGCAAGCGACATCACAGGCGCCAGCCTGCCGGGCACGCCGGCAATCACGGTCGGTTCCAACCGGCACATTGCGTGGAGTTTTACAAACAGCTATGGCGACCTGATTGACTGGGTGCGGATAACGCGCGATCCGGATGATCCCCTGCGCTACCGGACTGCGGATGGATGGAAGCGCATCGAAGTGCATCGCGAAGTGCTGCGTGTACGCGGATCGGCAGATGAAACACTGGAGGTCCAGGAAACAGAATGGGGACCCATTGCGGCAACCGATCATGACGGAATACCCCTCGCATTTGCCTGGACTGCGCACCAACCGGGCTCCATGGATATCAAGCTTACCGAGCTGGAACAGGCGGAAAGCGTGGATCAGGCGATCGTCATAGTACGGAATGCCGGTATTCCCGCGCAGAACTTTATCGTCGGTGACCGGACCGGCAGAACCGCATGGACTATTGCCGGAAGGCTTCCGGCACGGGACAAGGGGTATGATCCGCGGCTCCCGGCAGACTGGAGCGCACCGGGTACCGGCTGGAACGGATGGCTGGATCCCGCGCTCTATCCAACCATCATCGATCCCACCGACCAGCGTCTTTGGACCGCGAACGCGCGCACTGTGGATGGCCTGATGCTGGAGAGGCTCGGGGATGGCGGCTTTGATCTCGGCGCACGGGCAAAGCAGATCCGCGACACCCTTTATCAACACGATCATTTCACGCCCGCCACCATGCTGGCTATTCAACTGGACGATCGGGCACTGTTCCTCGCGCGATGGCGACAGCTTCTCGAACAGACCCTGGAAAGAACCGAAGCGGCACCCTGGCGCATCGAAATGCAACAAGCGCTCAAGGATTGGGATGAACGTGCATCCACAAAATCCGTGGCCTACCGCGTGGTGCGCGCCTTTCGCCAGGAAGTTGTAAGCGGCGTGCTTCGCGGCTTCGAAGCAGCCGTGCGGGAGAAATATCCGGAATTCGTGCTGCCACCGTTGAACCAGGCGGAACATGCGGTATGGAAATTAATAGAGGAACGTCCCCCGCACCTTTTACTCCCTGTCCATTCTGACTGGGACGATCTCCTCGGCAAGTGCGCGCACCGGGTTGCAGAACGTTTCCGGCGCCAGCCTGGCGGTATCGCGGCGAGAACCTGGGGTGAACGCAACACAGCGAATATCCGGCACCCTTTCAGCCAGGCTTTACCATTATTTATCGGAAAGTGGCTGGATATGCCCAAAGATGAACTTGCCGGAGACAGCAAAATGCCACGCGTGCAGGGGCCGGCGTTCGGTGCGTCGAACCGTCTCGCCGTTGCCCCGGGCGATGAGGAGAATGGATATTTCGAGATGCCCGGCGGCCAGAGCGGACATCCCCTGTCACCTTATTACGGTAGCGGACACGAAGGCTGGGTGACAGGCAGACGCACTCCCTTCCTTCCCGGACCGCCCGAGCAGACATTGCATCTGCTACCCGCCCACAAAAATCCCTCCTGACCCCTCTGTCCTGGAATCGAATCCAGGATCGCCAGGCGTCAGGCTCATTGCTTGTGGGAAGCGTCCGGTTTCCTGTCGACACCGCCAGGGCGACTCAACCCCGGCTCTATGGCCTGAACGCCTTCCTCATATTGAGTATAAATGTAAATAGGCAGGTCCAGGTCCCCGAGATGGCGCTCGATCAAGGGCTCCACCACCTTCCAATCCAGGCCGCCCGCACCCGTAGCAAGGCGCGGCAGCGCAATATGGGTGAACCTCTTGCTCTCCAGCAGATTGCGAAGTTCGCGCAACGACAGTTCTAAAACTTCCTTTCTGGCCGGGGGCGGCTTGCCCCCGGTGCCGGGCGGCGCTTCATTTGTCAGCAGGCTGATCACCCGCTTGCTCATCGCGCCCGACCAAACCCATACATCGCCGGCTTTGGGGTGCATGGCATGGCAGAAGTGGTGGAAATCCTTGACCAGGGCGGGCCACTGCTGGCGCAAACTCAAAGCCAGTCCTTGGCTGAAATGATCATGAGGGGCAACGGCATGAGCAATGACCTGAGCATGGCTCAACAGGATATCGCCCCTTACTTCGTGAATCATGCGCCTCCCTCCGCAATGGATGACGATGAATAAGACAAAATAAGACAACCCATGATTCAGTATAGCAAGTTGTCTCTTTTTAGCCTCCCCATGATTTCCGCCGGACTTCTAACGATTTCTACTTCTACCTGATTTCCATCCCCAACAGATTTTGACCAAATCCGTTTTCGAGAATGGAAAACACGCCGATAAATTCAAATTCACCTTCAAATCTCAAACCGGGTTGACAGCGAACTTTGCCTTTTCTATACATAAATTGGCCTTCGCATTATTTCCGCTATTGACTCCAACTCTAATCGGTTCTGAGGATCTGACATGATCAAACCCTTTTCTGCCCTGCTCACTTTGGCCTTCGCCACTAGCCTTGGAGCGCCAGCGGCTTTTGCACAACTGCAAACCCGAATCGTTGCAAGCGGCCTTGATCACCCTTTGTTCGCAACATCGCCCGCAGGAGACTCACGCCTGTTCATTGTCGAACAGGGCGGGTTGATCAAAATCCTCCAGAATGGGACTGTGCAGCCAACACCATTTCTTGATCTGTCAGGATCGGTCGATACCGAGGGCGAACGCGGCCTGCTGGGCATGGCATTCGATCCAAACTTTGCCAGCAACCGTCGATTTTATGTCGATTACATAGACAAGACCTCGCTCAACACCGTAGTCGCCACGTACCAGGTAAGTGCGACGCAGCCAAACGTGGCAGATATCACTAGCCGGCAAACAGTGCTCACTGTGCAGCAACCTGAGTTCAACAATCACAAGGCCGGGTGGCTCGGCTTCAGGCCCGGTGAATCAAGGAATCTTTACATAGCCACAGGAGACGGCGGCCTCCGCGATGATCCCGGGAATCGCGCGCAAAACCTGTCCAGCAATCTCGGCAAAATTCTGCGGGTCGATGTTTCATCTGACCACCTGCCTAATGATCCCACGCAGTATGGTTATGCGATACCGGATGGAAATGTCACCGGGGGTAATCCGGAAATATACGCGTATGGATTGCGCAATCCGTTTCGCGACAGCTTCGACCGGGAAAACGGCACTTTCTACATCGGTGATGTCGGGCAGAACGCCCGCGAGGAGATCGATATAGGCGCTGCCGGAGCGAATTATGGATGGCGCAGATTCGAGGGCACGCTAGTGAATTTTCCCAACGATCCACAGATTCCCAACCACACGCCACCTATCTTTGAATATAACCATACCGCAGACGGCGCCTCAGTCATTGGCGGCTATGTCTACCGCGGCTCAGAAATCCCCGGCCTGGCAGGCACCTACTTCTTTGCTGACTTCGTGAACGACAAGGTGATGTCCTTCCGCTTCACCGGCTCGGGCATTACAGACCTTACCGACCGCACTGCCGAACTGCTCTCCCCAACCGGCATTTCGGGGAGTATCTCTTCATTCGGTGAGGACGCTTCCGGCAACCTTTATCTGGTAAGCCTCAATGGGCAGGTCGGGCAAATCGCTCTTATACCCGAACCTGCAAGCTACGCAATGATGCTGGGTGGGATGGGTTTGATCGGGGTGTGGGTCAGGCGAAGGGGGAAAGCGGATGGGGCGAAATTCGCATGAAGTTCTGCAAGTAAGCAGCGTTGGAGTAGGGATGCTTTTTTCCGCTCGAACGGTGTTTTAACGATTCAACTCTCGCCCGGCTCTTCGGCCGGGCGCTACAGTCCAGGCAATACCTTCTTTCCGGGTCCGTACTTGTTTCAATCCTCGCCCGGCTCTTCGGCCGGGCGCTACGGAGAAAATAATCGAGAGGAGGGGAGGTTAAAGTGTTTCAATCCTCGCCCGGCTCTTCGGCCGGGCGCTACGAAAAATCGTCCATGTACTGCGGCCCGGCAAACTTGTTTCAATCCTCGCCCGGCTCTTCGGCCGGGCGCTACGATCCTACCAAACGGCATTGCGGCTGGTTTCACAGGTTTCAATCCTCGCCCGGCTCTTCGGCCGGGCGCTACGACTCGCGCAGGTCGCAACCCCTCAACCCGAGAAGTTTCAATCCTCGCCCGGCTCTTCGGCCGGGCGCTACTTCCTAGTGGGGAGTGCGGATGCGGAAATTCATGTTTCAATCCTCGCCCGGCTCTTCGGCCGGGCGCTACAGCCTTCAGGACTACGCTTCTGACGGCATCTTCGAGTTTCAATCCTCGCCCGGCTCTTCGGCCGGGCGCTACAGTACAACTACAAAGTTATGATACAAAAAAAGAAATTGTTATAAGTGCGCGAACCGTATCCAGAGTTGCCGTCTAACATTTGAAACATCAAATTTGAAAAAATTTTTCCATATTAATCAGGTAAGTACGGACGCGCGAACATACCGCATATTTACCGTAGCTTCAGGTACGCGCATGTTAAATAACTAAAGGCCTTTCAAAATTCACCGCCCTGAAACTTCCATACTCCTTTACGTGCAATTCGACGGGCTCCGTTAACCGATATATGCGCAGGTTATCTTCCTTGAGTTCAATCTCTGCAAGCAGCCTTCGTTCCAACTCTTCGTATTGCATCAGGTTAACTCTACATTCAAATACTGATTTCTGTACCCGCTGCCCTATTCCTTCACATATTTTTGCTACACGCCGGAGCCTTTTTCGCCCTTCCCTGGTTTCTGTGGAAACGTCATACGTTACGATAATGAGCATGGCTATTTCACAAGAAAAGGTACGTATCCATCTATCTCGCCGCGGATTGTTCTTGCCAAAAAGCGCGCCTGGAGTTGTGGCAGCAACCCTACCGAAACTTTGGTCTGCAACAACGGATGCGTAATCTGCTCCTGCTTACGCTCCTGATAAGCGATTACTACGGCCTTCCTTGCTTCACCTTCCAAATAAACCGCACCTCCTTCACGTTCCCTGAGATCACGGAAAGTAATTTGACCGCGATTTACCAAAGTCAAGGCGAGCCGATCAGCTAAGATGGCGCGAAATTCCTCCATGAGATCAAGAGCCAGCGCTGCTCGTCCAGGCCGCACTGCATGGAGAAAACCTAATTGTGGATCGAGACCTACACTCTCCAACGCAGAACGACAATCGTTCATTACCATTGAGTAAAGGAACGATAGCAGGGCGTTGAAGCGGTCGCGGGGTGGCCTGCGTGACCGCCCATTCATGGCAAAGTGCTCCCGAATATTGGGACGAACCAAAGAGGGCAATGCCGAGAAATAAACCTTGGCAGCATCACCCTCAAATCCTCGCAACGTATCCAGGCTTGATATGGTGGGCAGGTTGCGAATGGAGCGAGCCAACGATTCCGCCACAGTACTTAAAATTTCACGATCTTCCAAATCCTCCGCCTCACGCGCGCCACGCATCAGTACCTGCCTTGAATTCCGCAGTTTTCCGGCGATCATTGCCTGAGCGATTGCCAGTGTAAATTGCTCATCCACCGCGCGACGATGGTGCGTCTGACGAAGCAGGATATTCCCGCTGATACCGCCTTCGAGCCGAGCCTTGAAGCGCCCGTTATCATCCAGCAAGACCAGGCTGATTCCATCATCGGCACAGCGGTGCATCAAGGCAGGTGAAACCAGGATATTCCCAAAACAAACGACCGAGCCAAGATGATGCAGCGGCACCTGCATTTTCTTTTGACGCTCCACATCTATGCGTAAGGTGTCATTTTCCAGATGGACGTACGCATGGGGTGTCATGACATAGAGCGTATTAAGGATCTGGCGCATTTGCTAATCAGGAACAAAAAGAGACGAGCGTAAGGAGGCTTGGCTCGCCTTGGCCGCCAATGCCTCCGGCTGGCATATTTCCTTCAAGGAGCACTCCTTGCAGCGCGTATCATTAGCAGGAGCCGGCAGTTTACCGGCAGTCAGCAAAGCACGCACCGCCGCGGTCACCTCTTCCACCTGGATACGTAGCGCATCGGTTATCACCACTTCTCTCCGCCTCCGGGAAGAATGGTGATATATCGCGCCGCGAGGAACGGATTTGCGCGTCATTTCTTCCAGGCATACCGCCTGTGCAGCGAGCTGCAGGTCATCATGCGCCTTGGTCTTGCGCGGACCGTGCTTCGTCTCGACGGGATAGATACTTCCATCATTTCGAAATTCGACTGCATCACATCGACCGGTTAGCCCAAGCCGATCAGACCATACGGGTAATGCCCGCTCCACGCGAGCGCCGGGCTGAATCTCCCATCCAGGCTCGTCTACCCGAGCATGAACGGCGTCTCCCCAAGCAGTATGCACGTTATCACTGAATTCCTGCTCTATATGGATCAAGGCACACTGGCGTGGACAGTAGCTATAGTGCTGGAGCGCGGAAATCATGATAATGTCATCACGCTCGACAGTATCAACATTCATCAGTTTTTCCTGAGCAATTCGAGACGAGCCCATTACGGGTCAATTCAAGCGAATGATAGGGGGCGCTTTACCCTCATCGAAATGACAAAGAACCGCATCGTGTATCTGTTCTTGCAAGCTCTCAAGATCATCTGCTTCGGTAAAGATAGACACCTAGCGCACGAGCGGTATAACCCCCTTCTGGGGCCTCCTCAACCAGAAATATGATTTCATTCATCGCTTATGCCATCCGTGTAAGCGTTACGCCCTCCATAGGAGAAAGCTGCCCGTTAACGGGCATCTCATTACCATTTATTGTCACTTCATAATCAGAGAATTCACGCGGAACCTTTGCTTCGTCCTTTTTCCTAACAGCAACCTTTTCGAATAAGGTGTGTGCGTGAGCGTTTCCAAGCTGGCTATCGTGTTTGAACACATACAAGCCGCGTGTAGCCATTTGCCCCCGTGCGGCGGAGCGATCGTGCTCGAACATCTGGGCAAGTGCCTGCCAGAGCATCTCCAGATCATTCTCGTCGAAACCTGTTTGCTCGGCTAGAAAGGCTGATACAAAGCCATAGCCAACATAAAGACCGTAAGGAACGGTAAACTTGCGTCCCATTGTGCGATTATCTCCACTTTGCTTTTCTGCTTCCGCCTCGGTCGCAACTGCCATACGAGTAATCGAGTGCTCCAGTGTTACAACGGGATCGATGGAGCGGGCAAAAGTCATCTGTACAGGACCACGAACCTGGCCACAATTCACGCCCGTCGACATCACAGCGCCAAACGTACGTACATCGTAAAAATTCCGGCACATCCATTGCCGCGCTTCATCAACTGCATCCCCACCCTTGTGTTTTTTATCGTCACCTTCAAGCAACTCAGGTTTGCCGATGCCAAGGTAAGCACGTTTATGCTGATTATTTAGCACTGCCCTTTCTTTAACGTAAATCTCGAATGGTGGTTTCTCTCCTTTTATGAGACCCACGAAATTGCGCACTTTTCGCTTGAGACTTACATCGGTTACAAGCCCATCCCCCGATTCTGCATCGATTCGAGGCAAGTTACCCGCATCGGGATCGCCATTCGGGTTGCCGTCTTTAACATCAAAAAACAACACGAAATCATACCGATTGTTTAACGCCATGATTTATTCTCCCTGCTTGTTGGATTTGGTAAAGAAAGCCTGCCGCTGGTGGTAGTAGCCGATGGCGAAGCGCCCCTGATCGGCAAGACTCAAATGGGCAGGGAAATCAGTGATGCCTGCCATTATTTCGCCAATCAATTTTTCAAAATAGCGTTTACGCCCATCCTCCACCTTGGCAAGATGGTGATTTTTAAGCTTCATCAGATTGGCAAATACCGTGACAGGTGTACTGGATGCAGCGCCGTAGAACCGATCGCGAATGGTCGCGCTAGGATTGACTGCCTCCTCCTGTACTTTTTCCAGCGCGGCAAACAGACGCCCTATTAGATAACCTGCATTATTGTTGCTTTCATCGAGTGACACAGTAATTCTCCCTTCTTGAGACTGTAAGTAGCGAACTTGCCTATTTAAATAGGCTTTAATAAGAGCGGCGCGCGGATAAGTAATCTGCCTCTCCGCTC
Organism: Nitrosospira sp. CT; assembly: GCF_059489795.1. Taxonomy (NCBI): domain Bacteria; kingdom Pseudomonadati; phylum Pseudomonadota; class Betaproteobacteria; order Nitrosomonadales; family Nitrosomonadaceae; genus Nitrosospira; species Nitrosospira sp. CT. The sequence continues at coordinate 156,225 of NZ_JCAHZJ010000063.1, forward strand.
GGATGCGGCGGATAACCGCTTGCAACAAAGTTGCGGGATAAGGTAATCCTGCCAAAATTGCGCGGGTGAATTCACCCCCAAGATTAGGGGCGACGTTCTCAGACTTTCCTTGTAAGGCTGTACAAGTCAATAGCCTGAAGAGTGATAAATGGGATTTTTCAAAGCTTGGCTTGATCATCCTCAAATCGTCAAAGTGCTGTTGAATCCGAGCAGACATCTCGGCAACCGTGCTGACCAGCCAAAAGCGTATACTTATGCGAGCAGCATTGGGTGCAAGGCCAAGAACGTAAAAGCGCGTATCATCGCTGTTATCAGTAAAAACTCCCGTCTTTGGTGAGTTGAATAATGCTTCGACAGCCCTGGTTTGTTTTGCCGGATCATCTTTGGAGGGCTCATCAAATAAGTCCCCAAAAATGTCCTCAAGCTCGGTTTGCCTTTCCGCCCAAAATACGGTGGAAGCATCGCCAACTTGAATGCGCTGACCTGACTCGTTACTCAACAAATAATTAAGTGCTGTGGTGTATGCAAAGGCGGCATGTTTACCCACCGGCGCATTTCTTCCTTGTTCTTTGGCAAATGAATTAAAGGCTTCTTTATTGAAGGAAACAATATTTGCGCCACTGGTTTGCGCACCTCTAACACCCTTAATAGAGGTATGTAAGCGCTCAAAGCTATGCGATGCCCCCGTAACAAGACATGTTACTTGTGCCGTATCGGGGTCGATGGCGTTGGCCAATACGTCCCTCACAGCAGGCCTCTGGCAAATTAGTTCCAAGTCTCCGTTTAGACGAAAAGTCAAAACAGGATTTGTTTCCAGAATTTCTGGCCAAAGTGAATCAGCTTCCAGCCGAATCCTGTCTCCCGTCGCAAAAAACTGGCCAATGGCGTTAAGTCCGGCATCATCGACTCCAAGACAAAATTGCTCGAATCGCGCTCGAAATGCTGCATGCTGCTCCTTGACCCGCTCCACTTTGCCATTGAGCGTTACGCCTAGCACATATTCAGCGCTATCCCATAACAGGTTAGCCACAATGCCTGAAGTTTTCTTCACTCCCTGAGGGACAAGGAAATTACGAGGATTCTTCCTCTTCCCATAAGTAGTTCGCGTATCTTCAATTTGTACTACCTTGCCGTGGGAATCAATTTCGATTACGAAAGGAATGCCCTTGGTCTCAAACCCTGGACGTGGCAAATCGATATTTCGTTCGTAGTAAGCGCATAGCGCTTGAAAAATCATCCCCGCACCTCCACGTCCACTAAATCAATTACTCCCCTTTCCAATTTCGCATTAAAAAAGCATGGATTAGGGCTTTTTTGGTCGCTGTAATCCATGTCATACAGCATCCAGCCCAGATCACGACTTTCGTTAATAGGAGGAGGTAACGCATCGGACACTTCAATCAAGCGGAAATCAGCGGCAAACTCTCGGCAGCCTAAATACGGTTGATTTACGCACTGACCCTTTCTGGCGCGCCGCTCGAACATATCTAAGAATTTGCCTGGATTGTTCCCCTCACCCGCATTAGGTAGAAGCTCGAACCCAGCATGAATGCGGTACGCAACATCACGGAGGAACAGGCCTGCTCGTTGCTGCCGTTCGTCTTCTATGTAAAGGCTCAATCTCCCCCTCCCCAGGTTCATCGCGGTCTGCACGTTGCGCGAGGAGATGACTGCTCCGACTTCGTTACGCCTCAGGTTTATCCACCTGATCGGTTTCAACACTTCAATCTTCGTCACCTTCCACTTTATTGCCGGTTTCCATAAAACCGCCTCAAACACCGCTCTCGCGGCTGAGGGAGTGATAAGGTCATAGCTGACGCGCTCAACCTTCATTTCAGGACGAGTGAAACACGCAAAATTTCCCGTGACCTCAAGGCAAAATGCCTTCATTATTCTTATCCCCACTCGTTTCATACAACTAAATCATCAGGTGCTATTTCCCCGTCTGTGATAACTCCCAGCGTTTCATCGTAAAGCTTGTTTCCAACTTGAGCATATATTCCCGAATGGATCGGGTACACGTCGCCGGTCTTTGCCAGATGAACAAACAGTCGCGCGGGTATGTTTACAGCATAGCGCTGCAGCTTGCGCATAAGATCGCGCGTCGGGCCAATGCGGGACAATAGTTCGAGGAGTTCATCACTCTTTCCATACCGCACTAGAATTGTTGGGTACTTATCGTCGATGAGCTTGAATTTTTGTGCGACTGTGCGAAATTGAATCTGCGCCCGTCGAGCGTCTCTGCTGAGAAGATCAGTAATACTGTGCTTATCCAGTGAAGGAGCGCGAACATAAAGATGCTCGAAAAACCGCTGAACAACGATACGCCCCAAAAGATCCTCTTCGAGCCCAGCCATAAGGCTGACAGAAATTTGTGCGGCCTGTCGCAGCAAACCTGGAGGAGCGGAAGTTGGCGGCACAAAAATAATCACTCTCCCCAACCCCTTTAATTTACCCTCCCGATTACACCTGCCTGCTGCCTGAGCAATAGAATCCAATCCCGCCAGAGCGCGATAAACCACAGGAAAATCCAGGTCTACGCCCGCTTCTACCAGTTGAGTGCTAATGACGCGCACCGACTCATGACGGCTTAGTCGCGATTTGATCTCGGCAATAACACGACTACGATGCTCGCCACACATTAACGCAGATAGATGTAGCGTGCCTTTCGGCATGAGTCGATGGAGCAGACGGGCATCGTCGCGGCGATTGACGATGCATAACATGATGGGATATTGAGCGAGTTCTGCTGCGAGGCTATCCCAATCCCGGGGCTTGTATAGATCAGAAGGTATTTCAACCTCTACCCTCTTTAATGCAGCGCATAGCGCATCTGGGTCCTCGATGATTTCACACACATTATCCAGACCGCGAAAAGGTTTTTGGCCGCAAATCTCGAAGGAAGCGAGCTTGGGTTGGGTGGCAGTAGAGAAGAGAAAAGTCACACCATAATGGGTCGCCAACAGATTTATTACAACCGTAATAGGCTGCAAGAACTCAGGCGGCAGTAATTGCGCCTCGTCCATTACCACTACACTGTCTATTATGTTATGTAACTTTCGGCAGCGGCTGGTGCGGGAAGCAAATAGGGACTCTAAGAACTGAACGTTGGTCGTTACTACGATTGGAGCATCCCAGTTTTCTGCCGCTAGGCGGGAGCGCGCATTTTCACTTTTATCGGGATCCAGGTTGGAGTGGTGTTCGACAACGTTATCACCAAATATGGAACGGAAGATACCGGCAGTTTGTTCGATAATGCTGGTGTATGGAATAACGTAAATTATCCTCTTTCTGTTGTGGGCAAGCGCGTGCTCCAAGGCAAAGGCCATGCTCGCCAATGTCTTTCCTCCGCCGGTAGGAACGGTTAGAGAAAACAGTCCTGGCATGAAAGCAGCTTTAGTACGACATTGACGCAGAATATCCCGACGAATGGCGTTAACAGGAGTGGGATCGGATTTCGATATCATTCGCTCCATGTGGTCATTGAAATCGGCAAGGAGGTTAATTAGATCGCGTTAACCTCGACGGATGACTGCTCTTTCCTCCTCCATGAAGGTCTCGGTATCGAGAAAATCCGCATCCACTAGGCACGAAAACAGCATACGCAACCACAGCGCCAATCCATCTGCTCCGCCTAAAGGTTTTTGGGACGGCAATATGTCTGGGTTGATTATCTGGGAGGGAATTTTCGAGAAAGGCAATGCCTCAAGGTGCTCCTTTGAGGCGAGCCGATATTCCAATGCTGCTGCGCCTGTCTCCGCTGTTGACCAATCTGGCAATCCTGCGTGGTGACCCGCAATCAAATAGGCTAAAAATCTTCCCTTTGCACCCATTTTCTCGCAGGCGAAAATGGCGCCAGCGGAGGAGTGATTTACGCGCTTTGATGAACCTTCAATTTCGACGTGCGCATCTTGTTTCTCATAACCGCTGGCTAACTTGATGTAGTCCTGAAAGCCTGCTGAGTATTTTCCCAAGTCGTGCCACAATCCCGCCAGAGCAGCCCACTCCCCGCCTTCAAAGGGTTGGGCAAATTCCCCCGCCAAACGTGAAACCTTTTGTAAATGCTCTTCCAGCGGATGTTCCTTCCAAACGCCGTTGGAATCTTGTCTGACATGGGCGAGGTATTGAATTTTGCTTGATCTTTCCATCTATTGTGCTGACGCTTCTTTTTATAGCGCTGCTCAGGAATAAGATGATTTCTCACTCCATTTCCAAATCGGTCTATTCAGATGTTATTGCCTTGAAACGGGCTCAGCAATTGGACTAAAGTACTACGTCCAAGACCTGATAGTCTTTGTGTCTTTTTCCGCTCGGACGGTTTCAGGACAAAGCTTTGATGGATTGCGCCACGCTTCCCCATGCTACGCCGTAAGCATAAATGTGCATTTCTAAGCCATTACTCTTGAGAAGGTGATTCGAGAACATAGCAGCTTGACCTTAAGGTCCAGCAGCAGGTAATGTTCAGCCCTTTCCATTGCCGTTCCGGAATCTCCATCCTTGACTACCCCCTCCACCAAACACGAGCTGCTGCACGACCTTCTCAAGCAGGTTTCCCGTTCGTTTTATCTCACACTCAATGTGCTGCCGATTGGTGTGCGTGACCAGATGGGCCTGGCGTATCTGTTTGCGCGTGCGGCCGATACCATTGCTGATACTGATCTGATCGACCGGGCAGAGCGGCTCAAGTACCTTGACCAGTTCCGTGAGCAATTCACGACGGCCGGGGTTGATCGGGAAGCGGTTCAGGGGATTCAGAGCGCGCTGGTCCCCCATCAGAAAGACTCGGGAGAAAGCATTCTTCTGCAGCGGCTGGAGGATTGTTTCAGGCTGTACGAGGAGTGTTCGCCCGATGACCGGAAGCGCATTCAGTGGGTCATAAAGGTGCTGACTGAAGGGATGGAAATGGACTTGAACCGCTTTCCCGGCCAGTCAAGTGACCATCTAGCGGCGCTATCCACTCTGGACGACCTGGATCAGTACACCTACTATGTCGCAGGTTGTGTCGGGGATTTCTGGACCAGGATGATCTGTGCTCACCGGCCGACGATGGGGCGATGGGATGTGGAGGAGATGGCGGCCATCGGGGTAAGGTTCGGGAAAGGACTGCAACTTACCAACATTCTGAAGGATATCGGCCGGGACCTGCACAATGGCCGTTGTTATATTCCCGAATCGCTTCTCGATGAGGTGGGCCTGAAACCAGCAGACTTGTTGAATGACAGCAGCCTTCCAAAATTCAAACCGGTTCTCGACCGGCTCATCAGGATGGCGGTGGAGCACCTGGATCAAGGCTGGATTTATACCATGGCGATTCCCGTCTCGGAGATTCGTCAACGGCTGGCCTGCATCTGGCCGATCCTGCTGGCTGGCGAAACCCTGCGGCGTGTCGCGGTAGCGCCCGATCTGCTCGATCCCGCTGTCAATGTCAAGGCGCCTCGAAGCGAGGTATACCTGATAATGACGTTGACAACCCTGACCTGCGCCAACGGCTTTGTTGCAACCAGTTACTGGAACCGAGTCCGGGAGCAGGTTGTCTCAGCCGTAGAGCAATAACCGCAGAGCCGGCTGGCGTAATATGAAATATTAACTATCGCTGCCGCGCTTCATCCTTGAAGTCAAAAAAATCGAAAACGTTTTTGTGCCAGATACTCCCCACAATCTTTCTTTCCTTCCCCAGCAATGAACCAGTCTCCCGATAAAAGCGCGATGACTGTAACCGCGCGACCAGCCATGGGTTTCTTTGCCACTGTCGGCGGCTGGCTGGACGAGAATATTTTCGCGCTGGGCCGCGAAATGCGTCTATCCTACCTGCCGCCGCTCATGGTTTACGTAGCGGCGGGTATTTCCGGGCTGACGTCAATCGTCGGCACGTTTTACGTCAAGGAGCGGTTGGGGCTTTCGGCCGAATTTCTTGCTGCGCTCGGGTTCTGGATGATGCTGCCATGGGCTTTGAAGATGCCGCTCGGGCACCTCGTCGATCTTGTATGGCGGTGGAAGAGCCTGCTGGTGTATCTGGGTGCCGGCTTGATCACGTTGAGCCTGCTCATCATGATCGGGTTACTTGGACACCTGGAGGAGATGCGCGCCATTGCTACCGTGGAGGCGTGGTACGTTACCGCAGCATTGCTCGCGCCCATTGGCTACGTCCTTCAGGATGTGGTGGCGGATGCAATGACAGTGGAAGCCGTGCCGCGAGTCGACAAGGACGGAAACCCGTTAATGCTCGAAAGCCGCAAATCCATGCATGTCACTATGCAGACGCTGGGCCGGGTCGCCATCATCAGCGGGGGAATTCTGGTCTCGGTGGTGAACGTTTATGTCCTGCAAGGCGTGGGTGAGTTACCCGAAGCAGGCAAAGCCGCGGCGTACCTGTTCGTCTATGAGCTTGCCTTGATCATCCCGCTGGTTTCCGTTACCGGTGTCCTGTTCGCCTCATGGCTGCATCGGCGGGATATTGCGCGTCTTGTAGCGCAAGGTCATAGCCGGGTGGAATCGGAAGCGCTGCTTGGGGTTAACCCCGATCCTCCTCCGGTGAACTGGTGGATACTCGGCGGCGGCTTGGCTTTCACGGCAGTCTCCCTGAGTGTAGGCCTGAGCCAGATACCGGGGGGAGAGGAAATCATCTTCCTGGTTTCCATGGCTATCGTCTTATTCCTGATGTGGCGGCTGACGGGCGAACTGGAACCCGAGGCGCGCAATGTGCTGGTGGGCACGGCAATCCTGATATTCGTGTTCCGCGCCATACCTGGGCCAGGGGCTGGTTCAACCTGGTGGATGATCGACCACCTTGGCTTTGATCAGCAGTTTCTGGCGACATTATCCCTGATCGGCGCGACCTTGACCCTGGCGGGAATGTTCATCTTTCGGCGATTCATGGCTGAACGTTCGATCGCCTACATTATCGGCTGGCTTACCGTCGTTGGCACTTTCTTGTCCCTGCCTATAATCGGAATGTATTACGGCTTGCATGAATGGACGGCGTCTCTGACGAATGGCGTGGTGGATGCGCGTTTTATTGCGGTGATCGATACGGCGCTGGAATCACCCTTGGGGCAGATCGCAATGATCCCGATGCTGGCGTGGATTGCCAACTCCGCCCCGGAGACCCTCAAAGCCACCTTCTTCGCGGTGATGGCCTCGTTCACCAACCTTGCCCTGTCCGCGTCGCAGCTTGGAACAAAATACATGAACCAGATTTTCATGGTAACGCGCGAAGTGACGGACCCCGATACCGGGAAGCTTACTGTTCCCGCGGATTACAGCGAACTGGGTCCGCTGCTGGTTTCAGTGACCGTAATTGGCCTCGTATTGCCGCTACTGGCTATCTTCCTGCTCAGGCATTCGCGCTTCCGCAATGCGTGAGGTGCTGGGGGGAAAAGGCTTTGGATGCCATAAAGGAGAAGGAGAAACAAAGGAGAGGCAATGGTACTCTCTCCAGGTAAGCCTGCTCTGCCCCGACAGCATTTAGACCGTCGGGCAAAGCCCGACCTACTGATTATCCAGCAGCCATTTTTCAAAGCGTGTTTGCTTTCCTCGGAAGCATTATCTATGGAGTGGAGAAAAAAATGAGTCCTATGCGACAAGAAGGCCGGGTAAACTGGCTTGTCCTTATGCTGATCGTTTTTGCCGCATCAATGGCTTACTGGCTCTGGCGCGCCCATGTCCAGGTTTCTTACGAAATCGACCTGGCCTGCCGCCTTCCGGATGCCAGTGCCTGCTCCACGGCCAAGGCGCGCTATATGAATAGCTTCTATGCAGCCTGGTTTTCGCAGATGTTCCCGTGGATTCTCCCGTTTGTCCCCGCCTTTATTTATGTTTTCTTTTTCCGCTGGCTACGCAGGAACAAACAGGTCTCTGGCGATTAAAAGCTCCTTATTTTTTATTCCGCTGTTCTTTCGCGGTGCAAGGTGAAGGAACAGGGAAGCGGGAGGCAACGAAGGATTCAGGGTGAACGGGAAAACCTATTCCGCCCGAAGCGCTTCAATCGGATTCAACCGTGCCGCTCGCATGGCGGGAATAACGCCGGCGGCGAGGCCGATCAGCACAGAAATTCCGAGTGCGCTAGCAGTGTAATTCCATGGGATCTGCACGGGCAGGCCGATTGACAGGGATTTCAGCAGCCATGCTATTCCCACGCCTGTAGCCAGACCACCCAAACCGCCCAATGTGGCAAGCACCGTGGATTCCGTCAGAAACAGAATACGGACGCGGGCACGGGTCGCCCCCAGGGCGGTGAGCAAGCCAATTTCGGCAACGCGTTCAGTCACGGCAATATGCATGAGCGTGACCATGCCGACAGCACCCACCAGCAGGGAAATACTGCCCAGCGCTGCAACCGCAAAAATCAATACGTCCAGAACGGTATTCAACGTATTCAGCATTTGCTGTTGGGGCGTGATGGTGAAATCTTCCCGCCCATGCCTTGAAACGAGAATGCGGCGTATATCGTCCACCACGGCTTCCAGTGGCGCGCTTGGCCGATAGGCAATGTTGATTTCCATTACACCTTCGCGATTGAAAATTTCCAGCGCACGGGTAGTGGGAAGGAAGACCGTATCGTCCAGATCGAATCCCAGCACCTGCCCCTTCGATTCCATGACGCCTATCACACGGAAGCGCGACAGGCCGACTTGCAGCGTAGCCCCCAGAGGATTCGCACTGCCGAACAATTCCGTGCGCACTTTGGAACCCAGCACCACATAGGCGCGAGGATTGCGAGGATCATCCTCCGGCAGAAACCGTCCGCTTGCGACATTCATGTTGAATGTATGGGCGAAATCCGGGCTTTCACCATAGACCGTGACCCGCCGGCTCCGTCCGCTCGCCCGTATTTCCGCATTGCCCATCACGCCTGCGTTGACGTGCTGGACATAGCGGGAATCCTTCAACGCCAGCGCATCCTCGATCGTGAGGAGCCGCGCACTTCCGATCGCGCCCAGCGATCTGCCGTGGGTCCTGATTTTTCCCGGCGTGACCGTAATGATATTGGTGCCGAACTGGGTGAACTCCGAAATCACGAACTGGTGAATTCCTTCCCCAATGGAAGTCAGGAGGATAACCGCGGCAATCCCGATGCCGATTCCGGTTGCGGACAACAAGGTGCGCAGGCGATGTGCGGTGAGCGAGCGCAGGGCGAAACGCAGCGTATCGATAACACTCATGCCGCCTCTTTCATACCCCTTTTATATCCATTCTCTGTTTGCCCCCCATTTCCGCTTATTTTCCACTCAGTGCGCGTACGGGGTCGAGCCTGGCGGCACGTGCTGCCGGTATAAGGCTGGCCAGCAGGCCTGTTACAAAAGCCACTCCCACCCCGGCAATATTAGCCCATGCGGGCGGCCACGCAGGAAGCTGCGGATAAGCGAGCCGGATCAGCAGGCTTCCAAATTGTCCCAATGCGAATCCCACTATCCCACCCGCCAGTGACAACCACAACGCCTCGGCAAGAAACAAACGATGGATTTCGGCGGAAGGCGCGCCAATGGCTTTCAACAAACCGATTTCGGAGGTGCGCTGACTGACCGACACCAGCATGACATTCATTACCAATATGCCGGCTACCGCCAGGCTGATGGCGGCAATGCCAGCTACACCGAGTGTCAGCGCCCGCAGAATGCGGTCAAAAGTGGCAAGCACTGCATCGTGTGTAATTACCGTGACGTCCTCTTCCCCATCGTGTCGCTGCTTTAAAATGTCGCGAATTGCTTCTTTGGCGGGCAAAAGGTCGCTGCGGCTTCTGGTTTCGACCAGAATACGAAAAAGGGACGATGTGTTGAACAGGGCCTGGGCATAATCGATAGGAATGATGACAATTTCATCGGTATTGAAGCCCATCGTTTCGCCTTGCGGCGCAAGCACGCCGGAAACGAGGAAGCGCCTGTCACCCAGCCTTACCCGTTGACCGATAGCACTGCTTTGGGGAAAGAACTCCTGCGCGAGCTGTGCACCCAGAACGATTTGCGCGCTGCGCTCACTTCCTTTTTCCCGGGCAAGAAAACCGCCCTGCGCGAGATTCATGTGCCTTATCGGCAGTATATCCGCTGTGCTTCCCAGCACCGTCACTTCGCGCAGGCGCCCGGCGGAAGCAAGTTCGGCAACACCGACGTTGAGCGGCGCATACCGCTTGATCTGCGGCAGGTGGACAAGCGATCGCGCATCTTCCAGCGTCAGGTCGCGTGGGGTCTGTCCCAACGCTGCACCGGGGAAGCTGCCAGAAGTTTCGGCACGACCGGGCAAGACGATGATGAGATTGGTTCCGACGGATGAAAACTGGCGAACCACGTAGCCGCGGGCGCCATCCCCCAGGGCGGTCAGTACCACCACTGCCGCCACCCCCAATGACATTGCCAGAATGATGAGCAACGAACGGGTGCGGTAGCTGGCAACGGTTCTGATGGAGAGACTCAACGTGTCGCGAAGTTTCACGTCAAATCTTCATTCCTGCCACACTTCGCGCCATTTCCACGGCGGCTTTGAATAGGGATCAGCCCACAATCCGCGCTTTGCAGCCTTCGCATCGGCCTGAAGGGGGTTGAGGTCATTGTCTTTTACATCGTGATCGTAAACCCAGGCCATGCCGCGCCGTACCTGCTCTGCCCCGGCATCGACATCACCACAGAGGACTTGGGCAAACATGCGGCCATACTGGTCTTTTCCTTTCGGAATAACCGTAACCTGCTGCCAGAAACAGAGATCGGAGAGAGATTCCCTGGAAAGCTTGCCAAAAGGCTGATTCGCTTCAGGCGCATCGATGCCCGCAAGGCGTGCCCTTACCCATTCCTTGTTTATTACAAGGGTAAGGGTGTCTCCATCCGCAACATGAATTACCTGACCGCTGAGGTCAGCATAAGCCAGGCAAGGAAGAAAACTGAAAACCCCGATTGCCAGAGCAGCCAGAATATGCGGCATTGCAGGCCCTCGATCCATCTCCCCGAAAGAACCGAACCTGTGAATGCGCAACTGACAGGACAGGGAGCTGTGATAGTACAAAATGTGCCAAGTTCATTATAAACAGTTTTATGGTTACCATAGGATTTATTGCAAACCCATGAGATCCTAAAAATGGGAAGTCGATGCAGATCATGCAAGGGTGTTCCCACCTGGAAATTTATCCTGCCTCTCGTCGGATACAATTTCTCCATCACGCATCGCGATATGGCGCTGTGCTCTCGCCCCCAATTCGCGATCATGCGTCACCACGATCAATGTTGTTCCCGCCCTGTGCAAACCTTCGAGCAGCACCATGACTTCCGCACCAATACGGTGATCGAGATTACCCGTTGGCTCATCCGCCAGCAAGGCAGTAGGCCGCAGGATGGTAGCACGCGCAATGGCGACGCGCTGGCGCTGGCCGCCGGACAGCTCGGGAGGCCGGTGCGCGGCCCGATCCTGCAGATTGAACCCCCGCAGCGCCTCATTCACGCGCGACTTTCGCTCGGCGGGTGGAATTCCCTCCAGCATCAACGGCAGCTCGATATTTTCCGCGGCAGTCAATCGCGGCACAAGATGAAACGACTGGAACACGAAGCCGATTTTTTCCCTGCGAACACGTGCCTTCTCGATCTCCGACAGATCGGTTACATCCTTGCCGTCGAGTTCATAGCGTCCGCCGTCCGGCTGGTCGAGCAAGCCAATGACGTTGAGCAGAGTCGATTTGCCCGACCCCGAGGGACCCATGATTGAAACATACTCTCCGGTACCGATTTCAAGATCGACTCCATTGAGCGCTCGCACCTCCTGGTCTCCCATATGGAAAACGCGTGAAATGTCAGTAAGACGAATCATTCTATTCTGGCGAAGTGAATCAATGGGTCGCCCCATTGGATTCACTGCTCGGCAACCTTCTCCCGGACTTGCATGCCGGCCTTGATTTCCTTTGCCTCTGATGATAGCAACACGCGATCGCCCTCCTTCAGGCCACCGGTGACTTCTGTAAATGCCCAGTTGGCAAGTCCTGTTTCCAGCTTATGTTCAACCAATCTTTTCTCCTCGTTCACCAGCAACACCTTGCCGCCCTGACGGATCGCCTGGGTGGGCACGCCCAACACATTCTCATGGCGCTCGATCACCACTTCGACATCGGCGCTATATCCCACCAGCAACGGCCGTTCCGGTATCTCTTCGAAATCCACTTCGATATCCACTGTGCGCGCCTGCTTCTCTACCTCCGTGACATAGGGCGCCACCCGCCGCACCTTGCCGGCGAAGGTCTGGCCCGGCAAGGCATCGATCGTAATGCGGGCAAATTGCCCGATCCTCAGCTTGGGCGCATCGACCTCATCCATTGGAGCGGTAACATAGAGGCAGCTATCGTCGATCAGATCAATAGCCGGCGGGGTGGGAATCCCCGGAGGTGATGGGGTGGTATATTCACCCAGTTCCCCGGTGACAAGCGCCACGATACCATCAAATGGAGCAACCAGAACCGTGCGCTCCAGCCCTGCCTCTGTTACTTCGACCTGTGCCCGCGCCCGCTTCACATCGGCAGTAGTCGCATCGCAGCTTGCCTGGCGTGCGCGTGCATCGGCATCGGCATTCTCCCGGTTCTGTGCGCTGACGAAGCCTCTCTCGGCGAGCTGACGCGCGCGCTCGGCCTCACGGCTGGCATGGGCTGCGATGATGCAGGCTTCACGGCGGCGTTCTTCCGCGGTGATGAGCTGGCGCCAGGCGAGATCGCGCTGAGCGGTCAGGTCCGTATTCCATAATTCCAGCAATACCTGTCCTTTTTTGACCCTGTCACCCTCCTTTACCAGTAACTTGACAATCTGTCCCCCTGCCGCTGGCGCAAGCTTGGCACGGCGGCATGCGGTCACTGTTCCGGCACGTGTATTCACCACGGTGGCTTCCACTGTACTCCGCTTGATGGTCGCAAGTTCAACCTCTATGGGGGCCGGACGCGTTGCAAACCATATTGCATAGCCCGCTACCGTGAGAATTACAATGATGATGGCGAAGCGAGCCAGTGTTTTTTTTGTTGGCATGGCGAATGGATAAATCGGGTAAAAGCAAGTAGATACGCAAATAGATGCTTCAAGCAGCTAAGGACACTGCCCATACTGCTCCATGAAGAGAAAAGAAGGAATTATCGCCCATATTTGACCGGGCCACTTGCGCCACGAGCAATTCGTATATGCACTTCTTTATTGAAGATCCAGGGCAGCCAGGGGGAGTTCCCCTTGCTGGCTCATGCCCGGGCTTTGCAATGCAGTATCGGGGCAGAGTCCGCTAGCCCGAACGCCAAGCAGCCGCAATTTCTTCTCCAGCTGCACCCGCCGCAGGCATTCCTGGGCTGCCTTGCGAATGGCAGCGGCATCCGCCGTGGGGACTGGGAGTGTGATATCACGGGTTACGGTGCGGAAATCTTCATATCGCAATTTGATGCCAATGGTACGGGCGGCATAGCCCTTGCGCTGGAGATCCTCGGCAACACCCGCGCATAGACCGGTGAAAATTTCCGAAAGGACAGGACGATCGCGACGCGCATGCAGATCCCGCTCGAACGTCGTCTCGCGGCTGATCGATCTGGGCTCCGCATGCCTCACGACGGGACGCTCGTCGATGCCCCGGGAAGCCTCGTACAGCCAGGAGCCGTTGCTGCGCCCGAACCGCGCCTGCAGGAAAACGATGTCAGCCTGTGCCAGATCGCCGATGGTGAAAATACCCGAGGCTGCAAGTTTTTGGTTTGCTTTCGGCCCGATGCCATTGATTTTACATACGGGAAGAGGCCAGATTCTGGCTGGAACATCCGCCATGCTCAGGAGAGTGAGACCATCCGGCTTTTCGAGGTCTGAACAGATTTTTGCCAGAAGCTTGTTCGGCGCCACACCAATAGAACAGGACAACCCGGTGCTTTCCCGCACAGCCTGCTTGATGCGCCAGGCAAGAGTCACGATGTCCTCAGCCGAGTCACTGAGATCGATGTAAATCTCATCGATACCACGATCCTCTATATGAGGCGCAACCGAGGCAACGGCTGCTTTGAACAGATTCGAATAACGGCGGTAAGCGCTGAAGTCGGCGGGCAGCAGGATAGCCTCCGGGGCCAACTGTGCCGCTTTCATCAAGCCCATGCCGGAGGAAACGCCGAAAGCGCGAGCCTCATAAGTGGCGGTGGTTACCACACCCCGCCCCGCATAACCTTTCAGTTTTGAAAAACGCGGCTTACCGTTGAAAAGTTCTGGCTGCTGCTCCGCGCTTCCGCCGATGACCACTGATAACCCCCGCAATTGCGGGTACCGCTTCAATTCGACAGAGGCGTAAAAAGCATCCATATCGAGATGGGCAACGCAGCGGCTCATCCCGCCTATCCGTTCGAAGCAAAGCGGCAAGACGGGAGCATTCGATCAGATCCTGCGCAAGGTCATGAGTGGTGGCGTTGAAAGCGCGGCGCGCGTACCGAGCAGCCCCGCCAGGGTCACGCCTGCGGCTCCCGCGCCTATGCCGATGAGCCAAATCCACGAATTGAAGGTATAAGTGAGATTCAGTGCATATTCCGCAACGACATAACCGAGCGCGCTTGCTCCCGCCGCCGCAAAAAAGCCGGCAAGGCCTCCCAATATGGCAAATTCAGCCGCCCAGGCGCGCGCCAGTTGCCTTCGCCTTGCGCCCAAGGTGCGGAATATGGCGGCCTCCTGAATGCGTTCATCCTGGGTGGAAACGATGGCGGCATAGAGTACCGCCAGCCCTGCCAGCAGTGTAAACAGGAACACGAATTCGACCGCCTTGGTCACCTGTTCGATCATTCTTTGAACCTGAGTGAGGATGGCAGCCACATCCAGCACGAGCAGGTTGGGAAATTCCTTGACCAGCTGGTTCGTCAGTTCCACATGCAGGGACGGAAGATAAAAGCTCGTCACATAGCTTGCCGCATATTGCTCCAGCACGCCGGGCGGCGTCACAACGAAAAAGTTTACCCGGAACGAGTCCCAGTTCACCTTGCGCAGACTCGTGACCTCGGCGGAAAACACGCTGCCCGCTATATCATAAGTCAGTGTATCGCCCACGTGGATCCCGATGGTCTTGGCAATATCCTCTTCGATCGAGATTTCCTCTTTTCCCCGGTCCTCAGGTTTCCACCAGCGGCCTTTGACGATCTGGTTGTCGCTTTGCATCTCGCTCGCCCACGAGAGGTTGAATTCCCGCTCCACCAGCCGCTTTGCCCGGATATCGGCATAATCCTCGGAAGCGATCGTCTTGCCGTTGATCTCGGTGAGACGCCCCCGCACCATGGGAAAAACTCTCGGCGGCTGTATCCCGTGCTCTTTGAAAAACACCGCCAGCGGCTCCAGCTGGTCCTCCTGGATATTTACCAGAAAATGATTGGGAGCATCGGGAGGCAGGCTGGTCCGCCAATTTCTCAGCAGATCGTCCCGGATCAGCGTCAGCGCCAATAGCGCCATCAATCCCAATCCGAGGGCCACGGCCTGCAGCACGCTCGCGGCGGCGCGACGGCGGATGCTTGCCAGGCCATAGCGCCACGCGCCACCTGCCTGGTTACGGATGTGGACCAGCATTCTCATCAGCAGGAATCCGAGCACGCCAAAAACCGCTATCGCCACGATGAAACCGCCAATGACGGAGGCACCGAGCCGCATGTCGCCCGCTTTCCACAGGAACAGCAGCGCCAGCACGCCCAGTCCCAGCCCATAGCCGGCAAGCCCCTGCGGCGGCAGGCCGATATCCCGGCGCATGACGCGCAGTGCCGGTACGCTGCGCAGGCTGAGCAGCGGAGGTAGCGCGAAGCCAAGCAATAGCACCATTCCAGTCAGCACTCCATGCACACCCGGCCATACCGTGGGCCATGGCAATTCGGCTTCGACCAATCCCGAAAGCCAATGGGTTAAAACCTGCTGAGCCACAAAACCGAGAAGACAGCCCAAGCTGCTGGCAACGAAACCCAGGATGAGAAAATGATACAGATAGAGGCGCAGCATGGCTCCCTGGCTTGCGCCGAGACAGCGCATCACTGCACAGCCGTCCAGGTGGCGCTGAGTGAAGCGGCGCACAGCCAGCGCCGCAGCGGCGGCTGCCAGCACCACGCTCGCCAGCGCAGTCAGGCTCAGGAATTTTTCCGCCCGCTCCAGCGCCGACCTGATTTCGGGCCGGGCGTCACGGATGCCCTCGATTTTCTCCCCCAGCATCAGGCGTTGTTCGGCCCATTTGCGGAACTCCTCCACATTACCCGAATCGCCGGAAACAAGCAGGCGGTAGCCAATACGGCTCCCCTGCTGGATCAGCCCGGTTGCCGGCAGATCAACTTCGTTGATCAGCACGCGCGGCCTCAGGTTCAGAAAACCGATCGAATAATCCGGTTCCTGCGTGATCAGCGCATCCACAGCAAAGCGGGATGACCCCACCTCGATCCTGTCCCCCCGTTTGAGAGACAAGCCGATCATGAGCTTCTCGTCCACCCAGACCGTGCCCGGGGACGGAATCCTGTTGGCAATATGGGTCACACGCTCAGCAGGCGGTGCTCCGTTGCCGAAATCCTCGCTGATGCGCAATTCGCCACGCAGCGGATAGTCTTCCGCCACGGCCTTGATTTCCGCCAGCAGGCTTTCCTCCCCTTTCGCGGTCATGCTCGGGAACTTGACGGCAGAGGAAATCGACAGGTTCCGGCGTTTTGCCTCCTCGGCATAATGCGGCGCCAAAGGATGATCCGAAAAAATGATCAGATCCGCTCCCAGCAACTGGTTGCCCTGGCGCGAAAGCGCCACCTGCACCCGGTCGGCAAAAAAACCGACAGTGGTCATCCCACCCACTGCGACGACCAGCGCAAATACCAGCACGCGCAACTCGCCCGCGCGCCAGTCGCGTCCAAGCATGCGAAGAGATAGCTTTAGAATGTTCATTCAATTATTAAAATCGCTGTTTGTACTTCCTGTTTTTGAAACTCGTAATGTGGGCTGATCGACAGGGCGAAATACGTCGGTACCAGGACAGTGCTTCTTGCCCCATCTGCTTATTGCTTCCAGAATGGGCTTGAGATCGTTGCCCTTCTCTGTAAGAACGTATTCGTAGCGAACGGGTTTCTGTTGATATACCCGCCGGGAGACAAGGCCTGCCGCTTCCAATCTTTTCAGGCGATCGGAAAGGATGTTCGAAGCGATATTTTCCGGCGACGAGATAAAATCGGCATAACGGCGTTTACCAAGCACCAGGTCGCGAATGACCAGAAGCGTCCATTTGTCGCCAAAGATATTCAATCCATTGGTAATGGGACATGAAGAGCGCTTGAATATTGCGTCATCACGCGCTTCCGCACCACCTGTCACAGCTTCCTCCTTCATCCACCCATAACTTATAACACTTGCGGGGGTTATAACATTTGCGGGTGAACTTTAATATAGTAACTTGCAATTCGCAACATAGTAGGCTAGGCTGCTGTCCCTTGCCACGGCAAGCTGATGAGTGGAAAGCTGATTGACAGGATGGAGAACAGCCGTGTTGATACTGTACCAGTTTGAGCGTACCTGGGGTAATCCGAATTTAAGTCATTTCTGTTGCAAAACAGAAACGTATTTGCGTATGGCAGGGATTGAATATGCAATCAGGACAACACTTCCACTGTTTGCGCCAAAAGGTAAATTGCCTTATATAAAAGATGAAAACATCAAATTAGCGGATTCCCGCTTTATCATCCGGCATCTCAAAGACAATTATAAAGACCTCGACGAAGGGTTGAATCCTGCAGAAGCCGCGCTATCCCTGGCCATGCAACGCCTAGTCGAAGAGCATCTTTTCTGGGCAACCATGTATACCCGCTGGCAATATACGGATGCGAACTGGCAGGTCAACAAGAAAGCCATTTTTGACGTCTTGCCCCCAGCAATCCGGGATGTCGCAGCAGTTATCTACCGCTACAGGATTCGGCGTCAAATTCATGGGCACGGCATGGGGCGGCATAAACCCGAAGAGATTTTTGAACTCGGGATGCAGGATATAGACGCACTTTCCGCATGCCTGGGCGACAAGAAATATTTTCTGGGAGATAAGCCCACCACGCTGGATGCGAGCGCCTTCGGTTTCCTGATCAATACCTTTGGTTGTCCTATCGAATCCCCTCTGAAGGAATATGGCTTATCGAAGGAAAATCTCAGAAACTATATTGACCGCATCAAGATGCAATATTATTCAGATTTGCAGTAGGCACTAACTGGAAGAGACCCTGGCGCTTGTAGTCAGTTGGAACTGTCAATTGCCTATTGTTGAACCGGATCAAAGCAGAATACTATGCAGGTTAGCTCAAAGTAGACGCCGCCTAACTCCAGTGTGACTTAAACAACTGGGACCAGCACCGGAACATTCACAGCATCGAACAGGAAAGAACGGCATGAATTTTTGGCGTAGATTGCCGCCAGGGATGCGGCTTCTGGTTGTAACAGGATTTGTGGCGCTGATGGTGGCGGTGGGAGCACAATTTCATGTGAGCTCTCAGGGAGACCGGTCTTCAACATATCCAAAAGGCTATCGCGGCGGGACCTGCACCATTGAAACCGAGACCCTGCTTGTGGGCTATTCTGCCTACTTCATCCCCAGTGACTACGAAATACCGGATGACCCCACCAGTGGAGTTGCCCCTATTAAACCGGACAGGATGCGGTTAGTAACTGGCTGCGGATGAATTGTCTTGGCGACTTCATCTTGAGCCCCTTGTGAGGATGATATTCATTGTAATCCTCGAACCAT
>NZ_JCAHZJ010000064.1:0-32378 GCF_059489795.1 Nitrosospira sp. CT
TGTCATACCGTTTGTAATGCCATGCCAGCCCCGCCTTGATCTGCTTAAGGTTGACGTCCTGTCCATTCAGCAGCACTTTTCCCAAAACACGCTGATAGCGGTCTTGCTTGTGCCACTCCACAGCAACTGTCTTGCCAAAGACGAGATCAGCCAGATTTTGTCGGGATACGGTGCCGAACGCCTGCTTGCGCTCTGGCGCGTCAATCCCCACAAGCCTTACCTTGTGTTGACGCTTTGACTCATCGAGAACTGTCAGGGTGTCGCCATCTGCGATCTTGACGACGCGACCCCTTAGTATTTCTGCCTGGGCCAGGCAGGTGCATAAGGCATAGATAACCAGGCCGATTATTAATCGACTCGATCGGGTATAGGGGATCATGGCCCCGGCTTTCCGAACTTAATCTTCACAGTTTGACAGGTGGTTAGGACTTGATGGTTTTCTGTACAGTTCTCATACATCCTCCAGAGATATGATGCATGATTTTTATCATATATTGTACGATGGAAAAGTTCGCGCTCTCGAATGAACCAATGGGGATTACTGGAATGGGGGACACTGAGAGTTCTTCATTACATTTTTAAAAATGGGTTATCCCATTTTTCTGTCCAAAGTTGAAGGAACTCAGAAGGGCTTAATCACGCCCCTGACCTGGGATAGTGAGTTTTCTGTAATCCGCACCGAGCCAGTTAACTGGAATCGTTAGCCCATCATTTTCAGGAGAGATTTATGGAAGACATTATCACAGGAAGATTTGAAACAGGATGAGGCCAGGGCAGCGGCAGCGTCACTGGCTGATTCTGTAAATGAGAATGATATTTTCATTTATCTAACAATCAGCCAGGTGCTCTCGATTCGGATCGTGAAGCGGCTAGAACCAACGACCAGGATGGTGCAAAAGGCGCGGCTACCGGCGTACAATTTTTCCGTTTCGTGAACCGACCCCTTCCTGCCCGGCCTGGTGACAGCATTGCAGAATCAGAACGTCAACATCGCCAATTACTAATTGACTGTCCAGTTTACAATAGGAGCTATCGTTTTACTGGTTCGCAGGCATAGGCATTACAGAGCATGGTTAGCGGTCCTATATTTTCCAGGAGCCGTTTCACTGGCGCTCGAACAAGTAAGGAGGGTCGCTCCTTTCTAATGAATGCCATATCCCGTTCATATTGGTCGCGCACGATGTATTGCGCCTTGCCGTTACATTCATTGGGCATGTACAGCTCACCGAGATAGATCGTTTCTCCACCTTTTATCTCGAAGGCCAGCGCATCACTTGTCGTTTCCATCATGGGGTCAAGGCCAGTGAGATCGTGAGGAGTGAGAGCGCGACTGGGGAAGAAATAGTAACTGCCAGGCTCCAGGGCAAACGCGCTGACTCCACCATGATGAGTGTCAAACTCGCTTTTGACGCTCGTATGATTGATATTCAAGGCTTTAATAGGGCGGGCCGCTGTGCGCTCAAACAGGTGTGCATGAGTTGTGCTAATAGTACAAGCTTCGCGCGCACTGCTGCTCATGATCATGATCCCCGTATCTTTGGAAGTAAGCGCATTGTCAGGGATTTTGCTGACAGCACCGGGATTGCTCCAGATTGCGCAGGAGGAAAGAAGCAAAGCGAAGACAGGGGCAAGAAAGAGCTTGAAAGTAATCAGGAAATTATCACGCATGGAAATTACTTGAAAGATACTGTGATATGAATTCATGCAATGTCCTAAGGAAAGTAAACGGAGCAAGATTTTATCAGGATACTGATGAGCTGGAGTATGAGTATACGAGCCAGTAACTGTGGCGAACGGGTTGCCTGGAAAATGCGCAGCGTGGCAATTCACCAGGCTAAAACCGGGCTGATCACTCCCCCACCTGCCCCGTCTCCACCGGCCCCGAGTAGCGGGCATCGAATGATGTCCAGCTCGCATCTGATATGAGCAGCAGCTCGGACTCGCCCAGCACGAAATCAGTCAATTCCTAGTGCGGGATGATTCTGCCCGCCTTGTCCGTCTCTTTCGGGAGGCTTGCCGGCAGCAACTCGCCCCTGACAGCCTATGTAGACTTACGTATTCCTTCTGCGTATTTATGTGGTTGTCCGCCGTTTCGTCCTGGGTTTCAATAGCTCTGCCTCGGTAACTGTGGTTTTTGGAGTAGATACACGAACGAACGGAACGTTGAAAATCAACTTCGCAAAATCCTGGGGAGCGGATTTTAATACCCCGGCCAAGCTGTCGATCTAAATAATCATCTCAGGAAAATTGTCATGAAATATGTAATCGTCAGGACTAATAGCGCGGGAGTATTTGCCGGGCATCTTGAAAGTCGAAGCGGTCAAGAAGTTGTACTTAGGAGTGCGAGGCGGCTATGGTATTGGGAAGGCGCAGCATCACTTTCTCAACTTGCAGTGGATGGTGTTAACAGGCCGTTTGCTTGCAAATTTCCAACGGAAGTTGATCGAGTTGAACTGCTGGAAGCAATTGAAATTCTGGACGTGACAGAAAAAGCAAAAGAATCAATCGCTGCGGTGCCGATATGGAAAGCGTTGAAATAAAAGATAAGGCTTATGGCTGCGGCTCTGCCGCCGGCAAGGGCTTCGACGATGGTACAGGAGAAGGCTCAGGCGAAAGCGATGGCCACGGTAGAAATTACAGCCGAGATTTAGCCGAATATGAAATCCCGGAAACAGGCTACGGTCGTGGCAACAAGTTTGGCGGCGGAGGCGGCGGTGACGACCATGGCATACCTTTCAATGCAGATTTAGAGAGTGATAGGACCACAACGAGAGAAGACTATTACGAAGGCCACGGTTACGGCTACGGGTATGGGCATGGCCTTGATAACCGCTATTGCGATCATAGGGGAACAGTAGGCGAATGCGGCGGCGAGGGTTATGTCAGCAGCAGGGTTTATAAGATCAAACGAAGGTACAACCTTGGAAACCCTAGCGGTAGCGGAACGGAGGATGGCAGAGGAGCGAGTTACCCCCGCACTATGCCATATTACCTATACCGCGAGATATTCCAAGAAAAAGATTCGTTCCTGACTTGGTTACGAAAGATATTAGGAGGGTAGTGGCCTAATGAGGGTGGCACCTCAATAGGTGGGAAATCGATGCTGATGGGCTCTACAAAAAGCTGGGCCGATCACAGTCATCAATTCTCCGAGCGTATTTTCCCGAATCGATTGTGGTTTACATCGTTAATTGCGGCCTGCGTACCAGACCCCATCAATTTGCTCAAATCCGCCTTGCTCCTCCAGGTACGAGTCGAAATCCGCATGGTCGGCAGACAGCAGGATCAAATCGCCTTTCACATGGCCTTCGGTTTGGACGATCAGATTTTTTACTGCTTCTGGCGAGAGTCCGCCGATGTTTCCACGCTCATCCACCATCCATCTTGTGGCATTCATGAATGCCTCGTTGCGGGTAAATCCCGTGCCGAAAACATAGTAGCCCGATTGAACAACCGCGAACCTGATCGGCAAACGGCCTCCAGTTTCCCACTCCCGGTATTCAGGGTAGGCTTCAACCAGTGCAAGTCCATCTTCGGTGGCTGCCACTGTCCAATACTCTTTAGAGTACGCAATTCCGGCAGCTTCAGGTGTGGGACGGCTAATAGCAATTAGCCCTTCTGCCTCCAATTCCGCCAGATCGTCAGCGTTGTAGATCTCTGTAAAATGCTTTCCCGCCTTGTCGTGGGTAGTAATTTTCGAGAGGATGCGCACTTGTTCTGCTGTCTTCATTTCTGCTCCGTGGTTAAGGTCTTGCTCGTTCTTGCTCATGTTGCTTCGTCAGCCATTCACTGCACGGTTCAATCATGCTTCCAGGGCAGGCTCCGCCCATCTTTGTCATACTCATTACTTGGACCTCAGTTCGGCTATTCCAGTTAAAAACTGGATACCTGGATAATGAGCAGTTTCCTTACGAAATTTGTCTACAAGGTCTTTCTCCATAACTTGTACGCCATTCGCACCATGAAACCTCGGCTTGAACGACTTCGGGTATTTCGACCTTATCAGGCTGGTAACAAGGTCGAGTGCTTCAACTGAATCGGTATCCTCATAAAGAATGGAATCGGCAGCTTCAGGGTTATAGTAAATCTCTGACAATGGTTTTTTCTTTTCCGTTGGCCTCAACCCAGGAAGCGGCCTGTCGGACCACTTTAACCTGGCAAGGAGCTTCAACTTGCAATCACTTTTACCTTGCTGTCCCCCAAATCCTTTCGGAATGATGAATGCCCAAATATAATCAGGGTGGCGGTCTTTCAGCTTTTGAAGTTGCTCCCTGTTGGAAATGAACCGGCCCAACATATCTTCTTTGACATTGTTCTCAAATTCTTTCCAGTAGTAAAAAACGTCCAACGTTATTTCTCCTTATTTGAGCCCAGGTTCTCTTATTTTCGCACGCCAGTCTGTGAAAAAACTTCGGAGGGTTTTTTGTGGTGGGAAGGCAAATGAGTTTTGGAAATATAGCCGAACTTGAGTAGCATACAGGGCTTATTAATGGCGAGTAGTGAGCATAGAAGTGGAAACACTTTCGAGTGAGGCTCTGTTTTCCTGAGTTTTTTCACAGGCTGAGATGGAAAAACTCTCCATCTATCGTTTGTAGTAAGTTTTTGATCTATGTCGCATGAACGTCAGCACCCGGACGATGTGGACATAAGGTGCACCTAAGATCATAATGACCATATCGATTATTGCTATAGAGGTTGATGGATGATTACCGAAGTCAATGCCGTGAACTTCCGGCAGAATCTGGGGGAAATGCTCAACCAGGTCCAATATCGCAATGACAGCATCGTCATCAGCAAGGATGGCAAACCGGTGGCCGCTCTGGTGGATGCGGAGCTGTTTGCGCGCATCCGCCGCATGTATGACCGCTTCGATGAGCTCAGCAACCGTCTGGCTGAAAGATACAGGGATGTGCCCGAGGAAGAAGGTTTGACCGAGATCGATGCTCTGGTGGCAGAAGAACGAAAGCATCGCTGATGCCGGCGTTGCGTGTCGTGCTGGATACCAATGTGCTGGTATCGGGCCTCGCATACCCTGGCAGTATACCCGGCCGCATCGTAGGAGCCTGGCGACATGGAAGCCTGGATGTAGTGCTGTCGCACTATATTCTGGATGAAATGGCGCGAGTTCTTCCACGTCTGTCCAGGGCAAAACTGAGCTCGACGGAGATCAGGGACTTGGTCGACAGCTTCATGTTTCTGGCAGATGTGGTCGAGCCTGGTACTGAGCAGGACCCCCACCTGCGCGATCCTGCCGACCAGCTGGTGCTGGCTACCTTAAAAGCTGCCCAGGCACGCTACCTCATAACTGGGGACAAGGATCTGCTGGCCTTGGCTGAGCAGTATCCTATCGTTTCGCCAGCGGACTTCTGGACGCGCCACGGCAGTTGACTGCCAGATAGTTGTGGGACTGAGAGTTCTTCATCACGCTTTTTGTCTAAAATACCGAAGAAATCCTAGAAGACAATCAGGGGCTTAATCACGCCTCTCACCTGTCCCACGTCCACTGGCCCGAAGTAGCGGCCATCGAAGGATGACCAGCTCACATCCGACATGAGCAATAGCTCAAACTCGCCCAGCACGTAGTCAGCCAATTCCTGGCGCCACATGAGCCTGCCCGCCTTGTCCGTGTCCTGGGGGGCGCTTGCCGGCAGAAGCTTACCATTGACGGCAATCCCCTCCTCGCCCCATGTCACCCTGTCCCCTGCCACAGCCCACACCCGCTTCATCATATAGCCATAGCCTCCCGGGCAAAAACCCGCCCCGATGTATCCGCGGCTGCGTGCCTCATCAAACAGCACCGACTCCGGCGGGCAAAAGATGACGTACTCGCCCTTCTCCACCGGAGCGTCGATGACGCGATACAAACCGATCGGAATGCTTCTGGTGACATTGGCCCGCAGGCCTGCGGCATGAAACATGAATCCCAGCACCAGCAGGCCGAACGCGGCTACTGCTGCCGTTTGGCTCACACGGCCCATGATCATGATCGGCTTGGGCCCTGGCATTTCTCAAGGCAGATTATTCGACACGGGAAAACGCATCATTGTCTTTCTGTTGATCTCTTCGTTGGATGTGTTTTCATTATTGTGCAATGCGAGGCTACAGCCTGTCACTTGCCATGGGTGCCGGCACTTCCGCCCTCTTCTGGAAGATGGCATCCTGAAAGTAAAGCGGCTGTCTTCCATAGATCGCGGGGAATCCCGCAACGTAAATGATCATGTCGCCCGGGCTCTCGATCACGTCGCGCCCGTCTTTCACTCCCTTGACGGGTCCCGGCATGCGCAGGCATTCATCCACCGTCAGCAGGGAGCGTTGCACTTCCTGCAGGGTGCGCGAGGTGTGGCGATCCCCCTTTGTCACCTGTTCTTTGACGATGGTGGTTTGTCCCGTGAGCTTGGAGAGGTGCTCTGCGGTCTCGACCCGGTTCGGCGGGAAGGCGTTCTGGATGTGGCAATTGGACGTGATGGACTCATCCTGCCCGTAGCCGGTCCTGGAGGACTTGAGCTGGTTGATGTCCTGGCAGATGAGGTAGCACTTGATGCCGTAGCCTGCAAGAAAGGCGAGCGACTCCTGCAGGATTTCGAGCTTTCCCAGGCTCGGGAATTCGTCCAGCATCATCAGAAGCCTGTGTTTGTACACGGGCTTGGGCCGTCCGCCTTCGAATTCGATTCGGTCCGCGAGCAGGCGCACGATCATGTTGAGCAGGATGCGGATCAAGGGCCGCAACCTTGCCTTGTCGGTGGGCCGGGTGACAATAAAGAGGCTGACCGGGTCATCGTGGTGCATGAGGTCCCGTATCCTGAAATGGGAATCGGCCATGTTCTCGCGCACTACAGGATCGCGATAGAGCGAAAGATAGGACTTCGCGGTGGAAAGTACCGAACCTGCCTCCTCTTCTGGCCGATCCATCATGTCGCGCCCGCTCGCATTCACGATGCGGCAGTTAGGCCCACTCGAGGGCGGCAGGGTGAACATTTCCATCCACAATTCAGAGATGTCGCGATTGGGGTCGGAGAGCAGGGAATCGATGGCCGACAAAGATGGCGGGGCCCCGCCATTACTTCTGGTCTAATAGAGCGCGTGCAGGATAAGCCCCACCAGAAGCGCCTGGGCTGATTTCTGCCAGTGGCTCTCCAGTCCTTTTCCATCCGGATCGACGATCAGGGTGGCAAGGTTCTGCACGTCGCCCACCTCGAATTCGGAACCCATGCGGATTTCCTCGAGAGGATTCCAGTGCGCCCCTCCCTCCACCGCGGCAGGCTCGAAGCGCAACACCCTGTTTCCTGCGTATTGCTTGCGCCACCCTGCCGTCATCTCCCACAGCTCGCCCTTCAAATCGGTGATGACCGCACTCTCGCTCCAGGACAGAAGCGTGGGCACGATAAGGCCCACGCCTTTTCCTGAGCGCGTCGGCGCATAGCAGAGCACGTGCTCCGGCCCGCTATGCCGCAGGTAGTGCTGCCGCCCTCTCTTGTCCACCCACGCGCCCACATACACCCCAGTGGAACGCGATGAAGCATCACCCTGCCCTCTCAATACCTCAAGGAATGAGCGCCGGCGCGGCAGCAGCCCCGCGGCAACGATGTCCTTTTTCCCAGCCCAACGCGCCGAGCCATGCAGCCAGGCGTTCTTCCCGCTGTCGGAGAGATGCCGCTTCAAGGCCAGAAGCAGGATCAGCCCCAGGGCTGCGGTCATGGTGGCGACACTGCCTGCCATGGAAAACTCGTTCTCATAACGGTCCGGCCACAGCTTTGCCCACTCCAGGATTTTCCAGGGCGCGTAGAGAAAGTTCTGATGCGCGCCCAGGGCGGCGTGATACTGGAACGCGTGCGCGAAGTACTGCGTGGCTGCAGCGAGGCTCAAAACGAGCACCAGGAGGAAGAGAGCCGCCATCAGGAAGGGGCGGTTTGCCGTGTCTGCCCGCATCCTCATGCCGATGCCATTGTTGTGTCCCGGTTTCATCGCCGCATTCCTTTCGTTTCACCCTCCCTTTGAACCCGCCTGACCGACGCGTTCCCGTTGTCGAGCGTGATGGCTTCACCCCGCTTGCACCCCGACACGTGTGCAATGACACCCGCCTCCACCGGGATCACGGCTATTTCCTCCGCGCTCATTTGTGCCAGCAGCAGGAACTGTCCGTCCACCCTGCGCCAGCCTGCATAGCGCATGTTAAGACTCGGTTTCATTTCCCCGAGGACATGCCGGGGGATATCGGGGATTTTCTGCCGCTTCATTTCCCGCTCGGCGATATAGCGCCGGGCTGCGGCCTCGCCGGGACTGCCGGCTGTGGGGATGTAGTCGGATGCGCTGTATGCCTCGGGTACCTGACACCGCACCTCTGGTGTGCTTGCCTCTTCCGCCCTGCCCTGCTCTTCTTTCAATTCTGCCTGCCTCATTCCGTCGAAACGGATATCGAGTTGCAGCGCCTGGGCCGTGGAGAGGACACGCTCCCTGAACGCCGCATCGCCCTCGATCCTGATGGAGCGCCCAAAGCGCTTCACCGCCATGGCAAGGGCCAGCTCCAATCCATCCTGGCGGATAGCCTCCGAGACTTCCAGGCGATTGCCGCTGTCGCGGATGGCGGACTTGCCCTGTCTGTCGCCATGGGTATAGATAAGCGTGCCCTGCTTGGTCACGCTGTCGATCCTCGCACCATCAATCCTCGCGCCATCGATCCTGATTCCAGCATGGGAGACAGAATTCTTATTCCCGTGTGGCACCCTGCCCTGCCCCACCTCCTCCTGTGCGGCGAGCAGCGCATTGGCGCGGCTATTGGCGCGACTGAGGGCAGCGCGCTGCCGCTTTCTTAAGGTAGCCAGCGCCTGTGCGTCACCCATGGCCGCGCGCTCGGCAAGCCAGTCAAACCACGGCAGGACTCTCGCATGCGAGAATTTTTCCTCCTGCGCTGCCCTCTGCCGGGCATGGATGGCTCCGATATCCTCGCGCAAGGCAGCCCCCGTCTGCTGGTAGAGCATGCGTTTCATGAACCGGTCGCAATCGAGCTCTTTGATCAGTCCGCGCTTGATCCTCGCACGGTCCTTCGCCTGCGACACGAGGGAATGCTTCTGCGCGCGCAGCTCCTGCCGCATTTGCACCCGGGCGCTGCGCCTGTGCGCCTGTTCCGCGAGATAGCGCTGATAGAGTGCATCTGTGCCGGAATCGCGCGCTATTGGCCGCGGCTGATACGCCCTGTCCACCCTCTCTGCCTTATGTATCCGGCCCTTCTGCCCCCGGCTCGCCTGCAGCTGCGCATCAATGGCTTCAAACGGGCCGAAGCGCTTTACGAGCTGCGCCTTGGAGAGGTCGCGGGCAATGGAGCTTGCCTTGACTGTTCTGCCATCCTGGTCAGAGACGACGAAGCCGTTGCCCCGCTCCTGCAAAACCAGGCCATTTCGGCTCAAGCGCTGATGCAACTGCCCCCAGCTTTGCGTCTGGCGAAGATCCTCCAAACACTCGCGCTGAATCCAGCCAAGCAGGCTTTCCACCCCTGCCAGATATTCCACGTCCAGGGCGCGATTATGGACTCCAGGAGCGATCGTCTGATGATTGGTATGGATGAGGCCATGGACACGCTCCAGACGCTCGCAAACGGCTCCCAGAGCCTTGTAATCGCAGTACGGATTGTGGATGGTGAGTGTCTTTGGATGGATCCTGTTGATGGCGACATGGATGTGCAGGTTGTCGGTATCGGTGTGCACCGCGCTCACGCGCTGATGTTCACTGAAACCCAGCGCATTGCAGACCTCAATCTCGATCGAATTCAAGGTCTCTGTGGAGGGGGATTCCCCCGCGGGAAACGAGATCAGGAGATGATAGGTCTTGTCGCTGCAGGCGCGTTGATTCCGTAGCTGGGTGGCAAGCACTTCCAGCACGGCGTCCTGCGCCTCCTGCTGGTGGCAGTTCGTGACCCTGACCTCTCCGATCCTCACCGCTTTGTCCTTCGCGTGCGTGATGTAGGCCACCAGTTCCTTGAAACTGCTGCGCCGGGCGGAACGTATGGGTATGTGGCGGCAGATCATCCCTCCCCTCCCCTGCTCCTTTAGCGAGTGAGGACTTTCTGCATGATGGTGCGCATCGCTTCCTGGTTGCGCTCGATCCTGGAGAGGAGTGTTCGCAATTCCTCTGCCCGAACGTCCCGTAACCGCTCATCATTCGTGAGCCACAGCTTGAGCAATCCGCCCAGGCGCCCCAGGTCGCCATTGATTCGAGCGAGCTCCTCGATGCGCTGGTAGTCGAGCACGGTATGGATTTCAAAGCCGGCCCCCACCCGCAGCAGGAAGGTGGACAGGCTCAAGCCTGCCGCTTTCGCGTTCTCCGCTATCTGCGCTTTTTCTTCGGGAAGGCAGTACACCTTGATCGGGGTACTGCCCTTGCGTGTGGGCTCCTGCTCTTGTTCCATGCTCTCCCCTGTCGGCGGCGGCAGCCGCACCCAATCAGTTCGCCCCGCAGGGCAAGATTCCCATTGAGCACATCCGTGCGAATAAAGGGAAAAGTGAAGGGGGAATGGCCGCTTGCGGGTAGGCCCACTTCACATATCTTGCCTCTACTCTCTTCGCAACAAATTTTCAGTGCCCTGAATTCTTCCGGGATTCTTTAAACAATGGATTGAAGTTAGCAAAAATACTTCGGTTGTGCAACATAAATGTTCGATATATTATTGCTCATAATTCAATAAACTGAATCAATATGACGAACCTTTCTTACAGAATATCGTTACGGGTCAGAGATAACAGATCCAGCAGGAATGCCCGCAATCTTGCTGCGTTCCTCGCTCAACGCGATGAGATTCGCAATGCGCTCGAAGACGGATGGACGGTCTATCAGATCTGGGAAACACTCCACGCTGAGCAAAAGGTAACCGCGAGCTACAACACATTCTGTAGCCAAGTCAATCGGCTGATTATCAAGCGCGAGGAGACTGCCTTACCCAAGGCGAAGCGAGCTTATCAATCACCTTCCCCGTCTCGTCACGCAACAGATACCGCTGGCTTCACCTTTTCTTCAACCCCTTTAAAAGACGAGGAGATACTCTGATGGCAAATGTTCATATGATTCTGCAAGGGAAAGGCGGTGTGGGTAAATCTTTCATTGCCGCTGTGCTTGCGCAGTACATGAACGCAATGGGAAAGAAAGCCCTCTGCATTGATACAGATCCAGTAAATGCGACCTTCCACGGATATAAAGCGCTCAATGTCCATAAGCTCGAAATTATGGAAGGAGACGAGATCAATCCCCGCCATTTCGATGCATTAGTGAAACTGCTCGCTTCGTCTAAGCAGGATGTCATCATCGATAACGGGGCAAGCTCTTTCGTCCCGCTGTCGCACTACCTCATAACGAATCATGTGCCCGCGCTTTTGTGCGAAATTGGGCATCGGTTGTTGGTACATACCGTGATCACAGGCGGTCAGGCATTACGCGATACAGTAAGTGGTTTCGCGCAAATGGCTTCTCAGTTTCCGCAAGATGTGTCGTTTGTAGTATGGCTCAATCCCTATTGGGGCTTAATTGAACATGAAGGAAAACGCTTCGTAGACTTAAAAGCCTACAAAGACCATCGCGACCAAGTAGCCGCCGTAATTGAAATTCCTGCATTGAAACGTGAAACCTATGGGCACGACCTGTCGGAGATGTTGCGAGCACGGCGCACGTTCGAAGAATCCTTACAGCTTGCCTCACTCCCGATCATGGTGCGCCAGCGCTTGAAGATTGTACGCGACCAGCTTTATGGGGGGCTCGGCGGCTTGGTGACGCCCGCATGAACAGTAATGAAAAGAATAGCCTTTCCCAGGAGTGTGATGCGCTCGATGAAATCATCCGGGAAGTGGCTATTCGTCATGGTATCTCCGTTGGACGCGATGATCCTATCCTGATGACTTATACCATCAACAGGCAGGTGATGGAGTCAGCTACAGGTATTCAGAAGATGATCTTGAACGACCACCTAAAGGGCTTGAGAACACTTTCAAAGGAGCTACAGGATGAAGCTGCAGGGCGGCTGGAACAAACCATGCGCGAGGCCGCTGATAGCATCTGTCTGGCCCTTGAACAGGAAGCAAAACGTCTCTTCAGCCTGCAACGAATGGAAAATGAGATGGTAGCCCGCAAGATGATGGAGGAATACAGGCATTTGCAGCGCCTCTCCAGCATTAGCCTGCTAGTTTCGTTCCTTGGATTCGCCACCGCTCTAGCGGTGTTATGGTATACAGGCTAGTAATGAATTAGCGGGACAATCTTCTACTTTTGCTCAAAGCAGCGTCCGCCACGAGGGCTTTCCCCTGCTCATATGAAATGGAAACTGGTTTGCCGTATTCTGGGATGGAGTCGAATGCTTGGAATGGATACCGAACAATGTTCTGTTCTGTTTTCTGGTATACGTAGGTCCCATCTGCATGAAACACAATTCCGTTGTGCTGCAGAGTGGGATCGGCATCGTTCGCGAGATAGGCATTATAGATTCCAGGCTTGAGGCGACCGGCCTTGGAAACCTTTTGCGTAGTCCACTCTCCTCCCTGCTCCTGCTGGAGAAGACGCTGCCCATTCATGACAAGGATGCGCTCTTTCTTTGCTGATACCTCCACTCCCCTCCCCTTTCGTAAATTACTCACCCTCTGCCAAGCCGACAAGTTGAACGTCATTTATTGCGTGTTCTTTCTCTTCCCCGTTATCCTGATATCGAATCCATGCCCTTCCGAAACGGGAAGGACGGCGATAGTAAAGTAAATACCCAATCCGATCATCAACGCGTACCTGTACGAGTGGCTTTCGTAGCTTGAAAGGATTTGTCGTGCGCCGTTTGCGCTCACGAGGTGTTGTTTCTGCTTCTAAATGGATTTCTTGGGGAGCTAGCATGAAAGAGGATTCCTGCTTTGTGCGCCTATCGAGAAAGTCGCGGAGACTCCTTATAGAGTGGCGCGTAACCTCTACCGTCGAATCATCAAGCCATATTTCTACATCATCAGGATACAGTTTCCATACTGTGAATAGCTGAGTTAGTGCAGAAACATCTTCGCATCGCCCCGAATTAAATACTTCAGCGAGCGGCTCGGGTAGCTTTAGAAGGTTACTGTAGTAAGTTACAAATGGAGGGGTTTTCCCCAATTCTTTGGCGATCTGAATCCGTTGCTTTCCCTTTTTTTCTTCCTGATCTATCAGGATTGCCCATTCCCTTGGCGTAAAGTTAGCGTGATGAGCATTGACGATAATCTGATCTATTTTCGTAAAATCAGGATCAATAAACGCAGGAATAGATTTTTTACCTGCCATCTTAGAGGCTCTATAACGCCGGGCTCCATCATTGATGATGTACCGACCTGGTTTCTCCGGATTAAGATGTACTGAGATTGGGTTTTTGACGCCCCTGTCGTGGATTGTGTCCGCCAATTCTTGAAGGAGTTGAGGATCAAAAACGGTTCGGGGCTGGTTCGGATCTTCATCTATCAAATCCAGCGGCAATTCTATTGGACTATGGGAGATAGATACCGAGTCCTCTCCGGGGTCGTTCGGAGACGGTGCGATATGTCGGCTTGATTGATCATCTGTTTTTTTTTTGGCTTTTACCATCTAGAAACCCCCAGCTACTTTTTAATCAAAATGAGTCTAGCAAAAACTGGGGGTTTATTTAAGCCGCGTAAATGATTATTTACCTCATCTTTTTGATGTAACAAAACAGATTATGCAAGTGTAGAGGAGAAAATGAAGAAAAAAAGGCCAATCAAAGTATAAACCGGACCATGAAAAACCAATCAGCATACGGAAAAACTGAAAAGTAACATCAATAGCAAGCAGCCAACGTAATACAGGCCAACAAAGGGCAACCAGGAACCAAAGAATGCTAATGAACCTTGATACAGCTTTATTGCCCGTATGAACTCTGGGTGGGTTTGAATACTCGAGGTCCCGCCTTATCGGAATAACATTCATTTCAAAATCCTTTTTCAGCCCTTGTTAATCGGCTGTTATTTTGCTCACCTTTTATTTCAGAATGGAATATCCAGCTCTTCTTCATCTAAACTCGATCCGTCCACTGGATGCTTGCTGGGTTTCTTGTCCAACATTCTGAGTAGGTTGCCTGCTATTTCTGTTGTAAATCGCCTTCTACCGTCTTTGTCTTCCCAATCGCGGGTTCTAAGCTTTCCCTCCAGATATACCAACGCTCCTTTCTTCAGATAGTCCCTTGTTACATCAGCTAGTGCTTTGTAAAACACGATTCGATGTCACTCCGTTCTTTCCTGTCGATTCCCTTCTCTATCTCTCCATACTTCCGTAGTAGCAAGATTAAAGGTAGCTACAGTTGTACCATCCGGAGAAGAACGTATTTCCGGATCAGCACCAAGATTCCCCATTAAATTTACTCTGTTGAGAGATGCACTCATGGTTTTCTCCTTTCACGGTAAAGACGTATACATACGATATATTGTATATAAAGAATATGAAATGGCAATATATCCTTCTGATTATTGGAAAATTTTATGAATGGTTTTTACTTTTGTTTTGCTTTCTTAGCAGCGTGGGTGAAACCACAGGTTTTTAAGAAAAAATTATAAAAATGGTTTGGGCAAGGCCGGAGGCCGCGTCAGAAAAGATTTGTTTTGGAGATTAGGAATCCTGTGGGCAATCCCTGTGGGAAACCTTGTGGACGAGGTTTTATCGTCCATCAGGTTTTCCAGCAGGGTTGTCCATAGGGTAGATGAAGGTGTGCTGAATGTTAGTGGGGCTTAAGAAATTCCAAGTCGGAATATTTATTCACAAGCTTGCCTGCTCCCACTATCGGAGATACATATAGGTAAATCTAAAGGCTATACCTATCGGTTTAGGGGGGGTCTGATTAGGCGTGAATGAGGGGTCTAATTAGGCATATATTTAGCAGTTCAGGGGTCTAATTAGGCATGGATGGGGGGGTCGGATTAGGCGTGGATAGATAATGAACTCCACTGAGTTATACACGCTGAATCATAAGGGGGGTCGGATTAGGCATAATGCTGATCGCGCCATGACCTGAGTTTGTTTCCAATCAGCTTCTGTGAATACTAGAACCCCTTATACGGAATTGGCGGAGGAGACGGCATTAGCATGATTCCTCCCGTTACCTGTTTTACCTTGGCTTCCGGATAGACTGAGAGAGCGGCGCGTAATGCTGGTAAAAATTTCTTTTTAAAATCTTTATCTGCGTCTTTGCCTTGGTACTCCTGCGCAAATTGATCTCGCAGATTAGCCCAATGCAGGACTATTGGTCTGCCCTGAATTCTATGCAAACGCTGGGCAAGCCAGGTGTAGACATCTAGGGCCAGTGCTGAACTCTTTAGCGCCATGAAAGCGCGTAGATCGAGAGGTACGGCATGATCCTTCAGGGTGAGGTAGTAATCCTGGGAAAATGTAACTGATCCCGGCCAAAAGGGACGTTGCTTTTCTTCGGTGTTAAGCCACGCTTCAAAATGCTTGATGGGTTTGCCTTCGTAAGTGTGGGCTCGACCGTTTGCGTTAAAACCTAAGGTCATGCGACAGGCGGATAGTGCTTGTACTTGCTTGCGGAAAGTTGTGTAGACCCCGTTGCGGCCACCGTTAATATTTTTATGTCCAAGCATTCGCAGGAATTCGCTTGCACTGTCTCCTACAGGAATTTCTGGTGAGTTGAAACGTACGGCATAGGTGTTCATCCAGGCTAACATTAGGCGTGGCATCGCTCCGTATGGGATTGGTTGTTGGACAAACTGTTTGCCATCCCATAACTTTCCGGCTTCTACCAGTAATGCTGCGCCACCGGAATAACGCTCGAATGAGTTACCTTCTACTTTGGAGCGCGGTAAGCCTACCTGGCACATGATAGAGTGCATGTAGGCCCTATCATCATCATCTGGACGCTCGCCAGCAATCTCCGCCGCAGTCTTGACCAGGCGCTTTTGATTCCTTGTTAAGGATGCGGTTGCCGGTGAATTTGTCTCAGCTTGTTTAGTTTCTTCTTCCCCGATGGATTGATCGAGAGTCTTCTTTTGTCTCATCTTGAGAGGCCCCTGCGGCTGTTTCACATTTGCAACGCACTAGCGTCAACTGCTCTGAGAAAAGTACTTGATTCGTTCACGTTCCACTTCGGTAAGAAACCGATTGAGCATTTCTTGGGGAGCACACACCGATGCTCGTACCCAGTCCGGGGGGAACATAGAGTTTCGAAGGTATGCGGAATGAAACTTGTCACGGATGGCCATTACGCGTTGACGTGTGAGCTGGTATCGTGCAGCTACTTCGGCCATATCTTTTCCTTCCACTAATATTTCGCGAGCAATCACTACGCTTTTCTCCTTTAGCCGTGTATTTCGAGCAACTCTCTCAAAATCCGCTGCGGGAATACGATAGCTATCTAGCATTTGTTGCATGAAATCCTCTTCTAGCTAGCGGCGTTCCCGCCGCTTTATTGTTTACTCGCGATTCGCCAAAGTGTCGAGGGTGTGGCAGATTCTATAAAGTTCAGTTTGTGCATGAACTACACTTTGCAACGTATCGCCAAGCAGATCGAGTACATCGTTGCGCTGTTGCAGAAGCGTGGAAAGGAGGTTCATTTGTTCACAAATGGAGCGTGAACGCTCTGCAGCTTCGGCAACGTGCGAAACTGCGTCCGGATGAAGTTTGGGCTGATAGGAGTCCTTTATTCTGCTGTTAGCAGTCTCTAATTCTCGCATGCGAGAATTTTCCTTCTGTTGCTGCTTTTCACTCACTTTGGTGTCTTGACGTTTTTCTCGCATGCGAGAATTTTCTTCTTGTTGCTCCTTTTTATTCTTTTTGGCGTCTTGAAGTTTTTCTCGCACCATCTTGCGTACATTGACATTTGGATCAGTTTTAGCCTGCTCGATCACGTTTTCGGCGGCTGCTGGATCGGTTTTTTCCAATCGATCAAGGTCATTAATTGCCGTAATGTCTGCCGTCACACGCTCAATCACAGCTTTGCTCGCTACGCCACCTGTCTCAACGGCTTCAAGAAACTTGATTCGCTCGGCTACCCAATTGATGCCCTTATTCCATTCAGCGGCCACTTTATCGAGAGTCTGAAGTCGCTCTTTATCGTCGCGTAGCGCTATTGCAATTTCCAGTTGCGTCAAATTCTCACGTTGAATATTTTCAGCGCGCTGAGTACGTCGCGCTTGTTCTTCGGTCATATCCCGAACGACTGCTTTAAGCTTCAGACCCTTTAGTTTGCAGGCACGCCAGCGCCGTTCACCTGCGACCATTAAGTATCGACCTGCATGCTCGGGATTTTTCCGCAAGACAGCGGGTTCATGTTGCCCATCGCGTTCCAAATCATTGGCAAGCTCAGTTAATGATTCAACTGTAAAACCGGGATTATCCTCACCGCGAAGCTGTTTTAGACAGTCGATCAATGCAGGATCGATTTCCTCAATGCGCTCACCAGGTAGTGATGCTGCTGCTCCCTGCTTCTGAATTTGGGACAGCTTGCTAATCTTTGTTCCAAATGCACTCATGACAAAGGCTCCATTAACTTAAATCCAATACGGGTTAAGACAGCATCGCACGCTCGTCGCATTTCCTTGGCAGATGCGCGTTGATTGCCGCTGCGTGCTTGATGCCAGACTGCGCGACCTTGAGCCAGTGCCGTTCCCACACATGCACGAGCAATAATCGCTTCATCAAAAATAAGCTCGCCATAAGCTTCACGCAATTCAGGGAGCGCCTCAACCTCGTTGACGGATTTGCTGTTGACCATGTTGGCGAGGAAACCAAGATGGTTTAGGTTGGGGTTGTATTGTGATTTTACCCCGGCAATTGTTGCTTGCAGTTTGGGCATTCTTGCAAACGAAAACGGGGAGATGTTGAAGGGCGAAACAACTGCATGCGAGGCAACTAATGCGCCAAGCATTCGGCGCTGTAGGTTTGGAGGGGTATCGATAATGCAAAAATCGTAGTTGCCGTTTAATTGAGCAAGAGATAGACGCGGTTGCTCAATTGTTTCAAGTGGCATATCGTCCACGTCAAGGACGTCTACATCGGCTTCTATTAACGCGATTTTTTCGTAAACCTGTCGCGGTTGCCGTCCCTTGATTTCTCCTGTAAATAAATGACTAGCTTTGAGATAGTCGGTGCCGTCATTTTCCTCGACTTCAGGAAACACTTCCGATAGATCGCCCTCATCAACATCGATTAATAAAACACGGTAGCCGAGTTCAGCCGCACGGAAGGCAAGATGCACACTAAAAGTGCTTTTACCGACTCCGCCTTTTTGATTGCCTACTGTCAGAATCTGCATAGTTTTGCTTGTTGTATATGATTGGGGGAAGGGAGTGTCTGGTTCATTTTATTACTTAACTGTATTGTTACAATAGTTGACGTGTAAATACTTTGTCAATACTTATTTTGCGATTTGCAAGAATATTTCTTGAAGAAAGTGCTTATAAAATTCTGTTTGCTTTGCTCGTATATCTTTCAAAATCTGGTATAAATCTATTGTTTACGCGGCATAAATAACAAAGCTATTCATAATGTCCCGCCATTTCATCTACCACGACATTTTTTTTACTAATGTTCTCCGGGTCCTGGATGAGCGCAAGATTTCTCAGAGAGAACTTGCGGAACGCGCAGGAATCTCTACTGCCTTCATATCGGACGTTGCTAAAGGAAGGAGCAATCCCTCCCTTCGAACAATGGAGGCAATTTCCGTCGCTCTCGATACTCCATTGCCAACTCTTCTTGAGGCCACCGATCTGGATCGCAAAGCCCTTGACGAACTTGCTGGCGGAAAGGCTCCGCAGAGTCTGCCTCCCGGTTATCAGCGTGTATGCGCGGTGATGACGGATTACCAAGCATTCTTAGCCACGCAATGGGATGAGGCTAACAGGCAAAAAATAAAAGGCCCTAAAGCGCACAAAAAGCGTAATAAACCGAATTCCCTGTAAGATTTTACAGTTTCCCTCCCAGTTTTTTCACGCTAATCTTTCCCTGCGTTTTAATGATAAATTGAATATTGCGTAAATGCATTATTCGTTATATCGTATATAAAGTGAAAGTATGGGAGCTGTGCATGGACCAAAGGGAACAGCAGGACCTTATTAACAGTAGGGCAAAGGTAAAGCTCGAGCGCGATCTCGGGCCGGATTTCCTGTCTGCCCTCCATGATCCGCGCACCATCGAGCTCATGCTCAATGCCGACGGCAGGCTGTGGCAGGAACGTCTGGGCGAGCCGATGCGCTGTTTTGGAACAATGGAAGCAGGGCTTGCGCAAAACGTCATCCGCAACGTCGCGGGAATGCACGGGCGTGAACTCACGCGCCACAGTCCCACCATCGAATGCGAATTCCCACTGGACAATTCGCGCTTTGCCGGCCAGATCCCGCCCGTGGTTCCTTCAGCCGTATTCGCCATCAGGAAGCGCGCGGTTGCCGTCTTCACGCTCGACGATTACGTTGCGGCCGGGATCATGACCCCCGCGCAATGCAGTCGCATCAAAACAGCTGTCGGCTCCCGTTCCAACATCCTCGTCTCCGGCGGCACGGGCTCAGGCAAGACCACCCTCGTCAACGCCATCCTCAATCACCTGATTGAAATCGACCCTCTGACCCGGGTTGTCATCATCGAGGACACGGGAGAAATCCAGTGCACCGCACAAAACCATGTGCAGTACCACACCTCGGCGGAAGTGAGCATGACGAGACTCGTGCGCGCGACGCTGCGCATGCGGCCGGACCGCATCATCGTGGGGGAGGTGAGGGGACCCGAAGCGCTCGACTTGCTCATGGCCTGGAACACGGGGCATGAGGGCGGAGTAGCGACATTGCATGCCAATAGTGCTAAAGCTGCCTTATCGAGATTGGCACTCCTCATCAGCATGCATCCCGACTCGCCGCGGCCGATCGAGCCTCTGATCGGGGAAGCCGCGCACCTGATCGTGCATATCGCACGCACCCCTGGCGGCCGCAGGGTTGAGGAAATCCTCGGGGTTTCAGGCTTTGAGAACGGGCATTACTTGACCACAACTTTCAGGGAGTAAGAAATGAGAAGCATTACATCTTTTTCACGTGGAACATTCTCCATCCTGGTTTTTGTCTTTCTGCTCGCCATTTTCTGTCTTGCCGCCTCTGGCCAGGCTCACGCCTCCGAGGGCATTGGCGGGACGCTCCCCTACGAGAGCTGGCTCATGAATCTGCGCAACTCGGTGACAGGGCCGGTGGCCTTCACCTTGTCCATGGTCGGCATCGTAGTCGCCGGAGGTGCCTTGGTGATGGGAGGAGACTTGAGCGGATTCTTTCGAACCCTGGTGTTCATCGTGCTGGTGCTCGCGTTCCTGGTGGGCGCGCAGAACATGATGAGCAATTTCTTTGGGCGCGGCGCTGAGATTGCGGCGGCTGACACGGTTGAGCCTCACGGAATGGCAGTTGCGCAAACAGGAGGAATAGGGGAGGGGAGTGATGGCGCTGCGTAGGATTCCCATCCGCCGCATCGGCCACCGCCACAACCTGCTTCTCGGGGGTGACCGCGTGTGTGTGGCGATGCTCGGCATCGTCTGCTCGGCCCTGGTCTTCAATGCGCAGGAACTGCGTGCGGCCATTGTCGGAATCGCCTTCTGGGTGGTTGGGTTGTATCTCCTGCGCCTGATGGCCAAGCACGATCCGAGGATGATTATGGTGTGGTGGCGCAGCAGGAGCTACAAGGCCTATTACCCGCCGCGCGCCACCCCCTTTCGCGAGAACACCAACTCCCAGGAGTGGCACTACCGATGATCGCAAACTCCTTGCTGGGTTTCATCACTCTGCTCGTTGCCGCAACCGGGACCCTGTTCCTCGCCATCCTGTACGGCCGCATGCGCGATGCGGAGAAGGCACGGCGGCTGAGCAGACACCGCGACAGGCAAGCAGGCTTTGCCGATCTCCTGAATTACGCCGCTTGTGTCGACGATGGCGTCATCATCGGCAAGAACGGCGCTTTCATGGCAGCCTGGATGTACCGGGGCGAGGATAACGCGAGTGCCAGCGAAGAGCAGCGCAATCTCGTCTCCTTCCGCATCAACCAGGCCTTGAGCGGACTGGGAGCCGGTTGGATGATCCATGTCGATGCGGTGAGAAGGCCTGCTCCGCATTATCCGCAGCGTTCCCGCTCGCACTTTCCCGATCCTGTCACAGAAGCCATCGATGAAGAGCGCCGACAGCTCTTTGAAAAGATGGGCACCATGTTCGAGGGCTATTTCGTGCTCACCGTCACCTGGTTTCCGCCGCTGCTCGTGCAGCGCAAGTTCGTGGAACTGATGTTCGACGACGATGCAGCACCCGCCGACCACAAGGCGCGCACAAAAAGCCTGATCGAGGACTTCAAGCGCGATTGCGCGACCATTGAAGCTCGTCTGTCTGCTGCCATATCGCTTGAGCGCCTGAAGGCCCGGCGGGTGGTGAGCGAGGAGGGGCGGGAGACAAGGCACGATGATTTCCTGCGCTGGCTGCAGTATTGCGTGACCGGGTTGAGTCATCCGGTGCAGTTGCCGAACAACCCCATGTATCTCGACATGCTCCTGGGCGGCCAGGAACTGTGGCCGGGCGTGGTGCCGAGGATCGGAGGCAAATTCCTGCGGGTGGTCGCCATCGAAGGATTCCCGATGGAATCCTATCCCGGGATCCTCTCCGCCTTGTCCGAGCTCTCCTGCGAGTACCGCTGGTCCACGCGCTTCATCTTCATGGACCCGCACGAAGCGGTGGCGCATCTGGACAAGTACCGGCGCAAGTGGCGGCAGAAGATCCGCGGCTTCTTCGACCAGGTGTTCAACACCAATACCGGCATGGTGGACCAGGACGCGATGTCCATGGTGGCCGATGCCGAAGCCGCAGTGGCCGAGATCAACAGCGGCGCCGTGGCGCAAGGGTATTACACCAGTGTCGTGGTGCTGATGGATGAGAGTCGCGAGGAGCTCGAAGCCCTTGCCCTGCGTCTGGAAAAGGCGATCAACGCGTTGGGCTTCACCGCCCGGGTAGAGACCCTGAACACGATGGAAGCCTATCTTGGCAGTCTCCCCGGGCATGGGGTCGAGAACGTGCGCCGTCCCCTCATGAATACCATGAACCTGGCGGATTTGCTGCCGACTTCCGCCATCTGGACGGGCCAAGCGGATGCCCCTTGTCCCATGTATCCGCCGCAATCGCCCGCGCTCATGCATTGCGTCACACAAGGCTCGACTGTGTTCCGGCTCAACACCCATGTGCGCGATGTCGGCCATGCCCTGGTGTTTGGTCCCACGGGTGCGGGCAAATCGACACTGCTTGGCGCCCTCATTGCCCAGGCCCGCCGCTATCGCGGCATGTCGATCTTCTGCTTTGACAAGGGGATGTCGCTCTATCCGCTGTGCAGCGCCACGGGTGGCGAGCACTTCACCATCGCCGCCGACACGCATCCCCACACTGAGTCCGATGCGCGCACCGACAGGCACACAGAGGCGCATTCCGGCACGCGCTCCACCAGTCATTCCGGCACGCGCTCCACCAGTCATTCCGGCACGCGCTTATCGCTATCCTTCTGTCCCTTGCAATTCCTGGCTTCCCAGGGCGACCGCGCCTGGGCGATGGAATGGATCGATGCGCTCCTGGCATTGAACGGACTGGTCACGACCCCCGCGCAGAGGAACGAGATCGGGCTTGCGATCGCGAATATGCAAAAAAGCGGCTCGAAGACGCTCTCCGAGTTCTACACCCTGATCCAGGATGAACCCATACGCGAGGCGCTCAAGGTCTATACGGTGGAAGGCAGCATGGGCCATCTGCTCGACGCGGAGGAAGACGGGTTGTCGCTCGCGGACTTCACCGTGTTCGAGATCGAGGAACTGATGAACCTGGGCGACCGTTATGCGCTGCCGGTGCTCCTGTACCTCTTTCGCCGCATCGAAAGGTCGCTGCGCGGTCAGCCTGCCATGATCGTGCTGGATGAAGCCTGGATCATGCTCGGCCACCCGGTCTTTCGCGCCAAGATCAGGGAATGGCTGAAAGTCTTGAGGAAAGCCAACTGCATGGTGCTGATGGCAACGCAAAGCTTATCCGACGCGGCCAACTCCGGCATTCTCGACGTGATCCAGGAATCGACTGCGACCAAGATTTTCCTGCCGAACGTGTATGCGAGAGACCAGGATACCGCAGCACTCTACCGGCGCATGGGGTTGAACGACAGGCAGATCGAGATTCTGGCTACCGCCATCCCGAAGAGACAGTACTACTACGTGTCCGAATTGGGGCGACGGCTCTACGAACTTGCCTTGGGACCGTTGGCGCTGGCCTTCCTCGGCAGCACCGACAAGGAGTCGATTGCGGCGATACAGGCGCTGGAAGTGCTGCATGGAGAGCATTGGGTGCGCGAGTGGCTTGCCCAGCGGGGGCTCGATCTGAACGACTATCTCGCGACTTTCGTGAATGAACAGGGCAGGGAGGCAATGGCGACATGAGTTTGAGTGCGGGCGCCGGGGTGATGCAGGCAATGAAATCGCTCATCTGGAGGAAAGGCCAAGGCGAGGATGAACGCCGGACAGATGTAACTATGACTGACGGGAGGCGGGCAGGGGAGGGAGAGAATCCTTATCTGTCGGCGCGGCGCACCTGGAATGAGCATATGGGCGATATGGCCGCTTCCCGCAGGAACTGGCAGATGCTGGGACTGCTGTCGCTCCTGATTGCACTGGCAGCCGTGGGCGGCGTGATCCACATCGGCAGCCAGGCGAAATTCATTCCCTACGTGGTGGAGGTGGACAAGCTCGGCCAAACCCTGGCCGTAGCCCCCGTGGAGCGCGCGCAGGAAGTGGATGCGCGCATCATCCACGCGGCCGTTGCCGCCTTCATCCAGCAGGCGCGCATGGTCACCCCGGATGTTGCCCTGCAGAGGAAGGCGATCTTCGGGGTGTATGCCATGCTCTCGCCCGAGGATCCGGCCACTGCCAAGATGAACGAATTCATGAACGGCAGGCCGGAAGCGAGCCCCTTCAGGCGCGCGGAACGCGAGATGGTGAGCACCGAGATCGTCTCGGTGATTGCCCAATCCCCGCAGACGTGGCAGGCCGACTGGACAGAGACCGTGCGCGACCGGCAGGGGATCGTGAAGAACAGTTACCGTATGCGCGCGCTCGTGACGGTGTATGTGGCGGAACCCTCTCCTGACATCAGCGAGGCGCAGTTGCGCAACAACCCGCTTGGCATCTTTGTCAGCGATTTTGCCTGGTCGAGACAACTCTAGGAACCTCAAAGCTCCCATGAAAATTCCCCTGCAATATCTTCCGGCATTTTCCCCGACGAGGCTTGCCGCAGCAATCGCGGCAGGCCTGCCGCTCGTCGCGGTCACCGCGGCGATCGCCAACAATACCCTGCAGCCGCCCCAGCTATCCAGGGCGGCAGGTTACCTCCCTGCCGGCCAGGACAAGCTGCCGGCGCCACAATCCGCTTCCGGGAACGAGCTTTCCAGCCCCCCGCCACTGCCACCCGGCCTGCCTGCGGCACCTGCCGCCGCCTCTATACCCTCCGTGCCCTCCGTGCCCTCCGTGCCCTCCGTGCCTTCGGTGCCACCTGCGCCGCCAGTGCCATACATACCGCCCGTACCGGTCGCCTCCGTGCGCGACCTGCCAGACG
The DNA here is from genome assembly GCF_059489795.1 of Nitrosospira sp. CT. NCBI lineage: Bacteria > Pseudomonadati > Pseudomonadota > Betaproteobacteria > Nitrosomonadales > Nitrosomonadaceae > Nitrosospira > Nitrosospira sp. CT. Next base: position 24,585 of record NZ_JCAHZJ010000064.1, read on the forward strand.
CGCCGGAAACCTCTTCACCCCAGGCGCTGCACTTCAGCAACCTGGAAATCAAGCTGACGCCGCAGGAGCGCGCAGTCCTCGCCCTGGCCAAAAAATGGAAAGCGGGGGCCTCGACGCAAGGGGTGAAGCCCGTGATCGGAGGGGACGGCACCATCCGCTTCCTCTATGGGGCGACACAGCCCAGCATTATCTGCGCCGTTTTGCAGGTGTGCGATGTGGAATTGCAGCCGGGCGAGCAGGTCAATTCCCTGCACCTGGGCGACACGGCTCGCTGGACAGTGGAACCGGCAGTCACCGGATCGGGCAGGACAGAAGTGCAGCACCTCATCATCAAGCCGATGGACACGGGGCTTGAGACTTCACTCATTGTCACCACCGACCGGCGCACCTATCACCTGAGATTGCGCTCGCACCGCACGGAATTCATGCCGCGCGTGGCCTTCACTTACCCGGACGAGGCCATGGCCAAGTGGGAAAAAATCAGGCGCCAGGAGCAGGCCGCCCATGACAACCAGGTCATGCCGGGTACCGGCGAGTACCTGGAAAACCTCGACTTCGACTATACGATCGAGGGGCAGGCCGCGCGCTGGAAGCCCTTGCGGGTCTATAACGACGGGGTGAAGACCATCATCCAGATGCCGGCAACGTTGAGCCAGCATGAGGCCCCGATCCTGCTCGTGGTGCGCAAGGACGGGGGATTCTTTACGGATGAGGAATCGGTGCAGGTCAACTACCGCCTGCAGAACGACCGTTTCATCGTGGACAGCATCTTCGACAAGGCCATTCTTGTGGCGGGCGTGGGCTCGGGCCAGGACCGCGTCACCATCAGGCGGGGGAGGTAATATGCGGCACCTTGCATTGTTCCTCTGCCTTGTTCTTGCCGGTTGCGCCAGCCTGGAGGAGACCCGGCAGCAAAACCGCAACGGCCTTGCTGACGACAGGATCGCACTGGATGCCACCAATCAACTCGTGAGGCTCTATCCACCCGCGAAAACGCAATTCAACCTGATCGTGACTGAGCCGAAGGACTTCGGGCAGGTGCTCGCGGCAAAGCTGCGCGCGAGAGGCTACGCGGTTTCGGAAACCGTGAAGACAAAGAGAGTTTTGTTTGCAGACACATTCGCCGGATTCCAGCAGAAGCCAGGCGGACAATCGGATGAGCCCCAAGCCCAGGGCATGACAGCTCCAGCGACCCCAGCGGCAGCAGGGCAGGGCACAGAGCTCTCCTATGCGCTCGATACTCCGGAGCACGGTTCGCTCTACACCATCACATTGAAGGTGGGTAACAGTTATCTCTCGCGCGCCTATCTTCCGGATGCCAGGGGTGTCGCGGCTGCGGGAGCCTGGACTTACAGGGGGCAATAACATGGGGGGCAATGATATGAGCAATCCCATGTCTCCCTCCGCTTCCCCGAATCGGCTGCAGACAAAATGGGGCGTGCGCCGCGCCAACGACCTGCCACTCTACCTGCTGGGAGTGGCCGCCGCCATCTTCCTCATTGTCATTGGGCTCGTTGCGATGGATCGGGCAAAGACCAAGCACAGGGAAGAGACCGCGAAGACCACCGCAGGCAGCAATGCCGCCATGTTCGCCAATGAAATCGCAGGGGAGCAAAAGGGCGGGATGATCCCGGCAGTCGAGCCGGTAATCCATGAGAACAGCTATCCGGAGAATCCGAATCCGACACCCATGCACGCCAGTCTGCCTTCGGCAAGGCACCCTGCAACTCCCGAGACGCAGGAAATGCAGCGTATCCGGCAGCTTAAAGTGCAGCAGTTCGAGGAAGCTTTGAGGGCGAAAACAGGGGTGCAAATCCAGAGGCGCGCATCGCAGGATGCGGCCAAGACGCAAACCGCTCCGGTCTCGAACACCGATCCCACGGCAGTATACAAGGAGCGCCTGGCCCAGCTCAAAGGCGCCGGACTCATCGGGCACGATGATGTTGAGGATGCCTCACAAGCCCAGCAGGAGCGCTCGCTGCGCAACGATATCGGTGTATTCGACAACAGGGAAGGGGGAGACCGGTGGAAACTCGATTCCAGGCCCACGCCGCCGCGCTCGCCTTATGCCGTGCTCACCACCTCCGTCATCCCGGCAACCCTGATCACCGGCATCAATTCCTCCCTGCCGGGCAAGATCTTCGGGCAGGTAAGCCAGGACGTGTTCGATACCGCCACCGGAAAATACCTCCTGATCCCGCAAGGCACCAAACTGGAAGGGGAGTATTCGAGCGAAGTGGCCTACGGCCAGGCAAGCGTGCTGGTGGCATGGCAGAGGATGGTTTTTCCGGATGGGAAGACCATGGATATTGGTGCCATGCCCGGTTCAACCGGAGCAGGTTATGCCGGTTTTACCGACCAGGTGAACAACCACTATGCGCGGCTCTTTGGCACGGCGCTCCTGATGTCCGCCATCTCGGCAGGGGTGGCCTTGAGCCAGAGCAGGAACCAGATCGCGGGCACGTTTGGGGCGCCCACGACCAGCAGCGTGTTGAGTGCCACCTTGGGTCAGCAGCTGGGGCGCGTGATCACGCAGATGATCTCGAAGAACCTGAATATTGCGCCAACGCTTGAAATCCGACCCGGATACCGCTTCAACGTCACGGTGACGAAGGACATGGTCCTTGCCCGGCCGTACCAGGCTTTCGATTACAGGGGAGCAAACCTGAATGGAAATACGCCGAATGAAAATACGAATGGTTAAGCCAATGAACAGGCATGCATGCTACACAATTCGGGCGATCACCATTGCAGCAGTGATCACAGGGCTGTCCGCTTTGCCGACAGAGACACTTCATGCTGGTGGTATTGCGGTGTTCGACGCCGCGAACATGCAGCAGAATGTGATTTCGGCAATCGAGGGCGTGAACCAGACCATGAAGATGGTCGAGCAGTACCAGCTGCAGCTTCTTCAATATGAAAACATGCTGCGAAACTCGGTGGCTCCCACCGCCTATGTCTGGAACCAGGCGCAGATGACTACCATGCGCCTGATGGGTGCCATGAACACTCTGCAGTACTACCGCAACCAGGCAGGCAGCCTCGATGGCTACCTGCTGCGCTACCAGAACCCGTCCTACTACATGAATTCGCCCTGTTTCGGGCCGAACGGTTGTACAGTGGAAGAGCGCACGAGCCTGGAGACTAACCGTCGCAATAATGCCGACGGCGAGAAGATGGCGAATGATGCAATGATTCGCAGCCTTGAGCTGCAGGAGCTGGAACTACAGGCGGATGCGGCAAGGCTCGAGCAATTGCAGAGGAACGCCGAGGATGCGCCAGGACAGATGGCGGCGATCCAGGCCGCGAACCAGCTTGCGAGCAACCAGGCAAGCCAGCTCATGCAAATCCGGGCGCTCTTGATTGCACAGCAGAATGCCGAGGCGGCACGCCAGGCGAGGATTGCGGACATCGAGGCGCAGCAGGCAGCTGCGGCAGTACAGGCGCGGCGGGGTACCTTTCAAAAGAGTCCGCCACGTGAATGGTAAGGAGAGGATATGAAAGTAAAAGCATTAAGCATCATTTTGATGAGTATTTTGTTGTCGGCTTGTAATGGTGGCGAGCCATCGGAGAGCCCAAAAATCAAGAATCCTACCTGTGAGGATCTGGGAAAAATTACTGATGAAGCAGAACATAAGGCTTTGCTCGCAAAATGTCCCGATTATCTTCCTGGGGGTACAAAAAAAAGCCCTCCACGTGAATGGTGATTAATATGAGAACACCGAGTAGAGTTGGACTGCCTTTCTTGTTGTTCTTCTTAGTGTTTACCCTATTCTCGGCCCAAGCCCACGCGGAAATCGCAAATATAAGCGTCCTGGATAACATCCTGGATCGTTATCATACGGCCGCATCGGCATGGCAAACTGTTATCACCGAACGTGCCAGTTGGTTGTTCTGGCTGTTGGTAACAATCAGCATGGTCTGGACTTTCGGCCTGATGGCATTGCGCCGGGCAGACATAGGCGAATTCTTCGCCGAGTTTCTCCGCTTCACGATCTTTACCGGCTTCTTCTGGTGGCTGCTTATCAACGGACCTGCTTTCGCCACCTCGATCATTGCCTCGCTCAAGCAGATTGGTTCCGAGGCCAGCGGACTCCGCGGGATGGGATCTCCGTCCAGCATTGTGGATATCGGTTTCGATATCTTTTATCGGGCGTTAGATCAATCTACGCTTAGCTTGCCTGTTGATAGCATGAGCGGCATCATCATGGCGGCAATTATCCTCATCATCCTGGCGCTGATTAGCGTCAACATGGTGCTGCTCCTGGTATCCGGTTGGATACTCGCTTATGCCGGCATCTTCTTCCTCGGATTCGGTGGGGCGCGCTGGACTTCCGAGATCGCGATCAACTACTACCGAACGGTCCTGGGGGTGGCGATATCGCTCTTTGCCATGGTGCTGCTGGTTGGCATCGGCAAGACCTTTCTGGATGATTATTATATTCAGATGAGTGGCGGTCTCAGTCTCAAGGAAATGAGTGTTCTGATGGTGATTTCCATCGTGCTGCTCGTGCTGGTCGACAAGATTCCGCCCATGCTAAGCAGCATTGTAGGCGGTGGGACAGGGGGGATAGGTAACCTGGGTGCCGGCACCGCGATTGCCGCGGCCGCAACCGCGACCGGCGTCGCGACCGGCATGATGATGGCGTCAGCTGCCAATGCGGCAGGTGGAGCATCCGCCATCAAGGCCGCGTTCGATGCGGCTCACGCCAGCATGGAAGGCGGCATGGGCATGTTCGCTGAAGAGCAGCCCAGGCAGGACACGCCCTTGGGCGGACTCGCCCAGGCAATGGGCACGCCATCGCGCTTTGTGGCCGAAATGGGGTCCCACCTCGCTCGTGGAGGGATGGAGGCGGTGAAAAGCAGTATTGCCTCGCCAGGCGGGCGCGTTGCCCAAACCCCCGGCGGAAAAGTTGCATCGGCCATTCGCTCCAAAATTCCAGAACCGGAATTCAAGGGCAATGCCTTCGCTGGATCGACGGAGACTAAGCTCGACGCCGAAGCGGAAGCAGCTGCTTTCCGGGACAGCAAGTAACAGGGCAGGAGAGTGATGGACCTGCCCCCCGATTTGCCGGAGCGTGTCGCCTGCTCGATCGAAGCTGCCGTGAAATACGAAGTCCCAGCAAACATCCTTCTCGCCGTGGCCGAGAAGGAAGGAGGCCGGCCGGGTCAATGGGTGCGAAACACAAATGACACCTACGATATCGGCCCGATGCAGTTCAATACCGCGTATCTTTCCGGCTTGGCCAAGTACGGCATCAGGCCCGAGCATGTGGCGCAATCAGGTTGTTATTCCTATGTGCTCGCTGCCTGGCGTATCCACATGCACATCCGCAATGACCGGGGCGATCTTTGGACTAGGGTAGCCAACTACCACTCGTACACGCCTCATCTCAACGCCACCTACCGGGCAGACCTCGTGCGAAGGGCCGCACGATGGGAAAAGTGGCTCAATTCCCGCTTTGCCACGAGAGAAGTAACCTTTGAGATGGACAAGCGATAGCAATGTGGATGATCGGCACAGCCGATCGTCCGGCAGCACTAGCTTGGCCCATGGACAACCCTGCTGGAAAACCTGATGGACGAATAAAACACCGTCCACGAGGTTTCCCACAGGGATTGCCCACAGGCTTCCCGGACTTCATCCATATACATAATCTTCCTGACGCGGCCAGAGGCCTTGCCCAATTTAATTAGGGGGAATTTTCTTTCAAAACTCCTTTCCACCTTTTAATTGAACGCTCATATCCAGCGGTAGGTGTACCTACGTCCAATTCTCAGCTCAGGTATAAGATTTAAAGTGAAAATCAGTTTTACTGTGCTCGGGCCGCCCAAGCATGGAGAAAGCGAGGAATATGTTTATCTTCAATATTGGCCAATCGAAAGACTTCAACTAGCATTCCTTCTGCTGCAGACATCGCATTCTTGGCGCTTTCGTATGACAGCGCATCGTATTCCGTAGTGTCAGCAAGGCCGTGAATAGAGATATCGCCATGCTCGAAAGTCTCGTGTGAACTGGTAAAGTGCACAATGGAGTTTCGAAGAGCCTTAACTTGCATGAACTCCTTACCAGACCCTGAAGTGAAGTCTATTTCTCGATGCAGATAGCGTTTCGGCCACCTACGAAGCTTTCCTTCCAAAGAGACAGGGCGAGGCTGAGAAAGATCTTTAAGGAATGCATTCCTTTCCTCTTGAGAATGGCATTCTTCAACTCTTACCCGGAACCAGAGGTTTAGAAATACTTCGACCGCGTTTACTGCCATTATTACCGACAGTGCAGCAGTTTGGCGTCGCTGTGGGTCAGATTCGGCGTTCTTAGTATTCTGAACAAGTCGTCGAAGAGAGTCGAAGTATTCATATACCACACGATTGGGTGTAGATAGGGATGTGGTCATGTGTCCTTAACCGTGAGGTGGAATGAAGAAAGACTACGGTTTAATTTGGAGGGCCAGGTACTGAACACCTAGGCGCCACTTGGATTGCTCCAGGTATCATTGCGAATTTTCCGCTGGGCGGATCGCCGCACTCTACTCTTCAGGGACTCATAGGACTCGTCAAATGTACCGAGTTCCCGATGGCAACTTTCACATTGAAAGGTGATCCCGATCCACCGCCAAGAATGGGCTGGGGTGATTGGGGAAGACCTGAAAATCACAATAGGGGCAGAAAGTGTATACATTAATCATCTCGTTTTCGTAATAGCGCCATCGCCAACGAAGACCAAAGAATTCATCGGATAAATAGGTTTGCCAATCCGGTTTGGCTAACTCAGATGGATTCAGCAACAGCCATAGCAGGATAGGTCCCAAGAGGACAGTTGGTAGCGTCAACAACACAAGGAGGCCAAGGAGCCAGTTTCGGACGGCCGTAGTTCCAGTTGCGAGAGCGACTGCTTGTGTCCAATAGTCCTCGATCGCGTTCCACCAACCCAATAGAAACGCTACAGCAACTCCCCAATGGTAATGATTGCGGTGGAGATGACTTTGCTCCAAACAGGGTCATTCCAGATCTTCTTGAACATAGCAGGAGAATGAGGGAATTAACCTTATGGAGTGCGAATTTCTGGTGAAGGGGAGGGGTCGGTACTTTTTGCTTTAACTGAATCGGCTTTTTAAAAGAATTACAATGCCGGAAATTACTTTTCTAGAAATAAGACGGAGAACAGGTGATTTAGCTACGGTGTTTGCCAACTTTGGACCAGTAATCCAGTACCATTGGATGAAAGCTCGTCCAGAGCGACATTTGGCTAAGTAGCCATCGCGAAAAGCACGGAGAAACATTACGTTAGGGTGATTAGGTGTAGTAGTTCAGATTTAATCGGACAGTAGGGCCTTGCGAAAAGCGGGGTTACCCGGTTTGATAGAGGTGCGAATCTTTATCAAATTGAGCGCTGAAAGCGCAAAGGAGTAACCCCATGAGTAGTGTTCAACAAAACGTTATCAAGCACAAGGTAGGGCTGCTTAATCTGGCAGCCGAGCTTGGCAATGTATCGCGCGCCTGCAAGCTGATGGGCTTTTCCCGGGATACCTTCTATCGGTATCAGTCAGCGATGGAAAATGGCGGTATCGATGCCCTGATTGATGCCACCCGCAAAAAGCCTAATCCCAAGAACCGAGTTGAAGAGGCAGTCGAGCTGGCAGTGGCTGCATTTGCTCTTGAGCAGCCTGCGTTCGGGTGGAGTTGCCCCTATTAAACCGGACAGGATGCGGTTAGTAACTGGCTGCGGATGAATTGTCTTGGCGACTTCATCTTGAGCCCCTTGTGAGGATGATATTCATTGTAATCCTCGAACCA
>NZ_JCAHZJ010000065.1:0-93622 GCF_059489795.1 Nitrosospira sp. CT
ACCCCTCCCTGGTACCACCCATATTCCCGCTACCAGTACTTTACATACCCATAAGCCCGTAAAGACTACTCCCCGCCATACACTTAAGTCAAGCAGTTTGTCAGTGGGCAAATAGGGCAAAATGCGCGATAATCTATTGATCCTTAGTCATACCAGGCATTCCAAAGACTCCAGCATATCTCGTGCCAGAAATATTGTTTATATATAATTCAAGGAGTTGTACATTCTCTTTATATTTTTATTACCCCGGATGTAAGAAAACTCGACATCTCCTGAGGCCCCGAGAACCCGGATAGGGGAGACATCAGCTGGGAAGCGAGTCATTCTTGCCTGACCGACAGGATTCGTATTTCATCCCTGCCGCGTTTATCATACCCCCTTTCCACCCCCGATCACCGCTCGTCCTGGCATGTCCATCATTCGCGTGGCGCTTGATAAGCCTTTGAATATACTTTTCGATTATCTCGCCCCGGCAGGAGTAACGAAACACGATATCGGTTGCCGCGTATTCGTTCCCTTTGGAAAAGGCCGGATGGCGGGGGTTATCATGGAAGTGGCCTCTCACTCCGACATTTCCCCGGATAAGATCAAGCAAGCCGACCAAGTATTTCGCGATGTTCCACCCCTGCCACCGGAGTTGCTCGATTTATTCCGTTTTTGCAGCGAGTATTACCACCACCCACTGGGAGAAGTGGTAATGAATGGCCTTCCGGCCAGATTGCGCAGCAGTCAACCTTTTTTCATTCGCACGGCGCCCGCCATTTTTCAATACCGCCTTACGACGAAGGGCCGCGCTGTCGATATATCGGCCATTCCAGGTCGCAGCATTGCCAGACGCAAGCTTCTGGTAAAGCTGAAGGAATCCGGGATGATCGAAGATGGGGAGGCAAAACAATTTTCCAGGCGGACTTCTGAAGTCATGAAGGAGTTTGTCGCTTTGCAATGGGTGGAAGAAATACCTGTTGCACCTCCCGTCGTTTCGGCTTCTTCGCCTCAAGAAACACAAACGCTTCCCGTCCTGACCACTGCGCAGAAAAACGCGATCGATGCGATAGTCCCCAAAATGGGGGAATTCAATACATGGCTGCTGCATGGGGTAACCGGCAGCGGAAAAACGGAGATATACCTGCGGTTGATTTCACTGTTGCTGCGCCAGGCGCGACAGACGCTCGTCCTCGTCCCGGAGATCAACCTGACGCCTCAACTGGAGGCCATCTTCCGCGCGCGCTTTCCCGGCGTACGGCTGGCCAGCCTCCATAGCGGGTTAAATCCCACCGAACGCGCCGAGGGGTGGGTCCAGGCACAACTTGGAGAAGCCGAAATAATACTGGGCACCCGGCTCGCTGTATTTACTCCACTGCCAAGGCTGGGAATGATCATCGTGGATGAGGAGCACGATCTCTCATTCAAACAGCAGGAGGGCTTGCGCTACTCGGCCCGGGATGTCGCTGTCTTTCGTGCAAAGCGCGCCGGGATACCCATAGTATTGGGCTCGGCCACTCCGTCGCTTGAAACCTATTACAACGCCATTACGAGACGCTATCTCCTCTTGCGCCTGCCCTCGCGCGCCGCCGACAATGCCTCCCTGCCAACCGTGCATTGTATCGATATCGGTAAAATAAAAACTCAGGAGGGCTTTTCGCCTCCAGTCATCACCGCACTGGAAAAATGCCTGGCATCAAACCAGCAAAGCCTGGTTTTTATAAACCGCCGTGGCTACGCGCCAATTCTGCTATGCAGAGCATGCGGGTGGACAGCTGTCTGTCACCGCTGCGCCAGCCGTCTGGTCGTCCACTTGCGCGAAAAAAAACTGCGCTGTCACCATTGCGGCCATCAAGCGGGATTTCCCAGCCTCTGCCCGGAATGCGGGAATCAGGATATTGCTCCTTTTGGTCACGGCACACAACGAATCGAAGCTGCCTTGACCCGGCTTTTCCCCCATGCCCGTATCGCCCGGATAGATCGCGACAGCACGAGGCGGAAAGATTCCTGGCAGCGGATATTGAAAGATATTCGCGAGCAGCGCGTGGACATGCTCGTGGGCACGCAGATTCTCGCGAAAGGACACGATTTTCCAAATCTGTCACTGGTCAGTATCCTGAACCCGGATGCCTCCCTGTTCAGCACCGATTTCCGTGCATCGGAGCGATTGTTTGCCCAACTGATGCAGGTAGCCGGGCGCGCCGGGCGTTCAGGTACCCTCGGCAAAGTTTTGATTCAAACCGAGTTCCCCGATCACCCGCTCTACCGCGCACTGCGCCAGCACGATTACGACACGCTTGCCCGGATGCTGCTGGAAGAAAGGAAAACCGCGCGCTTCCCGCCATTCGTCCATCAGGCTCTATTACGGGCCGACGCCCCGGCAATTGCTACCGCACTTGCCTTTCTTGCCAATGCGGCAATGATGGCAAAAGCGCCACACCAGATTGAGGTATTTGATCCGGTTCCGGCACAAATGGCGCGGCTGAAGGGAATGGAGCGCGCTTATCTGCTGGTGCAGTCGAGGTCCAGGAAGAAGCTGCAGGAATTCCTCGGGAGCTGGCGCACGAAGCTCGACAGCCTTCCCAGCCATAAAGTGCGCTGGACGCTGGACATCGACCCGCTGGAATTCTAGGAATATTCGGCGCATAAATTCCTCTGGAACATTCCTGACGCAGGGCTGCGGCATTGTGACAGATGATTTGATTTATACTCGTTACTTTCTTTTCTGAAACAACGATAGAAAGTGGTTTCAAAGGACTCTACCTTTGTAAGCCATTCCACCGGAAACATTATGACGGCCTCAAAAAGCACGGAAGCGCTGCCCGGCGATAACACAAACACATGGTCAGGACGCTTTGATGAGCCAGTTTCGGAACTGGTTCAGCGTTATACCGCGTCGGTGGGTTTCGACAAGCGACTGGCAGAGTACGATATCCAGGGATCCCTCGCCCATGCGCGCATGCTCGCTTCGGGTGGCATTATCGGTCATCATGACCTCGCCGCCATCGAACGGGGCCTGAGCCAGATCCGGCAGGAAATCCAGGGTGGGGAATTTGTCTGGCAGTTGGCCCTGGAGGACGTTCATCTCAATATCGAGAAGCGCCTGACCGCGCTGATTGGTGACGCCGGGAAACGGCTGCACACGGCACGTTCCCGCAACGACCAGGTAGCGACGGACATACGGCTCTATTTGCGCGCCTCGATCGACCGGATCATCGACCTGATCCATGTCATGCAGAACGCGTTGCTGCATCTGGCCGAGCAGCATCTCGATACGGTGATGCCCGGCTTCACGCACTTGCAGGTGGCGCAACCCATCGTCTTCGGACACCACCTCATGGCCTATTTCGAAATGCTGAAACGCGATGTGGAGCGTTTGTCCGATTGCAGAAAGCGCGTGAACAAACTCCCGCTGGGAGCCGCCGCGCTGGCAGGAACAAGCTATCCCGTCGATCGCGCGATGGTAGCGCGGGAACTGGGTTTTGAGGGTGTCTGTGAAAATTCTCTGGATGCCGTTTCCGACCGTGATTTTGCCATTGAATTCTGTGCGGCAGCAGCGCTGATCATGACGCATCTGTCGCGCTTGTCCGAGGAACTCATCTTGTGGATGAGCCCATCTTTCGGATTTATCGACCTGGCTGACCGCTTCTGTACCGGCTCATCCATCATGCCGCAAAAGAAAAATCCGGACGTGCCCGAGCTGGTGCGCGGCAAAACCGGGCGCGTGAACGGCCATCTGGTCGCATTGCTGACCCTGATGAAGGCCCAGCCGCTTGCGTACAACAAGGATAACCAGGAGGACAAGGAGCCTCTCTTCGATACGGTAGACACCGTGACGGATACGCTGCGCATCTATGCCGACATGCTGGCTGGTATACGCGTCAAGCATGCTGCCATGCGGAAAGCAACGACGCGCGGATATGCCACAGCCACCGACCTTGCCGATTATCTGACAAAAAAGGGATTGCCTTTCCGTGAAGCGCACGAAGCAGTAGCGCAGACAGTGCGCTTTGCCGAAGACAGCAATCGCGACTTGAGCGCGCTCACCCTGCCGGAACTGCAGCAATTCTCCCCGCTGGTGATGGACGATATCTTCACTGTGCTGACGCTGGAAGGGTCGTTAAATAGCCGCAATCACATTGGCGGTACTGCCCCGGTACAGGTTGCCGCCGCCATACGGCGGGCAAGGGAATGGCTATCCGCAACTGCCAGCCGCGCAATTGCCTGAAGCAACCTTATGCAACAGCCTTGGACAGAAATCGCGGCGCAAATCTCCCATTTCACCGGCGCTCCTTTTACCGTACAAACAACTGTTCCCCTGGGCGGCGGCTGCATCAATCAGGCGTATCGAATCGAAGGGAACGGCCAACGGTTCTTCGTCAAACTGAACAGTCCGGAATGTCTTTCGATATTTGAGGCGGAGGCTGCGGGTCTTCAGGAAATTCACAATTCCCGCACCCTGCGTGCGCCTGCGCCAATATGCTGGAGCGGAAATACTTCTGCGGCGTGGCTGGTGCTGGAATATGTGGAGATGCACGGCGGCTCCGGTAGCGGCGCCAGTGCGTTGGGAGAAGGCCTGGCTGCAATGCACCATGTCTCTTCCGGAGAATTCGGGTGGACATGCAATAACACCATTGGGGCGACGTCGCAAATTAACGAGCGTTCGTCCAACTGGATCGATTTCTGGCGCAAGCACCGTTTAGGATATCAATTGCAATTGGCGAAGGCCAATGGCTACTCGGGACAGTTACAGACGCAGGGGAAGCATTTGATGGAGGAACTGGATTGCTTCTTTCCTGACGGACAACCCGCGGTGTCGCTCCTGCACGGCGACCTCTGGAGCGGCAACTACAATTTCGATGAAACGGGGCAACCCGTCATATTTGATCCTGCCGTCTACTATGGCGACCGCGAAACCGATATTGCGATGACTGAACTGTTTGGCGGCTTTTCCGGCAGTTTTTATGCGGCTTACCGGGCGGTCTATCCGCTGGATGCGGGTTATGCAACCCGCAAAACCCTCTACAACCTGTATCACATACTGAACCATCTCAACCTGTTCGGCCGAGGATATCTCAGCCAGGCGGAACAGATGATAGGCAGGCTGCTCGCGGAAATCCGCTGAGGTTCGCTTCGAGGCTGTCAGACATCGACAGACTCCTGAAACACAAGTCCGGCGTGCTCGCGCATTTTGTGGAAACGAATGTGTTTCCAGTTTTCTTCAGCCACGCTGAGTTCCGCGCCGAAGGAAGCCAGGAAGGTCGGCGCGCCTACGGCATCGTAGGCAATGCGGTGGGCGTTGGTATCGATGAAGCGTTTGAGTTCACGTGCATCCTCAGCAGTAACCCATCGCGCCAGCTGGTATTTTGCCGGGGCAAGCCGGGCTTCCACGCTGTATTCATGCTTGAGGCGATGCGCGACGACGTCGAACTGCAAAGCCCCGACCGCGCCGAGCAGCAGCGCACTGCCCAGATGAGGCCTGAAAACCTGGATCGCACCCTCTTCGCCCAATTGCGCCAGCCCCAGTTTGAGCTGCTTGCTGCGCATAGGATCGGCAATCTCCACCGTCTGAAAGATCTCCGGCGCGAAAAATGGCAGGCCGGTAAACTGCAAGCGCTCTCCTTCTGTCAGCGTATCCCCGAGTTGCAATGTCCCATGGTTGGGAATGCCGATGATATCTCCGGGATAGGCAACGTCGAGCAAATCGCGGCGCTGGGAGAGGAAAGATACGACCCCGTTGGTACGAATATCCTTGTCGTTACGCGCGACTCTCAAATTCATGCCGCGTTCGAACCGGCCGGAACAGATGCGGACGAAGGCGATACGATCGCGGTGAGCCGGATTCATGTTGGCCTGAATCTTGAACACTACTCCCGTAAACCGCGGTTCGTTCGGCTGCACGTGACGCTGCAATGCGCTGCGTGAACCAGGTGGCGGGGCAAGACCTACCAGGGCATCCAGCACTTCACGCACGCCGAAGTTATTAATGGCCGAACCAAAAAAAACCGGAGTCTGGCGGCCTGCGAGAAACGCTTCCTGGTCGAATTCCGGCGAAGCGCCACGTATCAGCTCGATTTCCTGCTGCAGATTCGCAGCCTGGTGTCCAAAACGTTCTGCCAGCAGCGGATTATCCAGGCCTTTGATGATTTCATCTTCATCGTCCAGCTTGTCAGAACCGGGATGAAAAACACGCATGTGATTGTGCCGCAGATCGAAGACGCCTTGAAAACTGCGTCCCATCCCCATCGGCCATGTGAACGGCACCGCTGCCATGCGCAGTGTTCGCTCGATCTCATCGATGAGATCAAGCGGCTCGCGCACTTCCCGGTCCATCTTGTTTACAAAAGTGATAATGGGGGTGTTACGTGCACGGCACACCTCCAGCAAGCGTAATGTCTGGGCTTCCACGCCATTGCCGGCATCGATCACCATGAGGGCGGCATCCACTGCGGTCAGCACCCGGTAAGTGTCCTCCGAGAAATCCTGGTGCCCCGGTGTATCGAGCAGATTGATGACACAATCCCCATACTCCATCTGCATGACCGAGCTGGCAACCGAAATGCCCCGCTGCTTCTCGATCTCCATCCAGTCGGAGGTGGCATGACGGCTTGCCTTCCGCGCCTTGACGCTGCCGGCGATATGGATGGCGCCGGCGAATAACAGTAATTTTTCCGTGAGTGTCGTTTTACCGGCATCCGGGTGAGAAATTATGGCAAACGTGCGCCTGCGCGCCACTTCCTGACCAACCATTCGAGGTATTCCTTATCTTATGCCTGTGTTTTACGGTCTGACTGCTCTTCGTCTTGAGGATAAAGATAGCAGTGTGCCGTATGCGTTGAACTGAATATGCTTGCTGCCGGGTAGTTTTTACGGCAGACCGGCATGACGTGGGAGCAACGGGGATGAAAATGGCAGCCTTGTGGCGGGCTGGCGGGGGACGGAAGGTCGCCGTGCAGGCGAATAACCTTTCGCTTCGACTCCAGTTCGATAACGGGAACAGCGGATAACAGTGCCTGGGTATAGGGATGACGGGGGCTGTCCAGAACTTCGTCCACGGACCCGCGTTCCACTATCCTTCCCAGATACATGACCGCGATCTCATCCGCAATGTATTCGACTACTGAAATATTATGGGTAATGAACAGATAGGCCAGGCCCAGATTGCGCTGCAGTTCCCTCAACAGATTTAAAATCTGGGCCTGCACCGATACATCCAGTGCGCTGGTGGGCTCATCACAGACGATCAACTTCGGGTTGACGGCCAATGCGCGGGCAATGGCTATCCGCTGACGCTGCCCGCCGGAGAACTCATGAGGGTAACGCCATTTGGTCTCTGCTGGCAGGCCGACACTTTCGAGTAACTCATCCACTCTTTTTTCCTTGGGCTCTTTTCCGTCATCTTCGACCCCGAGGGCGTTCATTCCCTCTTCGATAATATCGACAATGCGCATTCTGGGATTGAGTGACGAATACGGGTCCTGGAATATAAGCTGGAATTCACCGCGCAGGCTCCTTAACCGGTTGCGCTCCAGACCTACCAGTTCTACCCCGTTATAGCGCACGCTGCCCGCCGTGGGGGGGATGAGTTGCAGCATGGCTTTTCCTGCCGTCGTCTTTCCGCAGCCGGATTCTCCCACCAGCGCCAGCGTTTTGCCCCGGTCAATCTTGAGCGATATTCCGTCGACTGCCTTGACGTACCCCGCTACACGCCTCATCAAGCCCTTGTGGATAGGGAAATAAACCTTCAGATCAGTAACGGATAACAGGGAACCATCAGGCGTTGATTGCTCCGTTCCAGCACTGGGGAAGGATTCAAATTCCCTGCTTTCCGCATCCAGCCTTGCCGGCGCGCCAGCTTGCCCCGAAACCGCCGGTTTGACGATCTTTGATCCAAAATTCTGATTAAAGAGGTGGCATCTTACCTGCTGCTCTCCGGTCAGCGCGGTCCATCCCGGTGCCACCTGATGACACAATTCCCAGGCTTGGTCGCACCGGTCCGCAAAACGGCAGCCAACGAATTCCCGTGACAGGGAGGGAACGTTGCCCTTGATCGCATCCAGCCGATGACCCTGCTTGCGCCTGTCTCTGTCGGGTAACGCAGCAAGGAGCTTGCGGGAATAGGGATGTGCCGGACCACGAAAAAATGACTCACGACTCGCCGTTTCCACGATTTCCCCTGCATACATTATTCCCACTCGATGCGCCATCTCCGAAGCCACGCCGAGATCGTGGGTAATCAGCAAGATTGCCATGCCACCCTGCTGCTGCAGGCCACGCATGAGCTCCAGCACCTGCGCCTGGATGGTCACATCCAGCGCGGTAGTGGGCTCATCGGCAATCAGGAGTTCAGGCTCTCCGGCCAGGGCCATGGCGATCATTATCCGTTGCTTCATTCCGCCGGAAAACTGGAAAGGATATTCGTTCATGCGGCTTGCTGCATCCGGTATTCCCACCTGATCCAGAATTTGCACGATGCGTTTTTCCGCCGCTTGTCCACGCAAGTCGAAATGGCGCTGCAATACCTCGCCAATTTGCTGGGCCACGGTCATCACCGGATTGAGGCTTAGCATCGGCTCCTGAAAAATCATGCCAATGCGCTTCCCGCGCACATTGCGCATGGCTGCCTCCGGAAGCAGCAGCAGGTCTTCGTCGCCCAAACGGACAGAACCGCCCACGATTTCGCCAGCTTCCGGCAATAGCCGCATTATCGAAAGCGCAGTGATGGATTTGCCACACCCGGATTCCCCCAGGAGTGCAAATGTTTCACCCTTCATGATCTGCAGCGTAAGCCCATCAACCGCCCAGACCGGCCGTGACTCCGTATGCAGAACGGTTTCGAGATTCTGGATTTCAAGAACTGAATTCATGACGGGAGAGAATCCTCTGCGGAAGAAGGGAACTGGTTACGCACTCTTCCCGATGCTTTTCCGGCGCCATGTTCTCGCCAGCGCAGACAGAGTCTTCATCCTTGGATCGAATGCACTCTGTACCGCATCGGCAAAGAGATTCGCGCTCAGGACCAGCGCAAACATGAAGGTGAAGGCGGCAAACAACGCCCACCATACCATCGGTTCCCGCGCCATTTCCAGACGCGCAGCGTTGATCATGGTGCCAAAGCTGATGGTTGAAGGATCGACACCCACTCCCACGTAGGACAGTACAGCCTCTGCCAGCACCAGCCCGCTGAAATCCATCACGGTAGTGATCAGCACGATGTGCATCACGTTGGGGATAATATGGCGGCTGATGATGCGCCAGTGGGAAACGCCGAACGCATGGGCTGCCTGGATATATTCCATTTCGCGCAGCTTCAGGGTCTCGCCCCGCAGGAGCCGGCACAGGCCAGTCCAGCTTGTAACCCCCAATATGACACAGAGAAACAGCAATCGGAGATCAGCGCGCGCAGCGATTGTATCGAACAGCTCGGGATGAGTCTCCATATAAACCTGCATCATCAGCACGGTGGCAGCGATCAGCAGAACACCCGGAATCGAACTGAGCGTGGTGTACAGGTATTGAATCAAGTCATCTACCCAACCCCGGAAATAACCTGCGGCAACTCCGAGAAGCAATGCAAAAGGAAGCATCATCAGTGTCGTGAGCGTTCCTATGAGAAGTCCGGTGCGGATACTCTTGAGGGACTGGTAAAATACGTCCTGACCCACCTTGTCCGTGCCAAGAATGTGGTAATCGCTGCACAATGCAAGAGCGGCACCGCCAAGCAGCAGTATCAGGGCAAGCGTCACAAATACCGCTCTCCAGGGCACCGGAGTAATGCCCCGCCAGATTGTGGAAAGCGTGGACATAAACCTTTCATCCCTGCGGTGTGCCACGATCGCTGTCACCGATGTCGCGATCAAGAACCAGAGCAGCAGGGCAAGGCCCGCGCCTGCTCCAGCTCTGGTGGCAATATCGCCGGCAAGCTGAGCTTCCGGATCCTGCAGGTGCGCTCCACCAAATTTCAGACGGGGGAATTCGCGTACCTGCCCTCCGCCCGGCAACTCCACGGTTTCGCGAGCGTAGAGATGCGTGGCGAAAGGCGCCGAGTAGGTTGTTTCCACCTGCGTGCGCAGAGGCGTTGCAAGCAGGTCGAGCAGGCTCAACACTTCGACCCCGTAAGCGGCTTCACTGCCGCCATTGCCGTTTTCGATGGCGGGACGCAAATGTATCGTGTCGAGCAACCCGATAACGATAAAGAACATCAGTATGGTGAGTGCCGCCATGCCGCTTGCGCTATGTCCGACACGCCGCCAGGGCGCGAGAAGATGTTCATGGCGCCGCACCTGCCAGGCAAAGATAACGATTACGGCAACCAGAACGTAGACGAGCGCATCGGTCCACAGGATTACAGGTTTGAAAGACATGTCAACCTTGCCGGAATATTGTCATTCCAGCCTTATCCTCGGATCCACCAGCGTATAGGAAATGTCGGTCAATATCAGTCCGACGATATAGAGCAACGATCCCAGGAAAACCATCACCCGCACCACGGCAAAATCCTGAGAGTTGATCGCATCGATGGTATAACTGCCCAATCCCGGAATGCCAAAAAATGATTCCACGATCAGGCTTCCCAGAAACAACAGGGGAATTACCACAACGGCCCCGGTAAGAATTGGAATCAGGGCATTCTGCAGCACATGCCGAAACAGCACGGCACTTTCCGGCAAGCCCTTGGCCCGGGCAGTACGCACGTAGTCCTTGCCCATTTCCTCAAGAAAAAGTGTACGGTACCAGCGCGTGTTTGCACCGGCCGCGCTGATGACGCCGATGATCACCGGCAGCACCAGGAACTTGGCCGAGTCCAGTCCCTGGCTGTAACCTGATATGGGCACGAGATGCCACAATTTGCTGATCAGAAATTGCCCTCCAATAATATAGAACAGGCTTGAGATGGACATTAGCGCGACGCATAGTACCACACCCCAAAAATCCACGTAGGTAGCCCGAAAAAATACCATTGTCAATGCGAAGACGATATAAACGATGAGCCCCAGCACGAATACCGGGAGTGCAATGGCGAGACTGGGCAGCATGCGTGTCCTGATTTCGTAGGCGATGTCGCGCCCGTCATCGGAGTAACCGAAGCGGAACGCGAACATGGCGATGGATTTCTCGAAAAATATGGTACGGGTGACTTTCTCCAGGCCCTCGCGGGCATTGTTGAACATCAGCGGCTGATCATAACCGCGTTCCTGTTTCCACTTGGCGATGGCGTCCGGTGTAACACGCTTGATGCCAAGCTGCATGCGCGCCATGTCATCGGGTGTATTTACGACGAAAAACAAGGTGAAAGTAATCAGGTTTACGCCAACCAGAATGGGGAGCGCATACAGGATGCGCCGGATGATGTAATTAAGCATCAGTCATCCTCTCATCCCTGAGCTTCCATTTTCAGCGCGCCATCCGATATTCCTGTCCCTCGTTCCCTACGCCGGTAAACAAGCACGGCGGGAAGCAGACTTCCGGCAAGCACAGTCAGTCCTACAACCATCGGCCAGACTACTGGTTCATTCCATTCACGTCGCTTCTGCTCGCGCAAGACTCCGTCTATGCGCAGGTATTTAGCATTGTTGTTTGACATCCTGTTCGGCTTGGCGTTGCCATACCATGAGTGATACAGGCCATAATCCTTGGGATGGTAGCCCCACAGC
The DNA here is from genome assembly GCF_059489795.1 of Nitrosospira sp. CT. Classification (NCBI taxonomy): domain Bacteria; kingdom Pseudomonadati; phylum Pseudomonadota; class Betaproteobacteria; order Nitrosomonadales; family Nitrosomonadaceae; genus Nitrosospira; species Nitrosospira sp. CT. The sequence goes on from NZ_JCAHZJ010000065.1 coordinate 11,637, forward strand.
CAGGGTGCGTCACGGCGGAGGATATTAACCATTCTATCGATGATTTTCTGGCGAGCGGGGCCATTCTCCATATTCTTCATTTGCTCGAACAAGCGGTTATATTCGGAATTGGAGTAATTGGAAGCGTTCTCGCCTTCATTGCCTACCTTTTGCTGCGGACCATGTAGCAGGAACAGGAAATTCTCCGGATCGGGATAGTCGGCGTTCCAGCCCCACTCGAAAATCTGGGCATTGCCCTTCCGGATCTTGTCCTGGAAGCGGTTGTAGTCCGTGCTGCGCACCACCAACTGGATGTTGAGTTTCTGAAATTGCTTGCGCATCCAGTCGAGGCTGGATTTATCCTCAGCCCCCCGGGCCGTGACATCGAAATAAAGTACCAGCGGCGCGCCAGTTTTCGCGCTGATACCGTTGGGATAGCCTGCCTCTGCCAGTAATGCCTTGGCCACTTCGATCGACTTGCGGCGGGGCCGCCCGTCTACCCACTCATAGACCACCGGGTTGATACCTTCTTTGCCCTCGCGATGACCGGCGATGCCTGGAGCAATCGGGCCTTGCGCCGGAATACCGCGTCCGTTGGCGAAGATGGAGACATACTCCTCGTAATCCACTGCAATGGAAATCGCCTGGCGCAACTTCCTGGCCGATTCGCGGCCATGTTTCCCCACGCCGCCGACAACCGGGTCAAGCATGTTGAAACCAACGTAATTTGTGGAAGCCGCAACAGCCGTTTCCAGCCGAATACCCTGCTCCTTCATTGCTTCAGTTACGGTGGCCTCTCCTTGTCCTGTCAACTGCACGGCCTGGTCAAAACTGTCGGAACCGATATTGGATGAATCATAGTAACCCTGCAAAAACTTGTTCCAGCGCGGAATGCTTTCCTTCTCCCGGCTATATACGACCTTTTCTATAAAAGGCAAGGGCTTGCCTGCATCTTTCAGCAACCCGGCTTCCACATCTCCTGGCATTCCATCGGCAGGATAGGTTTCGCCATGAAAATTGGGATTCCTTTCCAGGACCATTGTCCGATTGGGGTTATTTTCCGACAGCATATAAGGGCCGGTCCCAACGGGATACCAGTCAAGGTTGATATTTTTTTCCGCCAATCCTTTCTGGCTGTAGAAGCGATCCGCTTCCCATGGAATCGGCGCGAAAAAGGGCATTGTGAGCCAGTAACTGAACTGGGGATATTTGCCCTTGATCTTGATACGATAGGTATACCGATCCACTACCTCGGCCCCCTCCAGGGGATAACGCGCAAGATCCAGGTAATCCTCCCCGTCCTGCTCCGGACGGCTCTGCTCCCCCTGCTCCCTGGAGCGTTCTTTGGCCGCCATCTCGAGCGTTGCCGCATATTCCTTGAGGCCCATGATGTAATCGGACATCAGGCCGAAAATGGGGGAGTGCAGCCGGGGATGAGCCAGCCGCTTGATCTGAAAAACGTAATCCGCAGCAGTGAGTTCCCGTGAGCCGGTTTGCGGAAAATCGCTCAACCTGTATATGCCATGTACATCCTCCTCGCCAAGCCTGTGATACAGGAACTCTCCCTGTGAGTCCCTGGCAAAGGCCGGATGAGGTTGATAACGTATACCGGACTTGATTGAAATTTCATAAACGGTAAAGGCGATCTGGTCGGCGTCCACATTGTCGCCCAGGCGCGCGCCTTTTTCGTCAAAATAATGCACCTCCGGCATTTTCGTCGCGGTAGCGGGAATCAATTCGTAGGGACGTTTCAGGTAATGGTATTGCAGCGGCGGTTCATATATCTGCGCCGTAAAAAGAATCTCATTGGAGCTGTATGACTGCACCGGGTCCAGGTGCTTGGGACGCTCGGCAAAAGCAGCATAAAGTATATTTTTTTCCGCATCCGCGGCAGGATATGGACTGTTCCACGGGTTGTCGCTGCAGGCACACACCAGAACAGCAAGGAATGCGGGAAGGAAATGCGTCGCTGGCAAGGTTGCGGTCTTATTCAAAAATCGGGTAAACACAGGCTTGATGGTACAGCGGCAATTCTTGATTCCTCATGAGCAGATTTTCGGCAAACCGTGTGATTCTACAAGCATGCAACAGTTGAAGCTATAATGCCGGGAGTTGGCCAGGTTCAGCGTATACTTCAGTTGACGCTATACCTCATGTTATTTGCCCGTGTACCTTGACCCGCAGTTTCTTCAGGAGTTCAAGCCGGCCGCGTGACTTCGGGATATCCGGACGAACAGGGACGCCATATTTCCATATTTCCATATTTCACATCATTACTTCAACGCAGCAAGGATATGACATGACATTTCTCGCCAGCAAGCGCATTCTCATCACGGGCCTTCTGACCAACCGTTCGATTGCATATGGCATCGCAAAGGCGATGCATCGCGAGGGCGCCCAGCTTGCTTTTACTTATCAAGGAGAAGGTGTGCGTGAACGGGTCGAAAAAGTCATTAAGGAATTTGACAGCGATCTGCTGTTTCCCTGCGATGTTTCAAAGGATGAGGAAATCGCCCAATGTTTCGATGATCTGGCAAAGCGCTGGGATGGCCTCGATGGCATTGTTCATTCCATTGCCTTTGCTCCACGCGATGCGCTCAGCGGAGATTATCTTGAAACCGTAAACCGTGAGGCTTTTCGTATTGCCCACGATGTCAGTTCCTACAGTTTCGCGGCGCTGGCAAAGGCCGCCCTTCCGCTGATGCAGGGGCGAAATGGCGCGCTTCTGACGCTCTCCTATCTGGGTGCAACAAGGGTGATGCCGAATTACAACGTTATGGGCCTCGCCAAGGCAAGTCTCGAAGCCAATGTCCGCTTCATGGCGTCCAGCCTGGGTCCCAAGGGAATACGCGTCAATGCGATTTCGGCAGGGCCGATCAAAACGTTGGCTGCGGCAGGAATCGGCAATTTCGGAAAGCTGCTGAGCTACACGGAGAAGGTCGCGCCGCTGCGGCGTAATGTATCGATCATGGATGTGGGCAACGTCGCCGCCTTTCTATGCAGTGATCTGGCAGGCGGCATAACAGGTGAAATTACCCATGTCGATGCCGGATTCAACACGATTGCCTTCGACACCCTCTAATCCCGGAGCATGACTACTTCTCGAAGTTCTCACTGACCGATACATCATACCTTTTCTTGATTCCATTCAGATAGGATGAAAATTCTTCCTGGGCGAACAACTGGCTTAGTTGGCCTGCAAAACTTTTTCGCTCCTCTGCGCTGGGCGCCCGCGGCTCGATGACACGGTCAACGCGAATAAGGGTAAAACCACCCCGAGCATTAGGCAGGCCTGAATAGGCCGGGAGGTGATCTGTTTCAGCCCTGAAAATTGCCTGTACCGTCTCATTGTCAAAACCCTGGCGCTCCCTTCTGGAAACCTGCTGGCTGGGAGTCCACTTGATTGCGGCAGTCTTTCCCTGCTGCAACTGTGCAAGCTGCTCCTTCCCTTCATTTACCGCTGCCTTGGAAGCCTCCTCCCGGGCGATCGAGACCGCGATTTTATCCCTCAGCTCCTCTACAGAAGGGGTAGTGGCCGGCCTGTAGTCCAGCACTCTGGCTGAAACAAGCGTGTTGGGAGAAACTTCGATCGCCTCCGTGTTGCGTTTATCCTTGATCGCGTCTTCCGAAAATATTGCCTGAAGCAGCCTTTCATTGTTGAAATAAGGCGGTTCATCCGAGTTCATCCGAACCCAGCCGCTCTGCTGTATGCTCAGGCCAAGACTTTCCGCAGCTGGTTTCAGGCTATCGCTCTGCTCATACACCATGTTACTGAAGCTGTCCGCCATTTCACCAAACGTCCTTGCAGCTTTCTGTTTCTTGACGTCCTGTTCAACCTGTTTCTTCACTTCCTCGAAACTCGCCTGCTTTCCGCCTCTTGTCTCTGCCAGCAGGATGATATGAAATCCATGCTCAGTTTCGACGATATCGCTGATTTCACCCAGCTTCATCCGGAAAACCACGTCCTCGAATGATTTCGTCATCATGTTGCGTGCGAAAAAACCGAGATCTCCACCCGCCTGCCCTGAGCCCGGATCCTGGGAATGCTGTTTCGCAAGCTCCGCAAAACGCTGGGGGGATTTTCTGACTTCGGCCAGCAGTTCCTCAGCTTTGGCGCGCGCTGCCGCCCGATCAGAAGCGGAGGCCGAGGCAGGTGCGCTTATGAGGATATGACTCGCACGGCGTTCTTCGGGTTGTCCGAATTCGTGCTTGTGTTCCTCGTAATATGCCAGCGCTTCATCGGCGGTTACCTGCGCCTTCTCGGCCAGCGCATCCATCGATAACACCAAATATTCGACCTGTGCCTGCTCCGGCAACCGGAATTCGGCCTTGTGTGCCTCGTAGTAGGCTCTGATGGCGTCATCACCCGGTTTGACGTTCGCCAGAAACTGCTCCGGCTGGATTTGAACGACACTCACCTCACGCTTTTCGTCACCCAGGCGCAGGATTCTTTCCGCCACCGAATGGGAAATAAACGCATTTTTGGAGAAAGGATCAACCAGTTGCTGTCGCATCAAATCCTGACGCAGGCGTGCTTCAAAAGCGCGCGCGCTCATTCCCTGGCTCCGCAGCCATTCTTCATAGCGCTGCTTCGAAAAATTTCCGTCTTCCTGAAATAAATCGATGTTCTGGATCATCTCGACCAGTTGCACGTCGGATACTCCCAGTCCAACGCGAAATGCCTCCTCTCGCAGCAAGCGCTGCTGGATCAATCCTTCCAGGATGGCCGCCCTCACTTCCGGTCTCTCCAGCAGCGCGGGGCTGAAATTCTCCCCCATCGTGGCGCGCATATTCTCCTGCTGATTGCGCAGCGCCTGCTCAAATTCCTGGCGTGAAATTTTTTCTCCCGCAGCGAGCGCAACGTGGTCACCCGCACCGTCACTGCGGTAGGATTCCACGCCCCAGAAAACGAACGGTAAGGTGGCAAGTCCCAGGATGATCTGAACGATGCGTCTTTTCTTGTTGACGAAATCAAACATTGAATGACGGAAAACGAATAAAAAAGGCGAACTCACGTTCGCCCTGATGTAAGCAGATATGGCGGAGTGGACGGGACTCGAACCCGCGACCCCCGGCGTGACAGGCCGGTATTCTAACCAACTGAACTACCACTCCAGTAAATCTGACTCTGGTGGGTGCTGACGGGGTCGAACCGCCGACATTCGCCTTGTAAGGGCGACGCTCTACCAACTGAGCTAAGCACCCCCGCCGATAAGCCGCTAGTTTACTGCATCCTTGAGCGCCTTGCCAGCAATGAATTTAGGAACCTTGGTGGCTTCGATCGTGATAGCGTCGCCTGTACGGGGATTGCGGCCGGAGCGGGCTGCACGCGTGCCCACCTTGAATGTCCCAAATCCTACCAGTGTTACAGTCTGGCCTTCCTTAAGAGCGGCTTTGATCGCTTCCAGCGCGCCATCCAGCGCATTTCCCGCCGAAGCTTTGGAAATGTCCGATGATTTCGCGATGGCATCGATGAGTTCAGCTTTATTCACGTGATTCCCCTTTCATTATTGTTAAGAGAGTAAAAACCCTGCAAACGTTTTATATCAAGCGGTTTGTGCCTGGTCAAGCCATTGTAAAAATATTTCCGCTTCGACTTTATAAGACCTCTGCAGGTTATTAGCCCCCTATCACTCCTGTTATACAGACTCTTTAACAATCTAGTGCTTGATGACCGCCGGCGTCACATCGCCTTCCACCGCAACAGGAGCAGGAACCGATGAAGGAGCAGGCGGAAGCGGTTCGGGTTTGGATTCCAAGGCCAGATCCAGCACCTGATCTATCCATTTGACCGGATGGATATCCAGCCTGTTTTTGATGTTCTCCGGGATTTCGTTCAGATCTTTAACGTTATCCTCGGGAATCAGCACGGTCTTTATGCCGCCGCGGTGCGCTGCCAGCAGTTTTTCCTTGAGCCCACCAATTGCCAGCACCTCGCCGCGAAGTGTGATCTCACCAGTCATCGCGACAGTTGCGCGTGCCGGAATATTGGTCAACGCCGATACTATCGCCACGCAGATACCTATACCGGCACTGGGGCCGTCTTTCGGTGTCGCACCTTCCGGCAGATGGATATGGATGTCGTTCTTCTGGTAAAAATCATCCGCAATACCCAGAGCCCTCGACCGGCTGCGAACCACCGACAGGGCAGCCTGGACCGATTCCTGCATGACCTCGCCCAGTTTTCCGGTCGTGATGGATTTACCCTTACCCGGCAATACGACAGCCTCGATCGTCAGCAATTCTCCCCCGACCTCGGTCCAGGCCAAGCCTGTCACCTGCCCGATCTGGTTCTTTTCCTCCGCGACGCCATAGGTGTAACGCCTTACGCCGAGGTATTTGTCGAGGTTCCTCCCAGTGACGGTAATCCGCTTCTGGCCGCCCTTCAGCAGTAGCGCCTTTACCACTTTGCGGCATATTTTGGAAATTTCGCGCTCCATCGCCCGCACACCCGCTTCGCGGGTGTAATAGCGCGTGATATCCCGCAGAGCCGACTCCGAGACGGTCAGCTCATTCTCCTTCAAGCCGTGATTTTTCATTTGTTTTGGCAACAGATAGCGTGTCGCGATGTTGAGTTTTTCGTCCTCGGTGTAACCTGAGAGCCGGATTACTTCCATGCGATCCAGCAGCGGCGCAGGGATGTTCAATGTATTCGCGGTCGCGACGAACATCACGTCCGACAGATCATACTCAACCTCGACATAGTGATCGACGAACGAGTTATTCTGCTCGGGATCCAGCACTTCCAGGAGTGCGGATGACGGATCGCCCCGAAAATCCATGCCCATCTTGTCCACCTCGTCGAGCAGGAACAAGGGGTTCTTCACGCCCACCTTCGACATGTTCTGCAGGATCTTGCCCGGCATGGAACCGATATAGGTGCGGCGATGACCACGTACCTCCGCTTCGTCGCGAACGCCGCCGAGCGACATGCGGACGAACTTCCGGTTGGTGGCGCGGGCAATCGATTGCCCCAATGAAGTCTTTCCTACCCCGGGCGGCCCCACCAGGCAGAGGATGGGTGCTTTCAACTTATCCACGCGCTGCTGTACCGCCAGATATTCGACAATCCGTTCCTTGACCTTTTCCAGGCCGTAGTGATCCTGCTCAAGCACGGCTTCCGCAACGCTGAGGTCTTTGCTTATCTTGCTTTTTTTCTTCCATGGCAGCGCCACCAGCGCATCAATGTAATTACGCACCACGGTGGCTTCAGCCGACATGGGCGACATCAACCGCAGTTTTTTCAACTCCGATTCCGCCTTGACGCGCGCCTCCTTGGACATCTGGGCACTTTTGATCTTCTTGTCCATCTCTTCCAGATCAGCGCCTTCCTCGCCTTCACCCAGTTCCTTCTGGATGGCCTTCACCTGCTCATTGAGATAGTAGTCCCGCTGGCTTTTTTCCATCTGCCGCTTTACACGGCCACGAATACGCTTTTCCACCTGAAGTATGTCAAGCTCGGTTTCCAGCAGACCAAGCAGGTGCTCCAGCCGCTTCGGCACATCGAAAATTTCCAGCACTTCCTGCTTCTGCTCAAGCTTCAAAGGCAGGTGCGCGGCGATGGTATCAGCCAGACGGCCTGCTTCGTCTATCCCACTGAGCGAAGTCAGGATCTCCGGAGGAATCTTCTTGTTCAGCTTCACGTACTGATCGAACTGGGCCAGCATGGCGCGGCGCATCGCCTCGACCTCATGGTTATCCACGGCATCGGGCGGCAGCAATGCTGCCTCACCGGCAAAGTACGTACCATCATCAACCACTTTCATGATGCGCGCGCGGCGACCGCCTTCCACCAGTACTTTCACGGTACCATCCGGCAGCTTGAGCATTTGCAGCAGATTTGCGACGCTGCACACCCCGTACAGATCTTCGGGCGCGGGCTCGTCCTTGGCTGCAAATTTCTGCGCCACAAGCAAAATGCTCTTGCCGGATTCCATCGCGATTTCCAGTGCCTTGATGGACTTGGGCCGGCCGACAAACAGGGGAATCACCATGTGCGGAAAAACCACCACATCGCGCAATGGCAGCAAAGGTAATGAGATCTGATTTTGATCGTTCATGGGAGAGGACATATCGGCTCACCTATAAGAAACAAACGATAGTTATGGGGACGCCGTAAAGAAATTCAAGGCAACAACGGCAATGTCGAAACACGTAACCCGGACTAGCAGCTCTTCGCCACTTTCGGTTTGTCCGAATAGATCAGAATGGGTTTGATATCCCCATTGACGGAACTGTGGTCAATCACCACTTTGGCAACATTCTCCAGTGACGGCAGATCAAACATCGTATCCAGCAGCGCAGCCTCAAGAATGGAGCGTAAACCTCGCGCTCCGGTCTTTCGCACCAGCGCCTTGCGGGCAATCGCTTTGAGGGCCTGCTCCCGGAACTCGAGATCGATGCCTCCTTCCATGTGAAACATTTTCTGATACTGTTTGATGAGCGCATTCTTGGGTTCGGTCAGGATTTGAATCAACGCGGCCTCATCAAGTTCCTCAAGGGTTGCAACGACAGGCAATCGGCCGACGAATTCCGGAATCAGGCCATATTTGACCAGATCCTCGGGCTCGACACCGCGCAGCACGGCGCCAAAATCCTTGCGGTTATCCTGGCTTCTTACACTGGCGCTGAAACCTATCCCGCCCTTCTCCGAACGAGCGCGGATGATCTTCTCCAGGCCATCAAAAGCGCCCCCACAAATGAAAAGAATATTGGTGGTATCTACCTGCACGAACTCCTGGTTGGGATGCTTTCTCCCTCCCTGCGGCGGCACAGACGCGACCGTACCCTCGATCAGCTTGAGCAGTGCCTGCTGCACACCCTCACCCGAGACATCGCGCGTGATGGACGGATTATCCGATTTGCGCGAAATCTTGTCGATTTCGTCTATGTAGACAATGCCTTGCTGCGCCTTTTCCGCGTCGTAGTTACATTTCTGAAGTAGTTTCTGAATGATGTTTTCAACATCCTCGCCGACATAACCCGCCTCGGTCAGCGTTGTCGCGTCCGCCATGACAAAAGGCACATCCAGCAAACGCGCCAGCGTCTGGGCGAGCAGCGTCTTGCCGGAGCCCGTGGGGCCGATCAGCAGGATGTTGCTCTTCGCCAGCTCGATCTCATCCGGGTCGGTAGATTTTGCGAGGGTTCGCAGACGCTTGTAGTGATTATAAACCGCTACCGACAGAATTTTCTTTGCCTGCTCCTGGCCGATCACGTATTGATCCAGGATCTGCCGAATTTCATGGGGAACAGGCAGGTCCGACTTTGCGAGCTTGGCCGCCTCCACGCCTTGTATTTCCTCGCGAATGATATCGTTGCACAACTCGATACATTCGTCGCATATGAACACCGAAGGACCGGCGATCAGCTTCTTTACCTCATGCTGACTCTTGCCACAAAAGGAACAATAAAGCAGTTTTTCTCCGCCAGTTTTCTCTGACATAGTTTTATCCCGCATTATCCGAGCTGAATAGCTCGTGACTGATTACAAGCTCTCCCGAGTCAAACTTCAACCGGCACCCTCTCCCCTCGAAGTCAGCACAGCGTCCACCAGGCCATATTTCACCGAGTCCTCCGCACCCAGAAAGTTATCCCGGTCGGTATCTCTTTCAATGGTTTCCATACTCTGACCGGTGTGTTTTGACAGTAGCTCATTCAATCGGTTCTTCAGATACAGGATTTCCCGGGCATGGATCTCGATATCGGATGCCTGCCCCTGAAACCCTCCCAGCGGCTGATGAATCATCACGCGCGAGTTGGGTAGGCAAAACCGTTTCCCTTTCGCTCCGGCTGCCAGAAGCAGCGATCCCATGCTGGCCGCCTGTCCTATGCAAAGCGTGCTGACATCGGGCTTGATAAACTGCATGGTATCGTAAACCGCCATTCCGGCGGAAACCAGTCCACCGGGCGAATTTATGTAAAAATGGATATCCTTGTCGGCATTTTCCGATTCGAGAAACAGGAGTTGCGCGACAATCAGGTTGGCAGATGCTTCGGTAACGGGTCCCACAAGAAATATGACCCGCTCCCGCAGCAACCGGGAATAAATATCGTAGGCACGCTCTCCCCGTCCGCTGGTTTCGATCACCATCGGGATCAGGCCCAAACCCTGTGGTTCGGAATTACGCTGTTTCCACTCGAATCGTTGCATGTTTATGATCTTCCCATCAATTCATCCAGCGGCATCGGCTTGCCGGTCACGACCGCCTTCTCCAGTACCCATGTCACCACGTTATCCTCCAGCGCCGCCGATTCAGCCTCCCTCAGCCGTTCCGGGGCGGCATAGTGCCAGCTGACTACTTCAGCCGGATTTTCGTAGGCTTGCGCGAGATCTTCCACCACCGCACGCACCTGCTCCGGTTTGGGGTGCAGGCTATGCATTTTTACCAGTTCTCCCAGAATCAGGCCCAGCTTTACCCGATGTTGCGCCCGCTCCTGAAGCATATCGTGCGGCAGGGAGAAGTTCTTTGTATCCATGCCGCGTGAAGCAAAATCGTTGCGGGTATCCTCCAGCAGGCGGTCCAGTTCCATTTCCACCAGCGCTTTGGGAGGTTCAACGTTACTGGTCGTATCGAGAAGGACCTGCATTACCTGCTCCTTGAGCCTCGCATTTACGCGTTTGGCTGCCTCACGCTCGAGATTCGCCCGAATTTCACTGCGCATCTTTTCAACATCGCCCCCGGCAATCCCGAGCGAAGCGGCGAAATCGGCATTCACTTCCGGCAGTTTCGAAGATTCCACCCCATTGAGCTTCACTTCGAATACGGCCGTTTTTCCTGCGACCTCCTTTCCATGATAGTCTGATGGAAAGGCAACTTCAAATGTTTTGCTCTGACCCGGGCTCATACCGAGCAAAGGCTCTTCGAAGTCCTTGAGAAGCCTTCCTTCGCCCAACACCAGACTGAAATCTTCAGCTTTGCCGCCCGCAAACTCGGCACCGTCGATCAAGCCACGATAGTTGATATTGATTCGATCGCCCACCTGGGCCGGCCGGTCCGCAGGTTCAAACTCAACCCGCTGCTTGCGCAATACCTCCAGGGTTTTGTCCACGTCGGCAGGAGTAACCTCGACTACCGGACGTTCAATATGCGCGCTGCCAAGATCGCCGAGCGCGATATCTGGATAGACCTCAAATGTCGCACTGAATTCAACCTGAGCGGTATCGCTTTCTGCCATCTTGTGTTCGAAGCGGGGATGGCCCGCTACCCGCAGGTTATTCTCGCGCACGGCCTCGCTGAAATTCTTTTTCAGCACATCTTCCATGACCTCCTGGCGAACCTGCGGACCATATTGCTGGGCGACAATCTTCAAGGGCACCTTGCCCGGTCGAAACCCGTGAAATTTCGCTGTTCGCGCCAGTCGCTTCAAGCGGTTTTCGACTTCCGTTTCGATTTTCTCCTGGGGAACTGAAACGTTAAGGCGGCGCTCGAGCGCACCAAGGTTTTCAACATTTGTCTGCATTAAATTTCCTGAGGGTTGACAACATTATTTACCATGAAGGGGCCAGAGAAACCCGATGGCGATCAACACGCATCGCTCAGACCTGTTCACCCTCCCTGGTGCGAAAGGGGGGACTCGAACCCCCACACCTTTCGGCGCCAGAACCTAAATCTGGTGCGTCTACCAATTCCGCCACTTTCGCAAGGCTTTTCATTCCGGCCTTGACCACGATTATACTCGTTTCTCCCAGCGACAGCAGCCATGCGCCTTCGGCAAGTTCGACCGCCGTGAAGGACAGCGCCGCGATGTGCAGTGTGAACTAGCAGAGTATCGTTTTGCCACTGACCTCTTTGCTGTCAGGACCCATGAGATACAAATAGCAGGACATCAGATCCTGCGGCTGGCGCAAACGCTGCTTGACTTCACCTGGATGCGTTCTGGTTCGCTGCGGTGTGTGTACAGGTCCCGGAATCAAGGCATTGATACGCAGAGCGGGAAGGATCTCCCACTCCTGCGCCTGGATCTTGACCAGCGCCTCCACTCCGGCTTTGGCTACGGCAAAACCACCCCAGTACGCGGCGGGAACATGCCCGTGCACATCCGATGTCATAATGACACTCGCATCAGGAGAAGCCTTCAGCAGCGGAAGGCAGGCACGGGTCAGGGCAAATGGCGCAACGAGGTTGACGCGCAGCAGGGCGAGCCATTCTTCCAGCGTCTGGGCCTCCAGCGGTGTCAGGTTGAATAATAGCGCCGCATTATGCAGAATGCCATCCAGCCTGCCCAGTTGCAATTTAATGGCATGGGCAATAGCGGTAAAATCCTTGTCCCCCGCTTTTTCCAGATCCAGCGGAAAAATTGCCGGCTGAGCCCCGCCTCCCGCCTCGATTTCGTCATAGACGCTTTCCAGTTTCTTCACGTTTCGCCCATGCAGGATAACCGTGGCGCCATGGGCAGCATATGTCAGCGCGGCAGTTCGACCGATACCCTGGCCGGCCCCGGTAACCAGAATCACGCGGCCCTTGAGCAGGTCCTTCGGTGCAATGTAGTTTTTCAAATCGTTCATAAAAGATACTACGGCTGGAAACGAATTTCCGTTAAGATGATTGTTCCCGGTTTACAGCGACGCAGGCTTCGGGGAAAGTGCCTTTGGGTAGCAGCCTTTGGGTAGCGATGGAGCAACGCACTTTACCCTTTCATCCAGGTTTTCCACGCTATCCAGAGCTTACGCAGCGGTGTCAGGCTTATACGCTGCCGCATCACATGACATCCATCAGCCTTGATCTCCTTCAGCAAGGCCTGATAGATTGCGGCCATGATGATCCCGGAGTGCTGGCTTTTGCGATCCTCCTCCGGCAATGCCGCAAAAGCGCTCGCATAATAACTTTCCGCCCGCTCGATCTGAAATTCGATCAAACGCCTGAAATTGTCCGTTTCACGCGACTGGAGTATATCCTCATTGCTCACCCCGAAGCGCGCGAGCTCGTCCTGGGGCAGATAAATACGGTCGCGCCGGGCATCCTCGCCGACGTCGCGTATGATATTGGTGAGCTGGAATGCAAGCCCCAGATTCTGCGCATATTCGAGTGTTTTCGGGTTGCGATAGCCGAATATCTCGGCGGAGCATAATCCCACCACGCTTGCCACGTGGTAACAGTAGTGCCGAAGCGTATCGAAATCCGCGTAGCGGTTATAGTCAAGATCCATTTCCATGCCGTCTATGATCTCGTTCAGGCGGCCTGGGGTCAGATTGAACGTGCTTGCCACGCTGGCCAATGCCAGGGCCACAGGATGGCTGGGCTTGTTCCCGTCCGCATTGAAGATCGCGGCGACTTCCTGCCGCCACCATGCAAGCTTTGCTCGCGCTACTGACGCATCCGTACACTCATCCACGACATCATCCACCTCTCGACAAAAAGCGTAGAGCGCAGTAATGGCACGACGCCTCTCAGGAGGCAGATAGAGAAAGCTGTAGTAGAAGCTCGAACCGCTTTGAACAGCTTTTTCCTGGCAATACTGGTCTGGAGTCATGATAAGTTATTAAAAAGGCGATAATTTGTAATCGCTGAACCAACGCTGAAGCAAAAAAGTGCATTATCTCATCAATCACACTTATCACTGCATTCCTCCGGACAAAACCTGCTCAATCAGCCGATATAGATTGCCCGGATAGATTCTGTAGCAGAAATATCCATGGATGAATACTGACTGACGCACGCTTCCGCCAATAAAAAACCCCGCAGCCGCGGGGTTTTTTATTGCACAGCTTATTGCACATCGGTACAGCCGGTGCGGACAAACCTTACATGTCCATGCCGCCCATGCCGCCCATTCCACCCATACCGCCCATGCCGCCGCCCATACCGCCGCCGGCACCTTCTTCCTTGGGAATTTCCGCTACCAGCGCATCAGTGGTGAGCATCAAGCCCGCGATGGACGCGGCATGCTGCAAGGCATAACGCGTCACTTTGGTGGGGTCGAGCACGCCCATCTGAACCATGTCGCCATATTCGCTGCTGGATGCGTTATAACCGAAATTCTCCGTCCCTTCCAGAACCTTGTTGATGACCACGGAAGGCTCATCACCGCAGTTTGCGACGATCTGGCGCAGCGGCTCTTCCAGAGCACGCAGAACGATCTTGATGCCAGCATCCTGGTCGTGGTTGTCGCCTTTCAGGTTCGACACCGCGCTACGGGTGCGCAGGAGCGCGACACCGCCGCCAGGAACGATACCTTCTTCCACCGCAGCCCGGGTAGCATGCAGCGCATCTTCCACCCGCGCTTTTTTCTCCTTCATCTCGACTTCGGTAGCCGCGCCGACCTTGATCAACGCTACCCCGCCAGCCAGCTTCGCGACGCGCTCCTGCAGTTTCTCCTTATCGTAGTCGCTGGTCGCTTCTTCGATCTGAGCACGAATCTGCTTCACACGGCCTTCGATGTTCTGGGTATCCCCGGCGCCGTCGATGATGGTGGTTTCTTCCTTGCCGACTTCCACCCGCTTGGCTTGCCCCAGGTCCGCGAGAGTTGCCTTTTCCAGCGAGAGACCCACTTCTTCGGCAATCACCGTGCCACCGGTGAGAATAGCGATATCCTCGAGCATCGCTTTGCGGCGATCCCCGAAGCCTGGCGCTTTCACTGCGCAGGTCTTGAGAATGCCGCGAATATTGTTGACCACCAGCGTGGCGAGCGCTTCGCCGTCGACATCTTCGGAGATGATCAGCAACGGCTTGCCAGCCTTCGCCACCTGTTCCAGCACTGGCAGCAAGTCCCGGATATTGGAGATTTTCTTGTCATGCAACAGGATGAACGGGCTTTCCAGCAGTGCGATCTGCCTGTCCGCGTTGTTGATGAAGTAGGGTGAGAGGTAGCCGCGATCGAACTGCATGCCTTCGACCACATCCAGTTCGTTCTGCAGTCCGGAACCATCCTCCACCGTGATGACGCCTTCCTTGCCAACTTTTTCCATTGCATCGGCAATGATCTTGCCGATCTCCGGGTCGGAATTGGCGGAAATGCTGCCCACCTGCGCGATTTCCTTGCTGGTGGTGCAGGGCTTGGAAAGTTTCTTCAGCTCTTCAACCGTAGCGACCACCGCCTTGTCGATTCCCCGTTTGAGATCCATGGGGTTCATCCCTGCGGCGACATACTTCATGCCTTCCTTGACAATGGATTGCGCCAGAACGGTAGCCGTAGTCGTTCCGTCACCGGCAACATCGGAAGTCTTGCTGGCGACTTCCTTTACCATCTGAGCGCCCATATTCTCGAACTTGTCTTTCAGTTCGATTTCCTTCGCTACTGAAACACCATCCTTCGTGATGGTGGGTGAGCCGTAGGAACGCTCCAGTACGACATTGCGTCCTTTGGGTCCGAGAGTGACTTTTACCGCATCGGCCAGAATATTGACCCCGTTCACCATCTTGTGGCGAGCTGAATCGCTGAATTTAACCTCTTTCGCTGCCATAATCCGTTTCTCCTAATTTCCAGAAAATATTGTGCAAGACGTCTTGCGAAAATTAACCATTAACCTTCAACAACGCCCATGATGTCTTCTTCGCGCATCACCAGAAGTTCTTCTCCCGATATCTTCACGGTCTGCCCGGAATACTTGCCGAACAACACTTTATCGCCGACTTTCACTTCCAGCGCGCGGACATTGCCGTCATCGCCGACCTTGCCTTTGCCCACGGCGACAATTTCGCCCTGATCCGGTTTCTCCGCGGCACTGTCAGGAATGACAATACCGGATGCGGTCTTGCGTTCTTCTTCCAGCCGCTTGACGATGACGCGGTCGTGTAAGGGACGAATCTGCATGTTTTCTTCTCCTGTGTTTTAAAAAATTAAAACGAATGAAATCCTCCGGGATTGCCTGAATTCGGTTTCCCGAGTTATTACTCATTATCGAAATTATTAGCACTCAACGCTAATGAGTGCTAATAATAGGGTTTGCGACGCTGAATTTCAAGTGGATGAGGGACTCTGCCCACAACTTTTTTCCATTCTCCGCACCTTCCAATGGCTTTGACTATGATTGAATGCGAATGGCCTACAGCCTGTCCCTTCAATTCTTTTCCCAGAGCGAAACACTGATTCTCTCAGTCCATCAGTAAAAGGAGGCAGACATGCAAGCTACACAGCCTACAACCCCGCCCGCCCAGACACCAAATCTGTATCAACTGAGCGGCAAAAATCTCAATATCACCTATTCGACCAGCGGCATAGACGGCAAGCCGCATTTCAGCTATCAGGATTTGCAACAAACGCTCGACTTTACCGGTGATGAAATCCGAAGTGTGGAAACTGAAATCGGCACGCTTGTCAGCGTTACAATCCGGATGACGGTGGATACAGGAGGAACTACTTTCAGCCTTTTGCTGCCTCGCATACAGATACCCGGAGAACAGACGGTTCCTGTACGAACCATTGGTATCACCACCCTCCATAGATTCTCTGTCCTGCCGATAAGCGGACAGCGCGATTTCTACACCGTAACCCGCCTCAGCGGATCGGCAGAACGGGTATTCTTCTAGGTGTTTTCTAAGTTTTTGTCCCGCTGTATGACAACATGGAGTATTGCCATACAGCGGAACCATTAATTCAGCGAGCAAACAGTACAAACGTCATACCGGCGGAAGCGGACATTCAGTGACGTTCAAAGCACGCCATTATTGGTTTGGACCGGATTGCGGTTTACTGGATTACGAGTCAAGCCCGGAATGACGAGATTCATAGTATTTTCTGGCCGGATCAATAAACGCTTACGCAAATCCGCATTGGAAATTCCAGCTTTCCTTTCACCTTACCCCCACAAAATATCTGCTTGACCATCACTTCCCTGGCGGATCCCTGTACTTCAGTACGATGGACAGGGCGCCGGGGACATTCCTAGAATGAGAACGCATATTCAGGAGGAATGCGAGGATTCCTGGGCCTTCTGCCTTTTGCTGGGGCCGCCTGCTGGCTGAGCATCCGGTCTTTGCCATGGCTCTTCATCTCTTGAATACATCGAACACATCCAACTCATCAAACACAAGGATTTGCCATGTCAGCTCAAATCGACGCTCGCCAAGGGGGTAACGCAGGCATGAACGTATTGTCAAAAATACTGCACTCCCAACGGTTCCATGTATACAGCGGCATGCTGCTGGCGGGATTATTCGGATTCTTTGCCTGGGCACACTTCAACAAATACCTGGAAACAGGGGAGTGGACGCTGTTGCTGGTCATCCTTTCCGAAACCCTGACAACGGGATTCTTTATCTTCCGCAGCTTCCCGCAGACTGTTTCCGTGACGCCGTCCGACTGGCTGGTCGCGATTGCCGGTTCCTTCGCACCACTGTTTCTCCGTCCTGCAACCTGGGGCGTGTTTCCGGCGGCAAGCAGCATCATTGCGCTCGGCACCCTGCTACAGATCGTCAGCCTGCTATCCCTTAATCGCAGTTTTGCGCTCGTCGCGGCCAAACGTGAAATCAAGACGGCCTGGATGTACGGTATCGTGCGCCACCCGCTCTATGCCTGTTATTTCCTCGTGTTTGGCGGCTACGTGCTGGTGCATACGACGCTCGCGAACGTGCTCATCTTTGCGGCGACCATGGGGTTGCTCTGGGTGCGGATCCAACGCGAGGAAAGACATCTTGCCCTGGATCCGTCCTACCGCACCTACATGCTCCGGGTACGTTACCGGCTCGTGCCGTTCGTGTTTTAGCGGGCCGGGATTACCACGATTACCCCAGTTTTATAGGCTCCCTATTTTTATAGACCCCATATGGCAAACCCCATCGGTGAACTGCTGGTTCGCGAAGGCTTGATCTCGTCCGCCCAGCTGGCGCAGGCGCTTGCCTGCCAGAGGCAGGACAATGGCCGCCTGGGGGACATCCTCGTCTCCCTTGGCTTCCTCACGGCAGATCAGTTTCATCAGTTCTTCCAGCCTGTCCCGCTGGTCCCGCTGAAAGTGGTGGACACCGGCCTGAGTGAAGCTTTTCTCACCGACCTGCTGCTCAAGGCCGCCTATCTCGAGGCTGGCACATTCTCCTTGCAGCAGGTTTCCGATACGCTCTCTCTCCCTTTCAGCGTGGTCGATGAACTGGCGGAACTGATCAAGGCAGACCAATTAGCGGCCATCCGCTCCGCTGGCGGATACAGCCGCGTATCGCATATCTTCGAGTTGACCAAGCGCGGGCGGGAAAGAGCGGAAGCCGCCCTTGATGCCAGCCGTTATGTAGGCGCGGCACCGGTCCCTCTGCGCGACTACTGTCGCGCCCTGGTGCGGCAATGCGTCCGTCAGGTCGAAGTGGACGATGAATGGATCCGGCACTCCCTCAAGCACATGGTCATCGGCGAGAGAATGCTCAGCCAGTTGGGTCCAGCATTTGGTTCGGGACGTTCCATCTTCTTCTATGGTCCGCCGGGAACAGGAAAAACAAGTATTGCCGAAATATTGGGCCGCGCGCTGCCAGGACACATCTATATGCCGCAGGCGATAGAGGTGAGTGGCCAGGTGATCCGCCTGTTCGACCCCTCGATTCACTTCAGCGTGGAAGATGAATCCAGGGAAGATACCGGTCTTGACCTGAGCCAGAGCATGAAGCATGACCCCCGCTGGAAAAAATGCCGGCGTCCGGTAGTAATGGTAGGCGGGGAACTGACCCTGGACATGCTCGACCTGCGTTATGACGCCAGCAGCAGATTCTACGAAGCGCCGATCCAGATGAAAGCCGGCAACGGCGTCTTCATCCTCGATGACTTTGGCCGCCAGCAGGTGGAACCGCGCCAACTGCTCAACCGCTGGATCATACCCCTCGAGCGCGGCACCGATTTCCCCACGCTCCATACCGGCCTGAAGTTCGAGATTCCCTTCGACCAGATCACGGTTTTCTGTACCAACCTGCGCCCGGGGGATCTGGTCGATGAGGCCTTCCTGCGCCGTATTCGCCACAAGATACAGGTGCAGTACCAGACCGAAGACGAGTTCAGGGAAATCCTGCGGCGCGTGTGTGAGGGACAGGGAATTGCTTACGATGCGGAAGCGGCCGAATATCTGCTGGATAATCATTACCGCAAGGCCAAGCGGCCGCTGACGGGCAGCCACCCGCGGGATCTGATGGAGCATATCGTGGATCGCGCGCGTTTCATGCGGCAGCTTCCGGAATTGACACCCGAGACTGTGGACCTGGCTGCGGCCAGCTATTTCGTGGAGATGTGACGAAGCGTTGGAGATGTAACGAAGCGCCCATGGCAGAGCCCCGGGGCGCAGGGGGTAATCGCCGCATCTGCACACTGCACACTGCTCACATTTACGCCGACTCAGACTCGCGCCCCGCGCCGTGCTCCTGATTCGCCTGCTTTGATTCGCCCGCTTTACTCGACGGCTCCGCCAGTTCCTTGCGCGATCTGCACCCCGCGTGAGCTCTCCAGGTAAGCCCCCTGCCGCGCAGCGTCCTTGCCCAGCATCACCCGCACATGAATATCTTTGCGAAGATTGTAACTTTCGACCATTGGAGCTCCCACCGGCATCAGTCGGCTGATCTCCTCGGCCACTCCGGAATGACCCGGCCGGTAGTGTATTTCCGTCAGGACTTGCTGATACGGTTGCCGGTCGGTGAGCCGGGCCGTGGCAAATCCGTTCTGCTGCAGAAAATCGGACACCTGCTGGGCCATGCGGGGCACGCCGTTACCGTTCGAAACCTCGATACGGATGCCCTGGCCGGAAAACTTTCCGGAATTTTGCGGAACAGCGATCCTGCCGATTACTTTACCTGGAGGTATGGCTGCCACTACCTCCGTTTCGGTCATCCGGAACTCGAATACACCGGGTGTAACCTGCACCAGCCGCGCGCCAGCACTGCATGACAGCTTCTGTTTCTCTCCTGCTGCGACTGCCACGGGAGGCAATATGGCCGATATAGCAGCAGAAGCAGTACCAGCGGCAGTACCGGCAGCAGGCGCTGCCGCGGAGGCTGTGGAAGATTCAGAGCCCGCCCTGGTCAGCACGGCAACCTTGTCATGCCGTCCCGCCTTCATGTAGATGGCGGCGAGGTTGCGGCGCACCCGCTGGTTTTGCGGCTCGAGCAACAGCGCCCGCTCGAACGCTGACACGGCTTCAGCTTCCTGTCCCTTCACCAGGTGCGCATAACCGAGATTATTGTGCAGATGGGCTGCCAGCGGAGCTATCCCGATTGCTTTCCGGAAATACTGCAGCGCCAGTTCATGCCGATCCTGAAGGCAATGGGCGACGCCCAGCCCATTGTGCGCCTCGACATGGCCGGGGTCTGCCTCCAGCGCCTTCTCGTAGGCGGCGATGGCTTCCGCATGGTTGACCCTGGCCTGGTAATATCGTCCAAGCTGATACATCGCGTCCGCACCGCGAACTGCATGGTTGACTTCCATCACTGGCTTGATGCTGACAGCCTGCCCGGCCTTGTTCTGATACCCCGGATACAACGTGCACCCGCTCATGAGCGATACGCAACCCATCGCCCATGCAAGCTGTCTGATTCTGAACATGATCATTCTCCGCTCGTTACTGGCTCCCGAGAGTGGGGAGCAGCACACGATAGATGTTGATGAAAGCCGGCCCCATCAGCACCAGCAGGAGCGACGGGAAGATAAAGAAAATCAGGGGGAAAAGCAGCTTGAGCGCGATTTTTGCCGCGGCTTCTTCCGCCCGCAGTCGGCGGGTGGTGCGCAGCGTGTCGGAATGCACGCGCAGGGAAGCGGCGACGCTGGTGCCGAAGCGGTCGGCCTGGACCAGCATGGAAACCAGGGCCTCGACTTCCTCCACGCCGGTACGCATGGCAAGGTTGCGCAGCGCCTGCTCGCGGGTCCTGCCGGCACGCAATTCCAGGCTGACCAGATGAAGCTCGTTGGCGAGGGCCTTGCTCCTCAGGCGCATTTCTTCCGCCACCCGCACCATGGCGGCATCCAGTCCCAGTCCGGCCTCGACGCACACCGTCATGAGGTCGATGGCATCCGGAAAACTCTCGAACAGCTCCCGCTTGCGCTGCGAAACCAGGCGCGCCAGCACCATGTTGGGCAGGTAATAGCCGAATGCCGCCAGGCTCAACAGGACGAACAGGACGGCATTGGTACTCAGTTCCAGGCGGCCGATGCCCACGTAAAGCAGGAAAATCGCCGGCAAAATCAGCGCCAGTCCCGCCTTGGCCGCGAAGTACACCATCGGTACCGAGCGGGCATGGTAGCCTGCGTGCATGAAGCGCGTGCGCAGCACGGAGGTTTCCCAGCCCTCGCTCGGCAGGGCCAGCCTGGCGAGCGGACCCGCCAGGTTGACCATGGTCCGTTCCCAGCCGTCTCCGGCCTTCTGCTGCCGCCCAGAATCTCCCGCGGCAACCTGATCGAGACGGGTTTTGGTGGGACGCGGCGCCAGCGCCCGCATCACCCCGAAGGCGGCTCCGGCCACGGTGATGAAAATCATCGCCAGGTAGGCGATCTGCACAGGTGTCATGTCTCGGCTATCCTCATGGTTGGCATTGTCAGTGAAACTGCTTCATACCCGGATCTTGATGATGCGCGACATGACGAAGATACCGGTTACCATCATTCCCAGCGCCGTTCCCACCATCATCAATCCTATGGGGTCGGTCCACAATACCGTCAGAAACCCGGGATTGACGAGATTGATCATCAAAGCCGCGCCAAACGGCAGGCAGGAGAGAATCCAGGCCGACAGCCGCCCTTCGGCGGAAAGCACGCGGATTCTCCCCAACAGCGTCAAACGCGCGCGGATCAATCCACTGATCTTGTCGAGCAGTTCCGCCAGGTTGCCGCCGCTTTCGCGCTGGATCAGCACGGCGATGACAAAATAGCGCAAGTCGGTGATGGGAACCCGCGTGGCGAGATTCATGAGCGCATCCTGCACCGAGACGCCGAAATTGATCTCATCGAATGTCAGGCGGAACTCGTCGGCAGCCGGCTGGGGTCCGTCGGTGGAGGCCAGCTGCAGCGCGCCTGAAAAGGCGTGGCCCGCCTTCAGCGCGCGCCCCATCAGGTCGATCACTTCCGGCAGCTGCCGCTCGATTTTCTCCAGGCGCTTGCGTTTCGCGCTGAGCGTGAAAAACAGGGGGAGCCCGCTTCCCGCCGCCCCCGACAGCAGCGCGACCGTAAACGGCAGGCCCAGCAGCGCGGCGCTCGCCATTCCTCCGAGGGCGGTCATGGCCGTGTAGCCCAGGAAGTGGGTCACCATCAGGGACATGCCGGATTGCTGCAGCAGGCGGTCGAGGCTGTGAATGCGTGGAATCTGCAGCAGGAAACGCTCCAGCGCCGGCGAACTGCTCAGCAGCCGCTGCTTCATCAGTCCCGTCTCGGCATCTCCCCATCCCGCGGAAACGGCCTGCAAACGTTCCTGGATGCGTTTTGCTTCCGGCCCGCGGTGCGCGTGCCAGGCCAGGTAGCCCCCTTCCAGCAGCAGCACGACCGCAAGGAAGCAGAATATGAGAAACAGATAGTAAAGAAGGTCCATTCCCGTCTCCTCGCCCGCTATGTATACCGGCGCGAGGGATCGAACAGCTCCTCGCGCAGCGGTATGCCGTATACACGCAGGCGTTCGGCGAACTTGGGGCGAATGCCGGTAGCGCGGAAATGTCCCTGCACTGATCCGTCCGCCGCGATGCCCGTCTGCTCGAAAGTATAGATTTCCTGCATGGTGATGATGTCGCCCTCCATGCCGGTGATCTCCTGTATGCTCGTCACCTTGCGCTTGCCATCGGTCAGACGCAAAACCTGGATCACCACCCAGATGGCCGAACTGATCTGGTGACGGATCGCCTTGATGGGCAGGTTCAGCCCGGCCATGTTCACCATGTTTTCGACCCTGCCCAGCGCATCCCTCGGCGTATTCGCATGGATCGTGGCCATGGAGCCTTCATGGCCGGTGTTCATGGCCTGCAGCATGTCCAGCGCCTCGGCGCCGCGCACTTCCCCGATGATGACCCGGTCGGGGCGCATGCGCAGGCTGTTCTTCACCAGCGCCCGCTGCGAGATTTCGCCCTTGCCCTCAACGTTGGGAGGACGCGTCTCCAGCCGCACCACGTGGGGCTGCTGCAACTGCAACTCGGCTGCATCCTCGATGGTCACGATCCGTTCGGAGGAGGGAATGAAACCGGACATGATATTGAGCAGCGTCGTCTTGCCGCTGCCGGTGCCCCCGGAAATGAGGATGCTGCACTTGCCCTTGACCAGCCCGCTGATGATCTCCCCCATCTCCGGTGTCAGTGACTTGTATGCCATGAGATCATTCATCTTGAGCGGCTTGACGGAAAAACGCCGGATCGAAAGCATCGAGCCATCGATCGACAGGGGCGGGATGATGGCATTGACGCGGGAACCGTCGGGCAGGCGCGCATCGACCATGGGGCTGGACTCATCCACGCGCCGCCCGACACGCGACACGATCCGGTCAATGATTTTTCTCAGGTGCTTTTCGTTGGCAAAGTGGGCGTCGGTCAGTTCCAGGCGCCCGCGCCGCTCGACATAGACCTGGCGATGGGTGTTCACCAGGATATCGGAGATGGTCGGGTCCGCCAGCAGGGGCTCGAGCGGGCCCAGGCCGAGCACTTCGTTCTGGATGTCGCGGACGATGCCCTGGCGCTCCGCCTCGTTGATCGGGACGGATTCCTCGACCAGCAGCCGCTCCACCAGGTTCCTGATCTCCATCAGCAGGCGTTCGGCCGGCAGGCTTTCCATGACTGCCAGATCCACCCGGTCGAGCAGCTTCTGATGGACGCGCGCCTTCAACTCCTCATAAGCGGGGATATCGTGCAGAGCCGTGACAGGCGCAGGGTGATGCTCGGCCAACCCGGTTTCCTTCACGCTCTGGAGACGTTCTCGTATCGACATGACTGTCAGTCCATAAAATCGGGGTTATCTAGAATGCAAACAGCTTCCTGAGCAGGCTTCCCTGGCCGGCGCTGCGGCATAATTCATGCGCAATCTCCTGCAACGACTTCGCCACCGGACTGCGGGGTGCCAGCCTGGTCGCGGGGATACCCTGGTTGACCGAACTGGTGACGACGGCATAATCATTCGGCACCACCTTGAAGATCTTCAGGTTCAAGGTACTCTCGATATCATCGAGCGTGATATCGGCATTTTTCTTGTAGCGGTTCAAGATCAGCCGAATCTTTTCTTCCGGATAGTTCAATGCGGCAAACGCCGCCGACATGCGTCTGGCGTCCCGGATGGAGGGCAGGGTCTGCTGCAGTACCGGGAAAATCAGATCGGCGCGATCCAGCGCCTGGATCGAAATCCCATCCAGTTCGCGTCCGACATCCAGGATCACGAAGTCATAATGTTTCATCGCGACCTGAAAGAGCGGATTGATGTGCTCCGGTCTTATCTCCGCGGCCTTTTCCGGACTTTCGGGCGCAGCCAGCATGCCGAAATTCGGCAATACCTGGATCATGCTCGAGTTGAGGAACGATCCATCCAGTCGCTGGATCTGGCGCGCCACATCGGCAATCGAAGTGGTGGGCGCATCATCCTGCACGAACAGCGCGGCATCGCCAAACTGCAGATTGAAATCGAACAAGGCAACCCGCTTGTTTTCCTGCGCGGCCAGGGCATAGGCGATATTGGTCGCAAGAAATGTGGCTCCACTGCCGCCTTTGCAGGGAATGAACGCCAGCACCTTGCACTCATGCATGGGCATCCGCGCCAGCGCGAGTCTCTGCTGAAAGCGCTCGACGGCATCGATCACCACATGGCGGGTCAGTGGCGTCGGCAGCACTTCGCGAATGCCGGCACGCATGACTTCGATGAGCAGCTCGGGAGGCTGGGCCGGGCACAGCATTACCATCCCTACATCCGGAAAACGGGAGGTAACGCGATTGAGCACCTCCAGTTCCATGGAACTGAAGTACTGCCCCTCCAGCATCAGCAAATCAGGCTGTTCCTGCTCCGCCACGGCCGCGACCTGCTGCACTCCGCCTATCAGGCTGATCAGCGGATAAGGCTTGTCGGCTTCGGCCAGAAATCTCTGGATGGTGCTGGGATATTGCGAATCTTGCGCGACTACGGCGATCTTCAATTTTTTGCCTTCCCTTATTCTTTCCTGGTTGAGTTTCCTGGCTGTCTTTCCTGCCTGTCTTTCCTGGCTGAGTTTTCACCATTCCGCCGGATCAGCTGCAATCCGGATTGGCCTCGCCCCCTGCATTCATGCCCATGCTTTCGCGCGGGAGGGTCGTAGCGAAGGGAGGCATGTTCAGATTCAACGGCACGAACGGAATGAATGTTGCAACATTCAGGCCGGTGATGCTGACGGTGACCGACCGGCATGAACTGACGTCACAGCCGGATGGGGTATAGGCAATATCGATGGTGCCCGGGGTCAGGATGTTGAGCATGTTGCCCATGCGGGTTTTGATGATTGCCGCGTCCTTGCCGCACACCACCGCCAGTCTCGCCCCCAGCCGCGTGGCCTCGGTCGCGGTGTTCCAGTAGAACAGCACCCGGCCCATTTCGATGATGCCGAACAGCAGGATGAACAGAAGCGAGGCGATAAGCGCGAATTCGACCGCGGCAGCACCCCGTTGCCGGAACCGGTTCGCATGCGGCGACAATCGGCAAGGGCGGCGCGCATTCATCACAACTGCCTCATCGTGGCGTGGATATCGCTGAACGGAATGGTATCGGCGGCAGCCCCCAGCAACCGGGCCGGATTGAAGACAAAATTGAAGACATATCCCGTAATCCTGACCTCGACCAATGTAACCGTCGTACCCGCGGCGGTGGTCGTAGCGCTGGACGCAATCGTCACCATCCCGGTCGTCAGCCCCGGCGCCAGAGCGGGCCCGCTGCAACTGGTATTGCCATGTACCGCCAGGCATCGAGCTTCCTCCAGCACTGGCCCGTAGGAAGCCGGATCTTCAGGATTGTGGTGCGACAGCAGGCGCGCCGCATCGCGCACCGTCTTGACGAGCGTGTTGTACTGGTACAGCGCGCGGCCATACTCGGCGATGCCGAACGCAAGCAGCAGCAGGGGAATCAGCAGCAGGGCGAATTCCACGGCGACCGCGCCGCGCATCGCCCCATGCTTCGTTCCCCGGCCCGCGCGCGAAAATGTCCGCATGCTGTATGTCCGTCTGTCGTATGCCTGCTTATCCAGAGTAGTCATGACGGTAATCCTCATCGCACCAGCACCGGGACGAGCGGGCCGCCGCTGGTGGCTCCACCGGGTACGCCGGAACTCGCGCAGGGACTGCCCTCGTCGTCCGACCGCCCGAGGTATTCGAGATACATGCGGTCGGCTCCGGTGCCGGTGCCTCCCGCGTTGGTATTGATCGGATGCAGCATCAGGACGCACGCCCATGACTGAACCGGTGCAACCGTCGAGCCGCTGGTGAAGCCGCTGCAATCCAGCACGGCGGCGGTCGCCAGCCGGCGATCCCCGCCGCTTGCCTGGAGGGTGGCCGAGTTGATGACCGTTCCATTCGTGCGCAGCCCGGTAGTGGTGTCCCCCTGGTAGGGTGCATACACCGCCCGTTTGCTCCTGAAATCGGCAAACGCATTGAATTTGGAGGGCCAGCTTCCCGCGGCGTCGGTATAGGCGCGACCGGTATAGTCCGGTATCGACTCCCCCTGCTTGACGCTGCCCTGATAGATGCCGAAACGGCTGTTCCAGTGGGCCGCGAGCGAAGACATGACGCCGGCTTCGCCGACCTCCGTGCCTATGGCGGGAAGATTGCACACCCCCGGACCCGTCAGGATGCCTCCCAGTTCGGAGGCCCCGCCGCCGGGCGGCGTGTAGTCCACCCACATGAAATTACCCGTCAGATTACCGCTTCCGCTACCGGACCCGCCGGGGCCGATCACGCTCTGCAGCCACGTGCCGGGCGGCGTCGAGGGCGTGATCGCGCTGCTGCAGACGCCTACCGGGACAGCGCAGGAGGTCACTTGCGAGGGGGTGCGGGTGGCCACTGCGGCGGCCGCGACTGCCTGGTCGCCGATCGTTACTCCCGGCAGAAGATTGAGCACCTGGATGAACCAGTTGGCAATTCCGGTGCGGCCCACCGTGCAGCGCGCATACTGCATGAGCACGGCTTCCGTCGGGCCGATGGCGGCCTTGGCCTGGTAGACGCCGTTGAGCGTCTGGCTGAATGTCACGCTGTCGTCAACGGTCAGCGCGATCATTTCATCCTGGAAGAGGACATCGTGACGCATGCCCGCGGTCATTCCCGCGGCTTCGGCCAGGACGAGCTGATTGGTATTGGCCCCGGTGAGTTCCCGCGCTGCCGCCAGCGCGCACGCGTCGGCGCTGTTCTGCAGCTCCGACTTGGCGACATAGAGCTTGCCCAGGTCCAGCGCCAGGCCGGCAAACCCCACCAGGACGACCAGCGACAGCGCCACGATGATGGCGACCACGCCCCTTTCCTGGCGGCAGCCTAAATGGCTCTGATCTCGACCCCGGTATGGGCTCCGGTATCGCGGCGACCCGTCTGTAGTCTGCTTCATGGCCTTGTCTTCCGTCCCACTGTCTCACTATCCACTGTCGCACTTCCTAACTCTAAACGTGCTCGCTCTGCCGAATCGGTATTACCTGCCAAACATTCCGCCACCGCCCCCGCCGCCGCTTCCGGCCCTGCCGCTGCCGACGTTCACCACGCCGCCTGACAAGGCTGGCCGGGGATTCACGAACGATTCACGGTAGCTGTCCACGGCGGCGTCGCCCGCCTGCCCGTCGATTCCCTCCACCGGAGCGTTGTCACGCGAGGCATTGGGATTGGCGATCTGCTGGGTACGGGCAATGTTCACGGCAATGCCGGACTGTGCATCCAGCCGCGGCGTGGCAGGTATACATCCCGCCAGAGTGAGAGTAGCGATCACAACTGCTGCCAGAACAGCTGCCCTGCCTGGGTGCAATCTGGCTGGAGTGGCGGTTATCAGGTTTGTGTGCATGCTGAGTGCGTCCTTATCGTCTTTCATTTCACTCTCACTTCATCTCGAAGCCGGTATCGTCACGCCCGGCCTGGGGTTGGCCCTGTGGTTGACCTTGTAATTGCCCTTGCGGTTGGCCCTGTAATTGCCCGTGCGGTGGATACTGCGGGGGATATTCCGATGCCGGCATGCCCTTTGGCAGCAGCCCCGCCGGCGAGCCCTCCATCCTGCCGTCAAACAGGAAGTCCCCCCGGTCAGGCTGGACGAAAGCATCGGTCGGCAACGCGTAATCCGGCTGCAGCGGTTTGATCAGGCGCGGCGTCACCACCACCATGAGCTCGGTCTTGTCTTTCTGGAAATCGCTGCTGCGGAACAAAGCGCCGAGTATGGGAATCTCTCCCAGCACCGGGAAGCGCTTGATCGTTTCCTTGATGTTATCCTGCAGCAGCCCGCCGATGGCGAGCGACTGGCCATCCCGCAGCTGCACGGTGGTGGATACGCGCCGGGTGGTGAAGGTGGGCACGGCCAAGACACCGCCGAGTCCGGTAGTGGCGATGGTGTCGAATTTGACCAGTTCCGTCACTTCCGGCGATACCACCAGGTTGATGCGGCCCTCCTCCAGCACGGTGGGGGTGAACCTCAAGCCCACGCCGAACTGCCTGGACTGGAGCGTGATAACGCCGGCAAACTGCGGAATTGGAATCATGACTTCCCCGCCCACCAGAAAACTTGCTTCCTGGCCGCTGATCGCCACGATGTTGGGTTCGGCCAGGATGTGGAAGAGCTCGTCCTTTTTCTCGGCATCGATCAGGAAAGCATCACCGATATCGGGCGTGCCCCTGGACTGGAACAGCATGCCGGGCGCACCACCGATGATGCCGGTCATGATCTGGGTCCAGGCGCTCCCGGCTTTTCTGGCCGCTCTCTGGAAATCGAAGCCGAGCTTTTCCGCGACCTTGCGGTTGATCTCCGCCACCTTCACTTCGAGCATCACCTGCTGGTTGCTGCCCACCTGCAGCAGATTGACCACGTGGATGCTGCCCAGCCCCTGGCCGGCGCCCTTGGGTTCGTCCCCGCCGCCACCCTGCCCGCCGGACGCATCCCCGCCCTGCTTGCCGCCGCGCTGCCCGCCTTGACTCCCTGCCGCGGCGCGCACATAGGCATCTGCCAGCGCCACCGCCCGGTCTGCCTTCAGCGTATCGGATACCGCGCCGGAGAGGACCAGCGAATCTCCGGCCGAGGTTACCCTGATGTCGGTTTCACCGGGCATCAGTTCCCGCAGCTTGGCTTGCAGCGCCGCCGCATCCAGGATGACTGTGACATTGATGACGGCAGTCTGTCCGCTTCCCTTTTGTCCACCGCGGGTCCATAAAATGACGTTGGTCGTCCCGATCGACTTGCCCAGCACGTAGATTTCACTAGGGCTGATCAGCGTCACATCGGCCACGTCCGGATTGCCTACCGATATCCGCGTGACCGACCCCGACAGCCTGAGCAGGGCCGATTTGCCGTAGGTCACATCCATATCGGAGGCAGCGAGCAGGACATCCGTTGGTCCTGCCGGTTTCGCTGACGCAACCACCGTCCGCTCCATGATCGGGCCTTTGGCCTGGCCTGCGGCGAAAAGCTTGCCGCTCAGTCCCACAACCATAATCATGCCCAGTAGAGCCGGGATCAACGCCGCTCGAAATGGCCGACGCACGGAACCGGGGGTTCGACGGAAACCGGCAGTGCCTACTGAAATAATCATGGGTGTCGGCATGACGGAAAATCTGTTCGGGGAGAGCTGCAACTTCATCGGGTTTCCTTTTCCACCAGTTTTGCTTCGGTTCTTTCCATGCCCCGGATGATTTCCACGCCCGGCCTGGGTGTAGCCACCGCAGTACGCCGGACAGGGGCTGGAGCGGGATCGGAATGCAGCGTCAGCAGATCCCGCGTGCGCACTCCCGCCGTGGTGCCGGGACTCTTGTCGATCTGGTTGCGCAGCACCAGCGACAAGGTGCCGATGCTGCGCGCGAGATCGAGTTTTTCCGCTTCCTGTGGCGTGACTTCCAGCGTCACGGCGGTGACCGCCTTCGGCTTGGTTTCATCTCGGCCCAGGTCCTGTCCCACGGCCAGCACGAGGATTCGCTCAAGCACGATCTTGGAAATGGGTTTTTCGTTTTCGTCCTTAGCGTTGACGAGGATGTCCACGTTGTTTCCCGGCAACGCGAAACCGGCAAGGCCGACGATCTCGTTGACCTTCACCGTGATGGCGCGCTTGCCCTCGGCAATCACGCCCGACAACCCTCCCGCAGCGCCCTGCGGCGCGAGCTTGGCTTCCAGCAGGGGCTCGCCGCGCACCAGGTTGACCTTGACCACGCGTGTATCGAGCAGATTTACGTCCCGAAAGGATCCTTCCGGCACCGTCGCGCGCGGCCAGTCTGACGACTGCAGCATATCGGGCGTCAGCCGGGTGCCGACATCGATATCGCGCGAGGCGACGATCACGGTGGCCGCATCCAGGCTGGCGCGGTCGATGATCCACTTGCCGGCGACCACTACCGCGGCCAATCCCAGCAGCAGCGAGATCACGATCATCCATATCGCCCTCACGTTCTTCATTCAGTCATTCCTTTTAGCTGACTTTCGCTAATAATTGTTTCCGGATCACCCCAAGCTGTCTTCTCGTGATCCAGCCACTCGATTCATTGACTCTGTAATATGCGGGTATCGGCACACCGGATAACCCGCGAACCCCTCAGAGCGCTTTCTTCATACTTTGCTCGTATACTTTCGCTTTTGTACTTTGTAACTTTGTACCTATATTCCCGTGCGCTCATCTGGCATACGTTCTGTCAACCCCAGCGGGTCATGCCCAGATACACCATCGTGCCGGCCGCGATGGCCACGCCGTAGGGCAGCGTGCCGACAGATTCCTCGGCAGACTCCGCGGCGGATTCCGTGGCATCTCCCGCGGCACTTTCACCGGGTTTTCCGCTCACAGGCAGACCCGTCATCGCCCCCCCGGCGAGTGTACCCAGCAGCATGACATTGAGATTGCCCCACAGCAGGCGAAGCTTGCCCTGACCCAACGCGGCTGACAGCGCCAGCACTCCGCCTGCAAGCAGGACGCACAGCAGGGCGCCGACAGTTTCCTGCGCACCGAGGAAGGCGCCGGTCATGGCCATGAGTTTCACATCCCCCGCCCCCATGATGCGCAGCAGGTAGAGCGGCAGCAGCAGCGCCAGCCCGGTGCCCAGCCCCGCCAGAGAGCCGAGGGGCCCCACTCCGCCTGCTTCCTGCGGCAGCAGGGCATGCAGCAGAACGCCGATGATCGCACCCGGAAAAACCAGGACGTTCGGTATCCGGCGGCTGCGGATATCGCTCCAGGCTGCTGCCAGCAACAGCAGCAGCAAAAATCCGATAGTTAGTGAATGCATGTGTTGGTTCATGTTTTCATTCAACTGCTTCAACTGCTAACCGCCCAGCGTAAAGCTGGGCGGCACTTGAGCTCCAACTACGACTGCCCAGAGGTATCAGAGATAAGACCGGATACCTCATCGACAGCCTTTGGGAGGTTTCTTTTTACAGTGCAGCGAGAATAGTCTGGAAATGAGTATTCAAAGCAGGGCCGATCTGTTGCAGGGTACCGAGAATCGCTACCGCGATCAGTGCTGCGATCAGGCCATATTCAATGGCAGTCACGCCTTCTTCGTCATTCAGGAACTGTTTCATGCCTTGTGCGATTTTGTTCATAATGTTTCCTCTTGTTCAGGTCATCAATAAAATCCGCCGGATGGCGGTGCTTCTTTCTTCGTACTGCGGATGCCATTTTGAAAGCCCGCAGGGGCTGGGTCCATCGTACTGAAGTACACCTTGTACCAAGGTACAGGTTGCGTGACAGCCGCCGCCATTATGACGTTCCCATAGAGGGGAGTCGCGGCCAATCCGTTGCGGATGCCCTTCTTCCGCTTTTCCCCCAACTTTCTTCCGGAGGACTTCTATCCCGCTCGATCTGCCTGAACCTGGGCGCCGCATGCGCCCGTGTCCTCCCTCTCCCTTTATGGGCGAAATTATCCGGGCGGCAGCCTGCTGGCATTGCGGGAAACAGGGGGAAGAAGACGCGCCATCTCAAAATTTGATGAGCCGGGTTTCGATTACTGAAGCACAGCACTGAGCAGCATGCGGATCAGCTACAGGAGGTGAAATAAGCGTCGTGCCGCTGACCGCTGATAGCAGACGGCATGACGTTTGCACTGCCTGCACGCCCGCATGTTCACCTGCCGGGCGATGCACGGTATGATGTCGCCTTCGTGTTCCCTTGTGTCCCATCGGTCCCACTGCTTTCCATCCCATTGCTTCCCACTGCCAGTTTCCCGCTTGTTTTCCCCATGATGCCCACCCGCAGATGAACGATGAGTCCCAATGAGTCCCAGTGAATCCTTGTGCCAACGCAGCCTGAAGTCGGTCTGGCATCCCTGCACGCAGATGAAGCAGCATGAATCGCTGCCGCTCATTACTATTTCACGCGCGGAGGGGGTGTGGCTGTACGACGGCGACGGCAAGCGGTATCTCGATGCCATCGGTTCCTGGTGGGTCAATCTGTTCGGTCATGCCAACCCGCGCATCAACGCAGCCATTCGCGAGCAGCTCGACCGCCTGGAGCATGTCATGCTGGCGGGGTTCACGCATGAACCGGTAGTGGAATTGTCCGAGCGCCTAAGCAGACTGGTATCGAACCGGCTCGGGCATTGCTTCTATGCGAGCGATGGCGCCTCTGCCACGGAGATTGCGCTGAAGATGAGCTTTCATTACTGGCACAATCTCGGCCGTCCTGAAAAGAACCGTTTCGTCAGTCTGCAGAACGACTACCACGGCGAAACGCTGGGAGCGCTTTCGGTCACGGATGTGGCGCTCTTCAGGGAAACCTATGCCCCGCTCCTGCGACCAGGCAATCATGTTCCCACCCCGGACTGGCGCTATGCCCCCGAGGGCGAATCGCCCCAAGAGCATGCCCTGCGCGCCGCCGCAGCACTCGAGGCGCACCTTGCGGCGCATCATGCGCAAACCGCCGCACTCATTCTGGAACCCCTGATTCAGGGGGCCGCCGGCATGGGCATGTACCACCCGGATTACCTCAGATACGCGCGCGAGCTCTGCGACCGGTATCAGGTGCATCTCATCGCGGATGAAATCGCGGTCGGCTTCGGCAGGACGGGAGCGCTGTTCGCCTGCGAGCAGGCCGATATCCTGCCGGATTTTCTCTGCATCGGTAAGGGTTTGACGGCGGGCTATCTTCCTCTCTCGGTCGTAATGACCACGGAGGGCATCTACGCCGCCTTCTACGGCGACAGCACGGTGCGCGCCTTTCTGCATTCCCATACCCATTCCGGCAATGCGCTGGCTTGCCGGGCCGCGCTCGCAACCCTGGATATTTTCGAGCAGGACGGGGTTATCGAGGCGAACCGCGCCAGGGCGCGCTACCTCAACGAGGCGTCCACGTCTATCGCACGACACCCACGGGTGCGGGATTTTCGCAATTGCGGAATGATCTGGGCGTTCGAAGTCGAAACTTCCGACCCGGCGTTTTCCGGAAAATTTTTCCAGGCTGCGCTCAGGCAGGAGCTGTCCCTGCGGCCACTGGGAAACACCGTCTACTTCATGCCGCCGTATGTGATCAACGAGCAGGAAATGGACCTACTGGTGGCAGGCACGCTGGCGGCGCTGGATTCATGGTGAAAACGCATGCTGAGCAAACTCCCATGCGACTGACTTTTCTCGGCGCGGCAGGCGAAGTCACGGGTTCCTGCTTTCTGATCGAAACGCCCCAGGTACGGTTTCTGGTGGACTGCGGGATGTTCCAGGGCGGCCGGGAAGCGGACCGCAAGAATCGCGAGGCCTTCGATTGCGGCCCCGAAACGATCGATTTTGTCCTGCTGACCCACGCGCATATCGATCATTCCGGATTATTGCCGCGCCTTGCCATGCTTGGGTTCCGGGGGCCAATCTACACCACCGCCGCCACTGCCGATCTGCTCACCGTGATGCTCAAGGACAGTGCCTCCTGCGAAAGGGCGGCAATATCATCGTGCCGGCCTTCACGGTGGGGCGAACGCAGGACCTGCTTTTTCTTCTGATCGATCTTTACCGCAAAGGGAAAATCCGCGAGATGGATATCTATGTCGATTCTCCCATGGCGCTGACCGCCACGGAGATCACCCTCAAGCATACCCGGCTGCTCGATGAGGAAATGGCGGACGCAATGAAGTGGCTGCGCCACAACAGCGGCAAGTCACACATCCATTTCGTTCAAAGCGTCGAGGAATCGATGCGCCTCAATAATATACGGGAGAGAGAGCCGTTATCATCTCGGCAAGCGGAATGTCCGACGCGGGCAGGATCAAGTATCATCTGAAGTACAATCTGGGCAGGCCGGAATGCAGCATACTCATTACCGGCTTCCAGGCGGTCGGCACGCTGGGAGGCAGACTGGTGGATGGGGTTAGATCAGTGAAGATTTTCGATGAAAACGTGCCCGTCCGGGCGGATATCTACACTATTAGCGGTCTGTCGGCCCATGCGGACCAGGCCGACCTGCTCGCCTGGTTGAGCCACTTCGGCGCTCCTCCCGACCGGACTTTCCTCGTTCATGGAGAATCTTCGACTTGCGCCATTCTGGCCGACGCCATCCGGCAGAAACTGAACTGGAATGCAAGTATTCCTGTCCAATCCGCAACCGTTGAGACCTAGCATGGCCCTGCTCACACTTCTGGAAAACTCGCTGGAAAAGCCGCAGAAAAACCTGACCGGAAGCTCATCCGGAAACTCACTGACAAACTTGCATCGCGCACCCCTAGCACGGGCAGTAAAGTGGGCATTATGCAGCCTGCTTGTCTTCCTGCCGCTGCCGGGTTTGGCACTCGACCTGCCTCTCGCGGTAAAACATGCGCTCGCGCAGGCGGGCATCCCCCGGTCCGCTGTCGGCATTTATGTGCATGAAACCGGCGCAGGACAGCCGCTTCTGGCTGTCAATGCCGGCACCGGCATGAACCCGGCCTCGGTGATGAAGCTTCTGACCACATTCGCCGGACTGGAACTGTTGGGACCGGCGTACGCCTGGAAGACAGAACTGTACGCGGATGGAATCATACGGGATGAGGCGCTTCACGGTAATCTGGTCATTAAGGGCTACGGCGATCCGAGGCTGAATCTGGAGAACTTCTGGCTTCTCACCCGGCGGCTGCGCCAGACCGGATTGCGCGAGATTACCGGTGACCTGGTGCTCGACAGCAGCCATTTTGATCTCCCCGGCAGCGATCCCGCCGCATTCGACGGCAAGCCCTATCGCGCATACAACGTCCTCCCCGAGGCGCTGATGGTGAATTACCGGACGCTCGCGCTGCGGCTGCTGCCGCAGCCGGAAAGCAGGAGCGTGCGCATCGTGGTGGACCCCCTGCTGCCCTCTCTCGACCTCAAAAACAGCCTGACGCTCACCAACGGTGCATGCAATGACTGGAAGGACGCCCTTGGCACGGATATTCAGTCCGGTCCCGGCTTCGCCAGCCGCGTGTCCGTGACGCTCAAGGGCAGCTATGCCTTTGGGTGCGGTGAAAAAACCCTGTTCCTCAGTGTTCACGACACTGCCCGCTATACCTTCGACCTGTTCAGGCAATTGTGGGAGCAGCAGGGGGGTGTTCTGCGCGGTACCGTGCGCAGGAGTGCCGCTCCGAGAGGAACTGTTCCGCTGGAAACCCACCAGTCTCCTCCCCTGGCAGATATCGTGCGCGATATCAACAAGTTCAGCAACAATACCGCCGCGCGCCAGCTCTATCTCACCCTGGGGCTGGGCAGCGAACCGTTCAGGGAACCGCAAGTAATGCCGGCTTCCTTCAGCATCGGCTACGGGAATGGCCGAGCCGCCGAAAATGGAACAATACCTTCCCTGGATGGAATCAGGGAAAATCCTGACCCGTCACGCGCAACTCTTGCCAGATCGGAAACGGCCATCCGGCAATGGCTCGCTTCCCGCCAACTGGTCTTTCCCGAGCTGATCCTGGAAAACGGGGCTGGCTTGTCGCGGAATGAACGCATCAGCGCCGGGCACATGGGCCAACTGCTGCTCGCCGCATTCCAGAGCCCTGTCATGCCCGAGTTTATCTCTTCTCTGCCCATCGCCGCAGTGGACGGCACCATGAAGAAAAGGCTGAACCGCAGCGGTGCCGCCGGCCAGGCCCATATCAAGACAGGCCTGCTGGAGGGGGTAAAAACCATGGCGGGTTATGTGCGCGACAAGTCGGGCAGGCGCTCGGTCGTGGTTTTTTTCATCAACCACCCGCGCGCGGAGAGCGGACAGGTTGCGATGGATGCGCTGCTCGATTGCGTCTACGAAGGTGCTAAGTAAATCACGGAATGTTGGCTGAGCATCGCATTAAGACGCATGCACAGTCGATATGAGCTATAAGAATATGTTATGTCGTATTACTACCGTTACGTAATTATTGAGACTTACAGATCCGATAACGAATTATCGCGCCATTCGATCAGGGCGCGGCCCTCTCGGGGCAAGGATTATCCACCACTTTGAAAGTGGAGTGCTCTACTTCTATGCGAGAGCTTCATCCTATAGGTACGAAATTCAAAGTATGGGCAAAAATTAAGAACACTGAGGATGCTCCTCATCTTTACACTTCTTGGCAGTGGAAATATGAAATTGTTTCTGATGAGGACGTGCAGGCCTTTATCAACGGCAAGCAATGGGGTATAAGAAAAGATAATTTGTAGTTGTCATCCAGCAAGAAATTCCCTTACTCGATCCTGCTATCCAACCCGCCCTCCGCAATCTCCGCTGCGCGCAGCAGCGCCCTGGCCTTGTTTTGCGTCTCCACCCATTCGCTTTGAGGAACTGAATCGGCTACGATGCCGGCACCCGCCTGGACATGCAGTTTGCCATCCTTGATCACGCCGGTGCGGATGGCGATAGCCAGATCCATATCTCCGTTGAATCCGAGATATCCGACTGCACCCGCATAGATTCCGCGCTTCGAGACTTCCAGTTCATCGATGATTTCCATTGCCCGCACCTTCGGCGCGCCGCTCACGGTGCCCGCGGGAAAGGTGGCACGCAGCACATCCATCGCGTTCAGGCCGGACTTGAGCCGGCCTTCGACATTGGAAACAATGTGCATGACGTGTGAGTAGTGCTCGATGCGCATGTTCTCTGTCACCTTTACCGTTCCGATCTGCGCCACGCGTCCTGCATCGTTGCGCCCCAGGTCCATCAGCATTACATGCTCCGCCCGCTCTTTCGGGTCAGCGAGCAGATCAGCCGCCAGTGCCGCGTCTTCTGCCCTAGTCTTGCCACGTGGACGGGTTCCCGCGATCGGCCGTACCGTAACCGTTTCACCCTCGAGCCGCACCAGGATTTCGGGCGAGGCTCCCACCACGTAAAAGCTGCCGAGGTGGTAATAAAACATGTAGGGAGAAGGATTGAGGCTGCGCAGCGCACGATACAGTGCGAGCGGCGAGGCGCTGTACGGTTTGCTGGTGCGCTGCGACAGCACCACCTGCATGATATCGCCATCAAAAATGTAGCGCTTGGCTCGCTCCACTGCCGAAATGAAATCTGCCTCGGCGAACTCCGATACGGGCGCACCCGATTCACACGGGGCTTCCAATGGAATCCGCAATGGTTCCCGGAGATATCCCAGCAGTTCTTTCAACCGTTTCCGGGCGCTGGAATACGCGCCCTCCAGAGCAGCGTCCCCATATACAATAAGGTAGAGCTTGCCGGAAAGATTATCCACCACTGCCAGCTCCTCCGAAACCAGCAGCAGGATGTCGGGCGTATCAAGCGTATCGGGCAGCCTGTGCGCGTGCTCGCCGGCGAGCCTGCGCTCGATATAACGCACTGTATCGTATGCAAAGTAGCCCGCGAGACCACCGCAAAAGCGGGGCAAGCCGGGATACGGTGCCGCCCTGAAGCGCGCCATATAGGATTGAACGAAAGCAAGGGGATCTTCCGACTGGAATACCTGCCTGCTGCTGGGGTCGATTACGCTGACATCGCTGCCGCGCACCTCGATTCGACTGCGGGCGGGTAAGCCGATAACTGAATAACGTCCAAAACGCTCGCCGCCCTGGACGGATTCCAGCAGATAGGAATAAGGCTCATTCGCCAGCTTCAGATAAACTGACAGCGGAGTGTCAAGATCGGCAAAAGTTTCGAGGACGACAGGAATGTGCGTGTAGCCCTTTGCCGCCAAGGCATGGAATTCTGCTTCCGTCATGATTCAGGCTCCAAAAAACAGAAAATGAAAAAATACCGCAGACCGGATCAATGTCTATCGAACCGCCAACGCCAACCCCCACAGTGCCAGTAGCACCACCCCTGGGTTGCATATCTTTCCTTTTCCGTTTTTCCGTTGCTCATGACGATTTCTGGATCAGCTTTGTTGCCTCATATAACGATGGGACGATCGCATCGCAATCGAGTTCGTATACGTCGCGCCCTTCGTTGTATCCATAGGGAACACAAAAGACGTGACAACCCGCCGCACGCGCAGCCTGGGCATCATTCAGCGAATCCCCGACCAGCAGCATCTCACGAGGTCCGATTTCGAAGCGTTCACAAGCGTGCAGCAAAGGCATCGGGTCCGGTTTCTTTTTCGGCAGACTATCGCCCGAAACCACGACATCGAAGTAATCCAGCAATTCCGCCGCACGAAGCAGCGGCATGGTAAAAGCCTCTGCCTTGTTGGTCACGCAAGCAAGCCGGAAGCCGCCTGCGCGCAATGCGTTCAATCCCTCGCGCACGCCGGGATACGCACGCGTATCCACATACAGCGTTTTTTCGTAGCTCTGCTCATACAGCGGCATTGCACGCTGCAAAAGGTCTGCATCGGGCTCGCCATCGAGGTCGCCGGTGAGCGAGCGTTTCACCAGCTTTTCTATCCCTTTGCCAATATAGGATTGGATGGTTTCCAGCGGAAGCTCGGCTTTCCCCAGTTCCTTCAGCATCATATTGGCAGCGGTGGCAAGATCAGGCGCCGTATCGAGCAAGGTGCCGTCGAGATCGATCATGACTGCTTTGATCGGCAGGGGAAAATGCGTATCAGGGGAAGAAGCACGTGCAAGCGGAGAAAAGCTTTTGTTCACGTCGTGTTATCCATATTCATTGAAAAATGATACCGGCTCGTTCGTATAAGCGACGAAGCGACTTCCAGACGGATCGCTCCAGACTTCGGGAGCCTGCTCACGGGCCTGCTCAAACCTTCTTCAGTTCTGCTCGCAGGGCTGAGACGATCGTGTCATACCGGTGGGGATCGCTGTCCTTTCCTGCGCTGTAAATTGCGGAACCGGCAACGAAAGTATCTGCTCCAGCACGCGCAATTTCTGCGATGTTATCCACTTTCACGCCGCCGTCGATTTCCAGCAGTATATTCCTGCCGCTCTCATCGATGCGTTTTCGCACTTCCCGCAGCTTCGGCAGCGCCTCCGGAATGAATTTCTGTCCCCCGAAGCCAGGATTGACCGACATGATCAGTATCAGGTCCAGCTTATCGAGAACGTGGTCAAGATAATTCAACGGCGTGGCGGGGTTGAAAACGAGTCCCGCCATACATCCCTGCTCCTTGATGAGTCCGATGGTGCGATCGATATGACGCGTTGCCTCCGGATGAAAGGAAATGATATTGGCTCCCGCTTTCGCGAAATCCGGAACGATACGGTCAACCGGCTCGACCATCAGGTGCACGTCGATAATCGCATCGGTTACCGGCCGAATGGCCTCGCACACAAGAGGTCCGATAGTCAGATTGGGTACATAATGATTATCCATCACATCGAAATGGATAAAATCCGCGCCGGAATCGATAACTGCGGAAACTTCCTCGCCCAGCTTGGCAAAGTTTGCAGATAAAATACTTGGAGCAATGCGGTAATTGGCCATGAAGGGCGTCCTTGTGATGATCAAAAAAGCTCGATTTTAACCGTAAATTGCCTTGCGGCGTTAGTGGCGTCTGCCTTTAAAGCTGCTGTTCCTGGTTGCGATCTCTTGCAGTCCTGAAAAATCGTTCCAATGATTTTGCGGCGCCCTGCCCTTGCCCTGAACCGGAAAATAGTGTGCAATGCCATTATGGCTGAAGGAAAAAGATACGAGATCGCGGTAAAGGTTCATACCACCTATCTTCCGGAACAATCGGACGAGGCGCTGGACCGCTATGTATTCGCCTATACGATCGTTCTTTCCAACACCGGTACAGTCACTGCTCAGCTCATCAGCCGGCACTGGGTCATTGCCGATGGCACCGGCGGCGTACAGGAGGTAAGAGGTCTGGGAGTGGTGGGGGAGCAACCGTTGCTGAAGCCGGGAGACAGCTATGAATACACGAGCGGCACGGCCATCTCGACACCGGTAGGATCAATGAAAGGCAGCTACCAGATGGTGGCCGAGGATGGCCTGCGCTTCGACGCGCCCATTCCGGAGTTCATTCTGAGCGTGCCACGGATATTGCATTGAGAAATCTTCCGCCATCCGTTACCCATACTTCTTCCGCCCATAGCGTCGGCGGCGATGGGCCCGTTTTGCCTCGGCTTCGGTGAGCGGAGCGCGGCTCTTTTCCGCGTAGGGATTGCGGCCTGTCCTGAATTCTATCCGCAGCGGCGTCCCCTCCAACTCGAAGGCGTCGCGGAATGTATTTTCCAGATAACGCTGATAGGTTTGCGGCACGGCATTGAGCGCATTGCCATGGATGACGATCAATGGCGGATTCGAGCCACCCTGGTGGGCGTAGCGCAGCTTGGGACGTGACATACCAGCGCGCGGGGGTGGCTGCTTCTCCACTGCGGCCAATAGCGTGCGGGTAAGCCTGGGAGTGGGCAGATGAGCCATCGCCGCTCCATAGGCGACATCGACAGAGGGCAGCAGTCCTTTCGTGCCAGTGCCATGTAGCGCCGAGATGTAGTGAAACCGGGCGAAATTCTGCAGAAACGGTAATTTACGACTGATATCGCGCTTGATTATGTCGCGTTGGTACTCATCCAGGCTGTCCCACTTGTTCACGGCCAGCACCAGTGCCCGTCCCGCTTCCAGGATAAATCCGGCAATGTGCGCATCCTGATCCGAAATCTCACTGCGCCCATCCAGCACCAGTATCACCACGTTGGCGTCTTCTATCGCCTGCAGGGTTTTCACCACGGAAAACTTTTCCACGGCCTCCTGCACCTTGCCGCGGCGGCGCAAACCGGCTGTATCGATCAGGGTATAGGTGCGCCCATTCCGCTCAAAGTCGATATAAATGCTGTCGCGCGTGGTTCCCGGCTGATCAAACGCGATGACACGCTCCTCTCCCAACAGGGTATTCACGAGCGTTGATTTCCCCACATTGGGACGACCCACGATGGCGATCTTCGGATGCTCGTCTTTTCTTTCCTGCTCAGGTTCGTCGGGAAAATCCTGAAGCGCCAGCGTCACCAGTTCATTCACGTTTTCGCCATGGGCGGCGGAAATTGCGCAAGGCTCGCCCAATCCCAGTTCATGAAACTCCGCAGTAACGACGGAAGCAGCCATGCCTTCGGTCTTGTTTACCGCCAGCAGGGTTCGGCGCCCCGATTTGCGAAGTTGCTCGGCGACAATTTTGTCCTGAGCTGTCAAACCGCTTCGACCGTCCACGATGAAGAGCACGATGTCAGCCTCGTCAATTGCCTGCAGCGTCTGCTTCGCCATCTCGTGCAGGATGCCTTCCGTCGCCATCGGCTCGAAGCCTCCGGTATCGACCACGAGATATGGCCTGTCGCCCAGCTTGCCGTGTCCGTAATGACGGTCGCGTGTCAATCCCGGTATATCGGCCACCAGCGCGTCGCGACTGCGTGTCAGACGGTTAAAGAGCGTGGACTTGCCGACGTTGGATCGCCCTACCAGTACGAGAGTGGGTTTCATGATTTCAGCTTTCGTTTAACAGGGCTCGGCTTCGCATAGAGCACGGAATTGAAGCGCTGAACAGTGAATTCCGGATTACCGAGGTGTTCCTCAGAAGGTGAGTTTTCAAACAGGCGCCCAAGCGCCCGATTAGGCACCAAAGGCAAAAACTCCGCCTTTCCGGGTTTGTACCGCGATACCATTGGGCAAGGATATGGGACGGGCGGTAATGGCACTTTCGTCGGTTCCGGAGCGCGCAATAATGGCGCCATTATCCTTCCTGATGAAATTTACATAACCTTGAGAATCTCCTACCACGATGCGAGCGCCGTGCGCCAGCGGAGCGGATAACCTGAGCCCGTTGAGCAGATCCTGCGCCCATACGCTGGTGCCATCCCTTTTGTCGTAAGCCACTATTCCGCCCCTGTTCTCGCTCACATAAACATAATTGTCATCCATGGCCAGACCAGCATTGCTGGATACATCCCGGGCCCAGATCTGGTTACCGGCTGTAATATCGAAGCAGGCGATACGCCCCTGGTAGGCAACAGCGCACACCTGTTGCTCATCCAGAACGGGCAAACTGGTAACATCCGAAATTCGCTCGAGTTCGGTGGCGCCCCTGGGCCGTGACACCATTGCCTCCCAAACCAGACTACCGTTCGAAATATTCAGCGCCACGAGCCTGCCTCCGGCAAAACCGGCATATACCCTATCATCGGCAATCAGTGCGCCAGCAAAACTCCGGACTGTCAGTGATGGAGTAGCGCCCTGATAAACCCACTTGCGCTTGCCGCTCTCGCTATCCAACCCGTATATACGGCCATCTCCCGTGCGAACGACTACCACACCCATTCCGGCATGCGGAGGGCTCAGCACTTCGGTTGAAAGATTCGCAGTCCACTTCGGTTTGCCGCTTTTCTCGTCAAAAGCCAGCACTTCGCCCTTGAAAGTGCCCACCAGCAGCATACCATCTCCCGCGCCGATTCCACCCGCGAGAGGATGCTTGGTGTCGATGACGCCTGAAGCCTTGCCTGATGCTGCGTCGAAACGCACAAGACGGCCATCCGGCCCTCCCGCGTAGACAGCCCCATCGCTGAAAACCGGCAGAAATACAGTCGCCGGGCTTTCCTCGACGCCCGCCTCCCAGCCGGGGCGCGTGCTGGGTATCACCTCCAGTTGTGCGATCTGCTCCGGGCTCATTTGAACCTCACCTGGTCCGAAAAGATCCGTAACACCGGATACATCGATATCAGCAAGGCTGCGGCTCACATCGCGCACCATGTCTACCATGCCTGCGCATCCGGAAAGCGTGAAGGACGATACGAGCAATAGAACATAGCGCCAGAATGCACTATCCGCCAGGTGAAACGGGCGCGACTCTTCCGGGAGTGCCATTTCCCTGTGTACCTCACTGGCGCCGGCCGTAGTGCTTCCCCCCGCACCCGCAGACATGGGAAACACATTCAGCAACTCATCCGCTGACGCTTTGCTTGCGCGCATTTTCCTGTTTATGAGAAGGAGTAGTTACGAAAAAATCAACAAGCCGATCAAGGCATATCAGGTTAAGGAGCGGCTTCCAGAATGGACCGACTGCAGCAAGCTGCGAGGGCTGGCGAACTCGCGCCAGCTTATCCAGCTTATATCGAAACTGTAACTATTTGGCGCCTGGCAGCGCATCCAGCTTCATCTGCACGATATCATGGTAAGTGCCGCCGGCGTTTATCCTGGCAAGCGCTGTTTGATAAGCCGCCCGGGCTTCCCCAACTTTCCCGGTGGCCGCCAGCACATCGCCCCGGCGATCGGCATAGAGTCCGTCGAAGGATTCCCCATGGCTGGTTTCAAGCAGGCGCAGCGCCTCGTCGTATTTTTTCTCATCCAGCAATACGCCCGCCAAACGTAATCGCGCCATGTCTTTCAGCTCTTCTTCCCCAGAATTGTCGAGCATCCATTGCAGGCGGTCTTTCGTGTTCTGCAAATCTCCGGCGTTGAAACTGGCCTGAGCCGATATCAATGCCGCACGCGACGCGTAACCGCTATTCGGAAAGCTTTCCATCACCAGACCGGCAGCGTCGCTGATTTTTTTTGCATCGCCACTCCCCTGAACCTGCAGCACGGAATCATACAATTCCAGGGCCTGCTCGGTTTTCTGCTTCTTGTAGTAGTTCCATGCTTGCGCGCCGCCGA
Source organism: Nitrosospira sp. CT (assembly GCF_059489795.1). Taxonomy (NCBI): domain Bacteria; kingdom Pseudomonadati; phylum Pseudomonadota; class Betaproteobacteria; order Nitrosomonadales; family Nitrosomonadaceae; genus Nitrosospira; species Nitrosospira sp. CT. The sequence goes on from NZ_JCAHZJ010000065.1 coordinate 55,522, forward strand.
TACCTGCGATGAAAACTGCGACAATCACAATCACCAACGTGCCATACGTGTTCCACCAGGACTTCAGCTCGTCTATATTTTCCTGCTCTTCCGGATTATATGCTGCCATTTACCTTCCCGAGTTGAATTGAATTCTTCTGATTCAGACCCTTTTCAGCAGGTCGGCAGCTTCCGCAAGCCCCGTCCGGACCTGCTCGGCTGCTTCCCGCAGCGGCTTGATGCTCACTTCGCCAGCTTGTGCTTCATCATCTCCGATGATGACCGCAAAACGCGCCCCGCTCGCGTCGGCCTTTCTCATCTGTGCCCTGAAGCTGCCTTCTCCGCAATGCAGAATTGCCTGGAACCCGTGGTCACGCAGATGCCTTACCGTTTTCCAGGCAAACCCGGCCGCGGCGTCGCCTTTGTGAATCACGTAGACATCAGGAGGAGCCTGAGGGATGACACTGTCCATCACCAGTGCCAGTACCCGCTCCACTCCCAGGGCGAATCCGCACGCGGGAGTAGCCTTGCCGCCAACCTGTTCTACCAGTCCGTCATAACGTCCGCCTGCGCAGACGGTTCCCTGCGCTCCCAGCTTGTCGGTGACCCATTCGAATACGGTGCGATTATAATAATCCAGCCCCCGTACCAGTCGCGGGTTGATCTCGAAGTCGATCCCCTGCTCGCGCAGGATTTGCTGCAAACCTTCAAAATGAATGAGAGAGTCCTCGTCCAGGTCATCCAATAACCGCGGAGCGCCCTCGATAATCTCTCTCATCCCGGCATTCTTGCTGTCGAGTATGCGCAGGGGATTGCTGTGCAGGCGCCTGGATGCATCCTCATCCAGCTTGCCTAGATGCCGCTGCAGGTAGCTGATCAGGTGGGTGCGATGCACGGAGCGCGACTCCGCGCTGCCAAGCGTCCCGATTTCGAGCCGCACCCCGGAAACACCGAGCCGCTTCCACAAGTCGGCGCACATGATGATAAGCTCGGCATCGATATCGGGACCGGCATATCCCAGGGCCTCGGCGCCGACCTGGTGGAATTGCCGGTAACGTCCTTTTTGCGGACGCTCGTGGCGGAACATCGCGCCCGAATAATACAGCCGTTGCGGGCCGGAGTAGAGCAGGTTATGCTCAAGTACCGCGCGCACGCAGGACGCGGTTCCTTCCGGCCGCAGAGTCAGGCTCTCGCCGTTGAGATGATCCACGAAGGTGTACATCTCTTTCTCGACGATATCTGTAACCGCTCCGATGGAACGCACAAACAGGTCGGTCTGCTCGACTATCGGCATGCGGATATTGCGGTAACCATAAGCCGCCATCCAGTCGCGGACACTCTGCTCGAAGAACTCCCACCGGTAAATCTGATCAGGCAGGATGTCGTTCATCCCGCGTACAGCCTGAATCCCCCTAGTGGGCATCGACTGCTTTCTTCGGGTATTTCATCTGCACATATTCATCGACTATCTGGCGAAACTCCCCTGCGATATTATCGCCTTTCAGTGTTACAGACTTCTGGCCATCCACAAATACCGGCGCCACCGGCCGTTCCCCCGAACCTGGCAGGCTGATGCCGATATTGGCATGCTTGCTTTCGCCGGGGCCATTGACCACGCAGCCCATCACAGCGAGCGTCATGTTTTCCACACCTTCGTATTCTTCGCGCCATACCAGCATCTGGTCGCGCACGTAACCCTGGATGCTTTCCGCCAGCTCCTGAAAATAGGTGCTGGTGGTACGGCCGCAGCCGGGACAGGCGGCAACCAGAGGCACAAAAGCGCGCAAACCGGTGGTTTGCAGTATCTCCTGAGCCACGATCACTTCGCGCGAGCGGTCCCCCCCTGGCTCGGGCGTCAACGATATGCGTATCGTATCGCCGATACCTTCGAGAAGCAGTACCGACAGTGCCGCCGTGGAAGCAACAATCCCCTTCGAACCCATGCCCGCCTCGGTGAGCCCAAGGTGCAGCGCATAGTCGCAGCGGGATGCAAGGGCGCGATAAACGGTAATGAGATCTCTCACCCCGCTCATCTTGCATGACAATATGATTCTGTCACGACCCAGACCGATCTCCTCCGCGCGCTCAGCGCTTTGAAGCGCAGAGGTAATCAAGGCTTCGTACATTACCGCGGAAGCATCCTTCGGGTCCCCGGAGCGGGCATTCTCGTCCATCATGCGCGCCAGCAACTCGGGATCGAGGCTTCCCCAGTTGACCCCGATGCGCACCGGTTTTTCATACTTGCAGGCTGCTTCGATCAGAATGGAAAACTGTTCGTCGCGTTTCTTTCCATGCCCGACATTGCCCGGATTGATACGGTACTTCGCCAGCGCCTGTGCGCAGCCGGGATACTCTGTTACCAGTTTATGGCCGTTGAAGTGAAAATCGCCTATCAGGGGAACGTGGCAACCCATATCGTCGAGGCGTGCCCTGATGCCCGGCACTGCCTTGGCGGCTTCGGCCGTATTGACGGTAATGCGCACCAGTTCAGATCCGGCACGCGCAAGCTGCGCCACTTGCACGGTGGTGGCGATTTCATCTTCCGTATCGGTATTGGTCATGGATTGCACCACGACGGGCGCGCCTCCACCGATCCGGATCGAACCCACCTGAACGCCCACGCTGTTCCGGCGTGGGGGAAAAGCACTTTGAGCCATAGACATGAGGAATATGAGATGCCGTGTTGAAATTGAAATCTATTGGAGCACGAGATGTGCCATTCCACCGGGAAGTTTGGCGAAAGTGGAGAGATCGACCGGTCTGTTATTGTAGACAAGCTTGACCTGACCCGGGTTTCCGATCATGAGGGAATAGGGCGGCTTACCACGCAGCACCTGCTCGCTGCCAGGAAGATTGACTCTTGAGAGAAGCAATTTACCGTTGCCATCCTTGACTTGCACCCACGATTCCCCGGCAAACGCCAGACGAATTCCAGCTTCTGCAGGACTCGGCTTCGGAGCAGCTGCGACCTGAGGTGGCTTCGGAGCGACTACGTCATGCGGCGGCTTCGGAGTCACTGCGACCTGAGGTGGCTTCGGGGCAGCTGCGGTCTGAGGTGGCTTCGGAGCGACTGCGTCATGCGGCGGCTTCGGAGCAACTGCGACCTCAGATGGCTTCGGAGTCACTGCGGCCTGAGGTGGCTTCGGGGCAGCTGCGGCCTGAGGTGGCTTCGGAGCGACTGCGTCATGCGGCGGCTTCGGAGCAACTGCGACCTCAGATGGCTTCGGAGTCACTGCGGCCTGAGGTGGCTTCGGGGCAGCTGCGCCCTGAGGCGGCTTCGAAGCAGCTGCGCCCTGAGGCGGCTTCGGAGCGACTACGTCATGCGGCGGCTTCGGAGCAGCTGCGGCCTGAGGCGGCTTTGGAGCAACTGCGACCTCAGATGGCTTCGGAGTCACTGCGACCTGAAGCGGCTTCGGAGTCACTGCGACATTGGCGGGTTCCCCCCCGGGAACTGCCGATGCTGGGGGAGTGGTTTGCGACGCCGGTGGCGGCGCAAGAGGCAGAGTGAGAGGCTCTCCAGCAGAAGCTTCGGTACCGCTCCCGGCAGTCTCGTCTTTATGAGCGGACGCCACGGTGTCCTGCTCTCTGCCCGTATCCGCAGAAGGTCCTGTCTCCTGGAGGGCGGCAATACTCGACTCTGGTTGGGAAGCCATATCGGGAGCAAGCGCGGAAGGTGCGGGAGCCTGGGATTCCGGCGCTTCTGCGGTGGGCGCCTGCGGCGCAAACGGGAATGAAAGAGTTGGCTGCCCGGTGTCTTTCTCCGATTCCATTGCCATGTCGGGCTGTTCGGCAACGGGAGCCTCGTCACCGCTATAGATCGCGTAACCCAGCAGGGTGATCGCCAGGAAAACTCCTCCGCCGATAAGCACGTTGCGTTTCAGGTACTCGACTCCGGAGGGGAAAGGGATCTCCTCGCTTGGAGGCCGCCCCACATGCGCCGTCGGAGGAGGAACCGACTGTTCAAGCAACTTCAATAACGGCACCTCATCCAGTTGCAGCAATTTGGCATAATTGCGCACGAATCCGCGCAGAAAAGGGCCGCCGGCAAGCTTATCGTATTCATCCTCTTCGAGCGCCGTCACCTGCCGCGGCGCAAAGCGTAACTGCCGCGCAACGTCCTCGATATCCAGGCCGCGTTCCAGCCGAGCGGCACGCAGCACCTGGCCGACCCGCTCTCCGGCCTGTTTTGGTTCCTCATGCTGCTCGATGTCGCTACTTTCAGGAGCTTCCATTCCCTCACCCCATCCTCATGTTACCTGCCGCTTCATATCCGCAAATCGCTTTTACGCCTTCACGTCTCCAGCTGTAGTTGCCGACCGGAAAAATACGTCCGAACCTGCCTCATCCAGCTGCTTCCGCAATGCTGCGGTGAACCCGCCGTGTCTTGTCGAGGACTTTTCCCGCGAGCTGGCCGCAGGCCGCGGCAATATCATCCCCCCGCGTCTTGCGTACCGTAGTCACCAGTCCTGCCTCCATCAACACATCGCGAAAGCGGGATACGGCGTTTGCGGAAGAACGCCTGAAACCTGAATCAGGAAAAGGATTGAACGGAATCAGGTTTAACTTGCAGGGAATGTCCCTTACCAGTTGCACCAATTCACGCGCCTGTGCCACGCTGTCGTTGACGCCATCCAGCATGACATATTCAAAAGTGATGAAATCTCGTGGCGCGGATTGAAGATAGCGCTCGCATGCGGCCAGCAGTTCCCTGATCGGGTATTTTCGGTTGATCGGCACCAATTGATCGCGCAACGCATCGTTGGGAGCATGCAGGGATACCGCCAGCGCTACCGGGCAACGCTCGCGGAGACGGTCCATGGCTGGAATTATTCCCGACGTGCTCACGGTCACCCGGCGCCGTGATAAGCCATAGGCATTATCGTCCAGCATCAGGTCGAGCGACATCACTACATTCTCGAAATTTGTCAACGGCTCCCCCATCCCCATCATGACTATATTGGTGATGGGACGCTCGCGTCCCGCTTCGCTCGTGAACGTTTCCGTCAGCGCTTTATTCGCCCACCATAATTGGCCGATGATTTCCGCCACCGTCAGATTCCGATTGAACCCCTGCCTCCCGGTGGAACAAAATGCGCACGCGAGCGCACACCCTACCTGACTGGAAATACACAGTGTCCCCCGACTCTTTTCCGGTATATAAACTGTCTCGATTCCGTTGCCCGCGCCGACCGACAGCAGCCATTTGCGAGTGCCATCGGGAGCAGTATGATCGCTGATAACTTTCGGAGGTTCTATCACCGCGGCAGCAGACAATTTTTCCCGCAATCCTTTCGCGAGGTCGCTCATGGCATCGAAATCGGCTTCACCGGCCCGATGTATCCAGCGCAGCAGTTGGCGGGCGCGGAACGGCTTCTCACCGATTTCCGCACAGAAGCCGGTAAGCCCTTTCGCATCGAAATCCAGAAGATTGATGCTCATACCTGAGCCGTGATCCCCTTATCGCGAATAAATGTTGAGTTCTGGAAAGAAATAGGCGATCTCAATCGCCGCGGTTTCAGGCGCATCCGAGCCATGCACAGCGTTCGCATCGATACTCTCGGCAAAATCTGCCCGAATCGTCCCTTTTTCGGCCTTCCTCGGATCGGTCGCCCCCATCAGATCCCGGTTTTTTCTGATGGCATCCTCGCCTTCCAGCACCTGCACCACGACGGGACCGGAAATCATGAATCTGACCAGATCATTGAAGAACGGACGCTCCCGATGGACCGCGTAAAAACCCTCAGCATCAGCCTGGGATAGGCGCAGCATCCGTGATGCGACTATTTTCAGTCCGTTCCGTTCAAAACGGGAGTAAATTTCTCCTATTATATTTTTTGCCACTGCATCCGGCTTGATGATAGACAGGGTTCGCTCGACAGCCATCAAATACTCCAAGTAATTATGTAAATCTTTATTATTCTAACAAGAACCGGCTTTAAAGTCCCTAAATTGGACCGATATGCTGGCGGTGGAGGATGCCATCCTGGTTCATTTGGGGATGCCAAGGTAAAACGAAAAGAAAGCCGGCCAAAGAGGAAATCGTCCACTCTCTCAATCGAGTTTCACCGCTTGTGGACGGGTAGGCCATGTGCCCTTACTGACCGCTTTCGCCCCCTCGAACACGACATAGCTCTGGCGGCCATAGTGCGGCAGTGGTCGGGTCAACGCCGCCAGTGACTCGATGTCGCGTGCGGAAACGACCGCAAGCGTGGTACCGTCGGGCAAGCGCGTAGTCCAGGCCTGGGCCGAGCCTTTACCCTTTATATCCTCCGGCCTGCGCAATTCGTGCCGCGCCAGCCACGCATCCACCTGATCCTGGAGGCCTATCACCAGGGCCGGCGCGGCCGGCATATTGTCCGTACCTGGAATCAGTTTCGGTGCGCGATGTTGAAGCTTGGTCACCAGGACCTCCGCGGCATCGCGGACGGGTCCGCTTTCCGGCAGTAAAACGGTTACCGTTGTCTTGTTCACCATCACCTGGCGCAGGATCGGGGTCGCCTCCTGTGGCATCAAATGCCGGAACAGGCGGAGATCGGGATCGAGTATCACTTCCAGCGGGAGGGCGTCAGTCTCGATGGAAAACACCTGCCGCGTGTTCTCGAGATCGACGGTGCGAATTTCCTCCCCTTGCTGGGTACGAACGGCAATCGGTACTCGCAGCCGATACGCGGGCTCCGTTTGCTCGAGCGTGACGGAAACATGGCGGTTTTCCCCCTCTGCCTTCACTCGCACCGCTTCCGTCAATCGCACGGCTGGCGCACCGGGGCGGGTGAGCCATTGATCGAAGAATGCGTGCAGGTTCCGGCCGGAAGCAGCCTCAAAGGCGCGCTGCAGATCTTCCCACGACGCAACGCGAAAGCGCTGCTCGCGCCAGAATGCCTGGAGTGCGCGATCGAAGGTTTCCCGCCCGAGCAAGTCGCGCAGCATCAAAAATACCATGGCGGCCTTATTGTAACCGACGATTTGCGAAGCCCCGTGCGTGCGGGAGGTAAAGCTCGTCAGCGGCGCATACTGACTGGGTGATAGCGCGGCAAAATCACGCAGCCAGCCCTGCCGCATTTCCCGCGCCGCCGCATCGCTCTCCCGTTCTTTATATGCATAATCGGCCATAAAGGTGGTCAACCCTTCCGACCAGTTGCCTTTTGCATAATCAGGATACACGCCGTTTCCCCACCAGTTGTGCAATACTTCATGGCCCAAGGAAGTTGCGCGAATGAAAGGCAGCCGCAGTACCTCCAGACCGAGATAGGTGAGCGTGGGCATGCCAAAACCCGTCGGTGTCGGGCTTGAGACGATGCTGAACTCCGTGAATGGATAGGCGCCGATCCAGGATTCATAAAGATCGATATACCCCTTGACCGAATCGAGGTACTCTCCTGCAAGATCCGCGACTTCCCGATGGAAATAGGTTCTCAGCACGATGGGCTTGCCCCCCGCGCTGCGGATCGTCCGGGTTTCGACAATGTAGGGACCGGCCATGAGATCGATCCCGCCGGTCGGAGCGGGAAATTCAAAACGTGCGCGATATCCCTGCGACGATTCCGATTCCTCCATGAGGCGTCCCGCAACCAAGCCCCGTTGGCCGGCCGGGAGCTCCATGCTCAGATCATAGCTGGCGAGTTCACCTGCAAGATAGGGGTACCAGCCGCTCGAATCAGGCAGGAACGTGCCCGATTCGCCACTGACAGGCTCGTTCTGCCCCAGTGTCTGGCGGTGATCGAGTGAGGTATCCAGCGGAGACAGCTCCCCCCGCCACTCTATTTCTATACGACGGGGGAGCTTCTCTTCCCCCGGAATACGCCAGGCCCGCATCGCTCCTACGGTCGCAGACGACCCGATCTGCTCGTCATCCACCCGCGCCTTCAGCACTTCGAAACGGCGGCCTATCACGAGTGTCAGCTCCTCTCGGGTATTCGCGGTGATCACGCTGCGTCCCCTGAGAGTGCGCTCCACCGGATCGATGTGAACGCTGATGTCATAGCGTAACGGGGAATCGACAACCGGAGAACCAACATGAGAAGCCTCCTGACCGGAACCCGATTCCGCCGCTTCCGCGGCAAATGCAGCAGGAAAAAACAAAATTGCTGCTATGCAAACAATCAGGAGCGACGCGTACGAAACAGTCCTGACATTCCTTCCGGAATCTGTAATACGACTGTTTCGCATCCCTCCCATCATCGGCCTCGTTGCAGACATTATTATTTGCATCATGTTCATCGTTTGGACATCGGAGAAAACTTTGCGACAGCCTCCATCGTATCACTGCCGCGCTTGAGTTTCAGCGGGAGCCATGTTCCCGGCGCCTGCCGTTTGACGATTTCCACGATATCGTTGAGCTGCTTGACAGGCAGGCCCGCGGCCTCGATGATCAAATCACTTTCACGTATATCCGCTTTCTCGGCGATGCTGCCCTTCTCCACTTGCAGCACGCGCGCGCCACCGCCGTCCTGGGCCATCTCGAAACGGATTCCCAGCCGCTGCCGGGGACGCTCATCCGCCGCCAGTGGCGGCAGTGCCGTCCCGAATATGGCATCTGCTATGTTCGCTGTAAGCAGATCACATGAAGTACCACTGTTCCAGGGAAGCAGCATTCCCACATCCGTCACCCCCAGATGCTTCAACTGGTGTGGAACACCGTAGCCATATTTGATATGCCCCGAACCCATGATCCCCACAACCAGGGGACGCTGGGACCGCTCCAATGCGGAATGAATGCCTTGCGCCATCGCCCGGTCCCACAGTTGCTGGCCTTCCACGAAGCGGCGAAAATCAGGATCGTCACGGCCCGCACTGGCGCCCCCCTTTTTCTTGCCTGCGCGATCGTGCTCACCGTAGATCGGGAGCAGATAGTCGAGGTATGCATTGCTCGGTTCAGCGGGCGCCGTTACACCTTCTCGTTCATTCTCCGGCACTCCCGCGAATCCCTTTGTCGCAACCGATCTCCTCAGACGCGTATCGATGTTCAATGCCACCATAGGCACGCGATTCATGCGCGCGAAGTGGAACAGGGGCATGTACATGGCTGCATCGGTGCTCCAGACCGTATTCCAGTCGGAAGCAGCGAGAAACTGGGCCTCAGTGAGCTCGCCTGCAACCCACTGGTCGAGTGCCTTTTGCACCCTGCGCGGAAACATCTCGAAACCGATCACCATGTCCGGCCGCTCCGCATGCAACGCGGCCAACGTCTGCAACTGCCAGCGGTGGTGCTCGGGATTGTCGTGCGCTTCTCCCAGCAACACCACCTCCTGCCGCGCGGCACGGCCAATAACATCGGTAACGGATATTTTCCCTGAACCGGAAACAGAACCGGGAACGGTCCATACTGAGACAGGGGCGCATTCACCGCCTTTCGCTTCCTTGTTTGCTTCCTTGCTCGTCTCCTTGTTGGCTCCTCCATCCTCCTTGTACTTTTCCGCAGCAGGTTTAGTCTGCGCGAAAGCAGTATCCGGAAAAACTCCCATGAATAACGTGGAAACGAGAAACACGAAAATAGGCGCAACCGGTACAGCCTTAAAAATTTTCAACAGATACTCCTTATCAGATATCGACCCCGCAGCCTCCACGTGTGCGCCGTGGCTGCGCTACAGGCACTGCCCATCCGGGCAAAGGAATCCCGGATTAAGAACCGGGAATCCTACGGGTTAATCTACCCATTTGCGCGCATTGCGGAACATTCTCATCCACGGTCCATCCTCGCGCCAGCCGGGATGCCATGACTGCTGCACTGCCCGAAACCCGCGCTCTGGATGCGGCATGAGAACGCTGAATCTTCCATCGACAGTTGTCATGCCGGCGATACCTTGTGGAGAGCCGTTGGGATTCAAGGGATAGAGCTCGGTCGGCTTACCCCGATGATCCACATAACGCAATGCGACCAGGGATGAAACTGCTGAGGCAGCATTCTCACCCGTAAATTCTGCATAGCCTTCCCCATGTGCAACAGCGATGGGCATGCGACTGCCCGCCATGCCATCGAAAAACAGCGATGGACTATGCTGCGCTTCGACCATGACAAACCGTGCCTCGAATTGCTCCGATCTGTTTCTGACAAATCTGGGCCAATGTTCGGCGCCTGGAATAATCTGATGCAGGTTGCTCATCATCTGGCAGCCATTGCATACGCCAAGGGCAAAGGTATCAGCACGCGCAAAAAAAGCCTCAAACTCATCGCGGGCGCGCGCATTGAACAGGATCGAATTGGCCCAGCCTTCCCCTGCTCCCAGCACATCCCCATAAGAAAACCCTCCGCACGCGGTGAAGCCTTTGTAATCCCTGAGGGTGACACGCCCCTCGATGATATCGCTCATATGCACATCAACGACGGCAAATCCTGCACGATCGAAAGCGGCTGCCATTTCCACGTGACCGTTCACGCCCTGTTCGCGCAGCACCGCTATTTTTGGTTTCGCCCCTGCCTGAATGAAAGGGGAGCAGATGTCCTCATCTACATCGAAGGTGAGCTCCGCATGCAGGCCGGGATCATGCAGATCGAGAATGCGGTCATACTCCTGCTGTGCGTATTCCGGATTGTCGCGGAGCTTTTGCATCTGATAGGTGGTCTCCGACCAGGCGCGATGCAAGTCAACGCGTTTCTCCGCGAATACCGGCTTATTATTGCGCAGAAACCGGATCTCATCCCCGGCATTGACACTGCCGATGACAAAACTCGCCTCACCCAGACCCGCATCCGCCAAAACACTCAGCACTTCCCGGCGCTGATCGGTTCTTGTCTGAATGACAGCCCCCAGCTCTTCATTGAACAGAACTGACATGAGGCCTGCCGTGAATCTTCCATCCAGCGCTTCAGGCTGCATCTCGCTGCCATCGATATCGGTAGCGATCGAATCAAAGCACAACTGGTCCAAGTTGATGGTCATGCCGGCATGCCCGGCAAAAGCCATTTCGCACAGGGTGGCAAACATCCCCCCGTCAGAACGATCGTGGTAGGCAATAATGCTGCCTTCACGGTTCAGGCGCTGTATGGCGGCAAAAAAACCTTTGAGCCGCTCCGCACCCTCAACGCCTGCTATATCGGGGACGACATCTCCCACCTGCTTGTAAACCTGGGCAAGGGCAGAACCGCCCAGACGATTGCGTCCCTCCCCCAGATCGATCAGGATGAGTTCCGTCTCGCCACAGTCTGTGCGCAACTGAGGCGTCAGCGTCTTGCGCGCATCCGTTACTCTCGCAAACGCCGAGACAATCAAGGACAACGGTGCAATCACCTCTTTTCGCACCGATTGGCCAAGCCCGGCCTCGCCTTCCGAGACAGTCCAGACAGTCTTCATCGACATCGAATCCTTCCCTACAGGGATGCTGATTCCCAGTCGGGGGCAGAATTCCATTCCGACGGCCTGCACTGCGTCATACAGGGCCGCGTCCTCACCAGGATGTCCTGCTGCCGCCATCCAGTTGGCGGAAAGCTTGATTTCTCCGAGGTGCTCGATCTGCGCGGCGGCAATGTTGGTAATGGCTTCACCCACCGCCATGCGCGCAGAGGCGGCGGAATCGATCAGTGCCAGGGGAGTGCGCTCGCCCACTGCGAAAGCTTCACCCAGATAGGTGTTGTACCCCATCAGGGTAACTGCCACATCCGCTACCGGCACCTGCCATGGCCCCACCATCTGGTCGCGCGCAGTCATGCCGCCGACAGTGCGGTCCCCGATACTGATCAAAAAAGTCTTGTCCGCCACCGCGGGCAGCCGCAGCACGCGGTATGCCGCTTCCCGAAGATTCAATCCCGCGGCGTCGAATGACGGCAGCGCTTTCCTGATGTGCGTAACATCACGCATCATCTTCGGCGGCTTGCCCAGCAGCACCGAAAGATCCATGCCGACCGGCTGATTGCCGAACAACGGATCGGCGACAACAAGTTGTTCTTCCACGGTCGCCGTGCCGACTACGGCGAAGGGACAGCGCTCGCGCTCGCAAATGGCGCGGAACAATTCCAACGAATCCGGTCTGATTGCAAGAACATAGCGCTCCTGCGCCTCATTGCTCCAGATCTGCATGGGTGACATGCCCGGCTCTTCGGATGGAATCGCGCGCAAATCGACACGTCCGCCGCGGCCGGAACCATGCAACAGCTCAGGCAGGGCGTTCGACAGACCACCCGCGCCGACGTCGTGGATCGACAGGATCGGGTTGGGTTGGCCGCGCCTTTCCATCTGCCAGCAACAATCGATGACCTCCTGCGCGCGCCGCTCCATTTCGGGATTGCCGCGCTGGACGGAATCGAAATCGAGCGCCTCCGCATTTATTCCCGTATCCATGCTGGAGGCGGCACCTCCCCCAAGCCCGATCAACATTCCCGGCCCACCCAGCTGAACGAGCAGGGCGCCCGATGCAAATTCCTGCTTGAACGCATGCCTGCCGCTGATGTGGCCTATCCCGCCCGCGAGCATGATGGGCTTGTGGTAGCCGCGCATTTCGCCTGCCACACGTTCTTCAAAGGTGCGGAAATAGCCGGCCAGGTTGGGACGCCCGAATTCGTTATTGAATGCAGCGCCCCCGATCGGTCCTTCCAGCATGATCTGCAGGGCGGATGCGATGCGCCCCGGTTTACCGTAGATTTGTTCCTCCGGCGCGGGTCCTTGCAACTCCCAGGGTTGAATAAAATCCGGGATATTCAGATTGGAAACGGAGAAACCGCAAAGGCCCGCTCTCGGTTTGGCGCCCCGCCCAGTAGCCCCCTCATCCCGAATTTCGCCTCCCACGCCGGTCGCTGCGCCTGGAAAGGGTGAGATCGCAGTCGGATGATTATGGGTCTCCACTTTCATCAGGATATGGGTCTGCTCTTGCGCGTAATCGTACAGGTTGTCGTTCCCGGGATAGAAGCGGGCAATTTCAGCGCCTTCGATAATGGCGGAATTATCCGCGTAAGCGACCACGGTTCCGCCGGGATGCTCGCGGTGGGTATTACGTATCATCGAAAACAGGGAAGCCTCCCGCAGCACACCATCGATGATCCAGTCCGCGTTGAAAATCTTGTGGCGACAATGCTCCGAGTTTGCCTGAGCAAACATCATCAGTTCGACATCCGTCGGATTACGCCCGACCCTCAGGAAATAGTCCGCAAAATAGTCGATTTCCTCCGGCGACAGTGCAAGTCCCATTTCGCTGTTCGCCTTCAGTAATGCGTCCCGCCCCCCCTCCAGCACATCCACCGCATTGAATGGCAAGGGTTCGAAATGCCTGAACAACTGCTCCGCGTCCTCGAATGAATTGAATACTGCCTCAGTCATACGGTCGTGTATCAGCACAAGCAATGACTGCCTGGCAGTGCCGGAAACCTTTTTGCTGGCTTCGACGTAATAAGCCACCCCTCGCTCCAGCCGTGCCACAGTGTCCAATCCACAGTTATGTGCGATATCGGTTGCCTTTGTGGACCATGGGGAGATGGTGCCTGGGCGTGGCAGGACCAGAAACAACTCGCCTTGCGATGACGGCAGATGTATCCGGCCCGCACCGATACTTGCGCTGGACTGGATACTTGCGCTGCCCAGCGGAATATCCTCGGGTACCGCCTTGAGCAACCTTGCCAGAATAGAGACTTCGTTTTCCTGCAACGGGCGCGCAACCGAGCAAAAATACCAATATTCGGCATAAATATGGGAAACTTGGGGAACTGAAACCTTAAGAGCGGCGGCCAGTTTTTTCTGCCGGAAAGAAGAAAGCGCACTGCCGCCACGAAGTCTGAGCATCCGGAAGATAAAGATGATGATGGGAAAGAACGTGATTTTACACGAGAAGGCCGGCTCCCCCCAGTCCGGCAAGACGGTATAGGCAGATCGCATGAGCACGCTCAGGCACAATCCATCCACCGCCATTTACTCCACGGCTGAGATCAGGGAAATCGAGCATCTGGCGGCTGCCCTGCCTGATCGGCCTCAATTGATGGAAGCAGCGGGCCTGGCCACCGCTGAAACTGTCCGTGACCGGCTGCTCTCCACCCATAAAACCCGCTTGCTGGTACTGGCGGGCCCCGGAAACAACGGGGGCGATGCCTTTGTCGCGGCGCGCCACCTGCAGGAGTGGCAGTTCAAAGTGACGCTGGTGTTTACCGGCGTGCAGGCAAAGTTATCGGAGGATGCACGACGAGCGCTGGATGCCTGGGTTGCCACCGGCGTTGAGATGCTTCCCGAAATTCCAGAAAACGCGACATGGGATGCCGTGATCGACGGCCTGTTCGGCATCGGCCTGGACCAGCAAGGGGGCCGGGAACTGGATGGCAAATATCTGGCCATGGTGAATACCGTCAATGCCATGAAGCTGCCGGTACTGTCCATTGACATTCCCAGTGGCCTGGGGAGCGATACTGGCGCCGTGTGCGGCGCGGCTGTCATCGCAACCATGACGGTAACGTTCATCGGTCTGAAACCCGGCCTCTTCACGAATGATGGCCCTGATTATTGTGGGGAAGTTTTTTTGCACGACCTCGGTCTCGACGTCTCATCCTTGAAGAAACCCGATTCATGGCTGATGGACCAGGTTCACATCCGCGGGCTCCTGCCACCTCCCCGGCGTGCCAACAGTCACAAGGGCATGTTCGGCAGTATCGGGGTAATCGGAGGATCAACCGGCATGGTCGGAGCCTCGCTTCTGGCTGGTACCGCGGCGCTGAAACTGGGCGCGGGACGCGTTTACCTGGGGTTAATGGCGCCGGACGCGCCAGAGGTCGATACCGTCCAGCTGGAGCTGATGCTGCACTCCATCCAGGATCTGTTCAAGCTGGAGCAGTTGAACTGTCTGGTGGTCGGCCCCGGTCTGGGAACAGAAACCGCTGCCTGCTTCTGGCTCAAGTGTGCGCTGGAATCGACCCTGCCACTGGTTCTCGATGCGGATGCCTTGAATCTTGCTGCCTCGCATTCCGAAATAGCGGAATTGCTGCGGAAACGGTTGCACGAGCGCAATGCGCCTTCCATTCTCACTCCGCATCCGGCTGAGGCCGCGCGCCTCTTGCAAAGCAGCACGGCTTCCGTGCAACAAAACCGTATGGCAGCCGCTGCGGAGCTGGTGCAGCGTTATAACTGCTGGGCCGTGTTGAAAGGCGCAGGCAGCGTGTGCGCGATGCCGGATGGCAGGCGCTTCATCAACACAAGTGGAAATCCGGGCTTAAGCAGTGCCGGGACGGGCGATATCCTATCCGGGATGATTGGCGCCTTTCTGGCACAGCAGTTAGATCCGGAAAACGCGCTGCTCACCGCCGTATATCTTCATGGTGCGGCTGCCGATGTATTGCAGAAGCAGCACGGCGGCTGCATTGGAATGACCGCATCCGAGATTCCCAATGCAGCCCGCAACCTTTTGAACCAATGGGTTGCCGTTACTTCTGCCCCGACACCTCACCGGGAAGAAGGCTAAACAGCTAAGGGCACCAAAGGATCACCAAAAAATCCTAAAGGCCCACCATTCACGGCGCCTTTCCGCCTGCATTGCGAAATACCGCGATTGCCTCGGCACTGCCCACTCTTCAGTTGTCATTGCTACTTGCCGCGGTCTCAGGCGTATACCTGGCCCGAGTGCGCTATGGCATTTCGCTGAGCGTCCAATACGCGTCGATTGACCTGATGACTTCGACGAATTGCCAGTAGTCGACTGGCTTCGCCATATATCCAGCCACCCCGAAATTGAAACTGTTCACCTTGTCCTGCTGTTCATCTGATGTCGTCAGAACCACTACCGGGATACGCCTAAACCTGTCGTCGCTCTTTACCGCTTCCAGGAATTCGATACCGTTCATGATAGGCATGTTCAAATCCAGCAGAATGATGCAGGGTTTATCATTGGTTTCGTCCTCGAGGTAGGTCAATCCATCCTCGCCGTTTTCCCGGTGCACGACCTTGTTGCTAACGTGAATCTGCTTGAGGGCGCGGGTAACGGACATCATGTCCACCAGGTCATCTTCAACCAGGAGAATTGGCTTGTTGGTTACTTTCATGACAGTTTTCCTGGTTTTATCCCTTAAATTTTATTTCTTGGTTTTATCCTTGAGATCTTCTCTCAGCAAAATGGAACTGAGCCCCTTGGGTACAATTTATTACTCATTCCTCAGTTTTATTCTGTTCGTTTTCTCACATAGACGGGTTAAAGGAGGTTAAAGCAAGTCAAAGTAAAAAAGATGCGATTCTGAAAGACACTGACGATAGCATCCAGAAAATGGACGTATTATGGGGGACTGGTATACGTTTTGCACTGGATGACTTCGGTATAGGATATTCTTCCCTGGCTTACCTCAAGCGTTTACCTGTGGAGAAGATCAAGATCGACCGGAGTTTCGTGCGCGACATCTCCCACGATCTAAGCAATGAAGTAATTGTTCCCACCATTATCGAGATGAGCAACACTCTTGGGATGAAAGTCATTGCCGAGGGGGTAGAAACAGAAACCAGCGAGACATTCTCGCGCGAAATGGATGTTACACTTCTCAAGGTTATCTGTTTGGAAAACCTCTTCCCATTGAGGATTTTCTGAAACATTAGGTGCTGACGCCCTTAACCTCTTGCTTTTCACCTGCTATCGCCCTCCCGGCTTTTCCCCAAACTTTTCGGATGCTTGCGCAGTCAATGAGCTTGAGTAACAGGAATAGACCTCGCCCTTGTGCACCGGGTCGAGGCTTCGGAGTGTACTTCAGTCCAATGGAGAAAACTGGGGAAAAAGAAATAATATGCCCCATGCTCAATTCTCCCCTGCACCACCCCAGCCAGAACCATCTCCTCGCCGCTTTGCCGGCAACGGAGCTTGATAATCTAATACCGCATCTGGAGCTGATTCATGTGTCGCCTGGAGATATTCTCTGCGAAGCAGGAGATCAGCTTCCTTATGCCTACTTTCCCGCTTCTGCCATTATTTCCCTCCATTACATTCTGGAAAATGGCGCCTCGTCGGAAATCGCAAACGTAGGAAGGGAGGGCATGCTTGGAGTCTCGTTGCTCATGGGAGGGGAAACTACCAGCAGTCGGGCAACGGTCCAAATCCCTGGCTTTGCCTATCGCCTGAAGGCCCCCTTTCTGCTACAGGGGCTCAACAGGGGAGGACTGCTGCAATGGATATTATTGCGTTATAGTCAGGCACTTATTACACAGATCGCCCAGATCGGGGTGTGTAACCGGTATCATACAATCGAGCAACAGCTATGCCGCTGGTTCCTGTTAACGCTGGATCGCCTTGACTCCAGCAAACTGAGCATGACGCAGGAATTGATTGCCAATGCTCTTGGGGTAAGCCGGGAAAGCGTTGCGGGAGTTGCGGGAAAATTACAGCGAAAGGAAATCATTCGCTACCATCGGGGCCATATTACGATACTTAATCGGACCAGGCTGGAAACAGGGGCGTGCGAATGCTATGAAACAATAAAGAAGGAATTTGACCAGGCGCTTGAGGACATGCGGAAGCCGGAATTACATCAAGGCAATCGGTCACCCAAAAAGATACTGCCACTTCCGTAGTATCATCCTCCGTATTTCGCTGGTCCCGCTCTGTACGTTTCGGCACGAAGCCCCATGCAGTGGACTCCTGTTCAACTCCTCAACTCCTCAACTCCACTCAACCGCACTCAGCGATCAACGCACTCAGCGATCAACGCACTCAGCGATCAAGTTGATATATCAGTGTGGCTTGTTTCACCACCGATGAACGTGCGACTTTTTCTTCCTTTACAGTCATGGAGAATTTGGCATGTATGCGGGATGGCGCACAGAAAGAAAATAGAAACAGAGCTATAAAGTTTATGTTGATCCTGATCGATAAGGGGATAGAGGCGATCAGGTCGGTCGCCTGGATAGAAATGGAATTTATGGGCAACACTGTCCCATTAGCCGGATTGGCACTCTGTCCTCAATTTCGGGTCTTGCTTTCTTGCCGCAGCGCCTCGTCGTTCTTCATATCTACTACTGCTATTCTGCTTTGCTCTTCAAAAGGCAGAAGCAATAGTAGAAAGCTCGGTCAATCGTCGCGCTGTAATAGCGGCGGCATATATAGAAGAGCGCAACGAAAGGCGGCGAAAAATGTGGCAGAGTTTTCATGGTTCATGATCAATAAGGAGATTCCAGATGGCAGTGCTCGTTACACACCCTGCGCCCGACTTCACTAAACCTGCTGTTCTGGCGGATGGCACCTTCAATGATACCTTCAACTTTCATGCGCAAATTGCTGGCAAATATGCCGTATTGTTCTTTTATCCCCTGGATTTCACCTTTGTCTGCCCTTCCGAAATCCTGGCGCACTCGCACCGCGCAGAGGAGTTTCACAAGCGCAATGTGGAAGTGATCGGAGTCTCGGTGGATTCCCAGTTCACCCACTACGCCTGGCGCAACACCCCGGTCGATAAAGGCGGCATCGGCCCGGTGGGAATCACGCTGGTATCCGATGTAGGGGGAGATATCATGCACGCTTACGGCATTGCTCACCCGGACCACGTTGCCCTCCGCGCCTCTTTCCTGATAGATAAAAACGGCATCGTGCGCCATGAAGTCGTTAATGACCTGCCCCTGGGGCGCGATGTGGACGAAATGCTGCGCATGGTCGATGCCTTGCAATTCCACGAAAGCCATGGAGAGGTATGTCCGGCTGGGTGGAAAGCAGGTGAGCCGGGGATGAAAGCCAGTCCCGAGGGTGTAGCGGAATACCTGGAAAGCCATGGCGAAGCGCTCTGATGCAACAAGCCTGTGCTCACCTCCTTGAACTCCTGTAACCATAAAGGTGAAACATATGGATTTCGATAAAGACAAGGCGATTGCACTGCTGAACAGAATCATGGAGCTCGAGCTTGCCGGAGTGGTGCGATACACGCATTATTCATTGATGGTCTTCGGCTACAACCGAATTCCAGTGGTGGAATGGCTCAAGAAGCAGGCTGAAGAAGGACTGCTCCATGCCCATAAAGCCGGCGAACTCGTCACCTTGCTGGGAGGCTATCCTTCGCTTGGGATCGGATCTCTGCTAGAAACGCACGTGCATGACATTGGCGATATTCTGCGGGAATCGCTGGAGCATGAGAACCAGTCGCTCATCGCCTACTATGAGTTGCTGGAGTTGACCCAGGGCAAGTCAGTGCTGCTGGAGGATTATGCGCGCGGCCTTGTCGTCGAAGAGGAAATGCATGCAGACGAAGTCAACAAGATGTTGCGGAGAACGGGAAAGACAGGCGTATACGAAACGCCCAAGAGTTAGGCATGCAAGATGCCGGTTACGTTAAAAGCGATGCAGATTGCCTTACTCTTCGCCTGCCTTAGGGCTGTAAACCATTCCGCTTAGCTGAATCATCAGGTCAATTTCGCTTTCTTCCTCATCCAGGTTCTGATCGTCTTGATCGAATTGGTAGAACTCGGTCAATGAAGAAAGCGGATCGTGCTCCGCTACATTGGCGGATGTCAGGGAAAGGAATGGTTGCAACATTACATCAGCCAGGCTCATACACTCCTCCTGGCTGGTTGTGAGATCGACTTCATAAATGCAGGTAGCCGGGATTTCATGATTTGCCTCCTTTTGAGCAATCCAGCCAATATCATTTGAAACCTTTGTCAGCTCGTACAGGCTACCTGCAACAGATGGCAGTACGATGAAAGTTTTATGAATTATTAAACTTCTCGAAAGCTTTGTCTCCTTTCCCCGTTCTACTGGCGACCTACCCGCATTTCATCCCCTTCCGGAATATTCAAAAGTAACCGGCTCCAACAGGGGGCGCTGGCAATCGTCGCGCATCAATGCGGCAGTTTCTCCCAGTGCGATTTCACGCAGCCTGCACCGCATGTTCAGGACGCCATTACCCGACTCGAATACACCGCAGGTATGCATCGTGCTGCAAGCCGGTTCATTCTCGGAAGCCTCGTGTGGTCCGACGTTATTCATGACCGCTACCGGCAAATGAGGATAGCGACGTCTCGCTTCCCGCACCCATTGCACCAGGTTCACCTGCTGGGTGCAGTCGTCTACTGCGCCGTCGACCAGAACCATGTCATAGGCTTCCAGGTCCGGCTCCGGGAAGCTGTCCAGCGTTTTTCGCTCCAGCCTGTGCTTGGATTTTTCAAGCAACAGCTGCAGGAGCTGCCGGGTATCCTGTCTCTCTCCAACCAGTAGAATATTCATGCGGCCTTCCTCTGTGAGTTTTCCGGGAGCGTCCCAAAAAGGGCGAATTCGGTGATTGCATCGATTTCGATATAACATGCGACTGTCAAAACCCGACCGATTTTGATCGGTGCACCCAACCTCGAAACGTTCACGCCAAGCTTGCGTATCAGTCTCTCCACTGCGACGGTGGTAACGGTTACATAGCGCTTTATCTTGTTGTGGCGCGCGAAAAGAAACAGGGTCTGCATCATTTTTACCGGAATTTCGCTAAAACCGAAACCGGCACTCTCATATTTGGGGATCATGACGGCAAAGCGGCTCAATTCCCAGACATCCGGTTGCTGCGGCGCTGGCTGTCCGTGCAGGAGCTGCGGGAAAGTATCCTTCAACATGTAGGGTCCCTGGGTGGGAAGCAATCGCCAGCAGCCGAGCACCTCGTCTTCATCCCCCTCGCCTCCCTCATTCCCCTCATTTCCTTTCGCCAGAACATAGACGGGATCTGCAAGATCGAACTCGTCATGCTCCATCCCGTTATCCGTGGTTACTTCCCAGCCGAGCCTGTCGTGAAAAACTTCGTGCCTCAGCCGATACATTCCCATTGCGGCCCGTTTATCAAGAGAACCATTGCCATGTTGTGCAAGCATGATCTGTCCCATTTTTTCACCCGTCGTTGGTTGATAACGACGCTATGAAACAACGGAACCGAACCCCCGAATAGCTGTAAAATCTTACAGGACCGGATGAGGTATATCGGCTGTAATCCTTTCCTGATGCGGGTTTCGGCAGGTAGGAGGAGATGCGTGCAAAGCGGGTTTTTACGGTAAAACGGGCGGGAAATGCAGCATTCTGTCGAGGTGTCCGTTCGAATCCACCACAACCCGATGGCTCGGCCGCATAATGACAAAATCATAAAACGGAACTTTGCGCGGCCATAAAGACTGTTCCTCAGCAGGGAAGCAAGAAAAATGGGTATAGGAGGACGACGGAGGATGGATCTCCCATCTCTCTATCGGTCCGAAGACTGGATTAGCTGTTACAGGAGTACTTGGAGACTTATGCCGTGGCACTCACGAACGCTCGGACCGATGGGTACAGCAAGGTCTCTCAGAACCTGGGGCCGCACTTCCGCTCACATCCTTGGCACGTTGTGGTAAACAGGATGAGAGCGGGTGATCTCAGGCTCTGGAGGGAGAATACGGCTGTGCTGATGAGCCCTTACCAGAAGTAAGGGCTGGCTGAAGGGATTGTTATAGAAGCATGTTCAAGCAAAAAGATGTTTTCCCCCCAGCAAGGATGATTCCCTGCAGGGGAGCTGAACCTCTCTACCATCAGTTGAAATTGAATCGGATGGAACCGAAGGCGCTGAGAGGATTTCCAGGCAATGCCCCTGCAAATGTCGGATTGGTATAGTAGGTTTTATCCGTGAGGTTCTTTATGTTGACGGCGAGATCAACTCTTTTGATGCGATAAGACGCGGCCGCGTCAAACACGACATAAGACGGCACTTTGAGAAAATTCAGCGAGTCGGCATAGGAATCTCCTTTATAGGTGACGCCGAACCCGAACATCAACCCACGGGCCAGGCCGCTCTGTATTTCGTACGTCGCCCACAGATTGCCCATGGTGGTTGCAACCCCGACGGGCCGATTTCCATAAATACTTCTCGTAATCAGGGCGTCAGTAATAGGATCTCTCCCGAGAACTACCTCATTACTGGCCAAGACCCGCGCCTTCGTTTCCGGATCCATTACCACGCCATTGCCGATAATGCTCAAACCGGCAATTGGACGCACGCCAAGCGATACTTCTACGCCTCTGGTTTGATCCTTGCCATCCGGCGTCGGTATGCCATTGGAACCGGGCAGGGTGACGAAGTAATTGTTGCGGCTGGATTGAAACAGCGCCACGTTGAGGTCGGCCCTCCCATCGAAAAACATCATTTTTGCGCCCACTTCAACCTGATCCGACGTCTCGGGCGCGGTGGAGAGTGCTTGCGGCTCGGTGGACAGATTGATGAAGGCGCCGGTGCTGTAACCTGCGTAAAACGCAAGATTCTGGGTAGGCTGATACACGCCGCCCGTGGAGTAGGTGGTCATGGATTTCGTTTGCACTATTTCGCGATATCGGATGGATGATCCGTGCGCTGTCGGATTTGGCCTTTGCAAGCCTTTATCACTGTATTTCACCAGGTCGTTGCGGATTCCAAGGCGAAGCTTGAACTGCTCGCTCAAGTCGATCTGGTCCTGGGCATAAAACGAGACCTGGTCACTGCCAATATGGCGGTCAAAAGTCAGTGAACCGCCATTAACTTTAGGATCGTTCAGTGAAGTTTCCACTACCGGGTTAAAGATGTTTATGCGGTCCAGAGTGTAAGTCGAGCGAGCCGCGTTGATGTCTACATTCTTGTATTCGAAACCTCCCAGAAAGGTGTGCTTGATAGGCCCCGTGCTCGTTTTCCAAACGAACTCATTTTGCAAGGTGGTGTAACCGGCATTATCGAACTGCTGGTACGCGGTGCGTCCCGTGCTAAACCCGCTCGAATTACCCTGATTGCCGCCGGCATTGCGCAATAGCTCGAGCGTCCGCGCATCGTAGACGAACGCGGTGCGCATGCTCAAAGTGTCCGATATGGTCCAGTGGTGCGTCAGGCCAAGCCGATTGATGGTATGGTCGGTCTTGTTGAACCGGCTGTAATAGCGCGTGTCGCGGGATACATTGGCGATATTGGAATTTTCGTCAAAGAGTATGCCGTAATTGTCGGGCTTGATTTTGAGCTCGCGGTGATCATAGTCTACATGGAGTGTCTTATCGTCCGCTAGACGCCAAGTGAAACTGGGGGAAGCCTCGAAAATATTGCGCTCCAGGCCGCGGAACCCGTCGGTGTGCTCCATATCCGCAATGAGACGCCCCGCCACATTCGGCAGATAAGGAATGGCACCCGTCACGTCTACATAGCCGTTCCGCGTGCCGAAGCTGCCCAGCATGGTGCCTGCGGACAGCCCGAAATTGTATCTCGGCTGCTTCGTCACCAAATTGAGACTGCCGCCAGGACCGGCGACACCAAACAGCGCGGAGCCGGGACCCTTCAGCACTTCAATACGCTCGATGTCGTACATCGTGCGAAAATAGTTGTTCTGGAGATTTCCATCCGGAATATAGTCACGGAAAAAACTGAGCGCCAGGCCGCGCGACGTAAAGCTGTTGGCAAATCCGTAACCGCCGCCCATGAGTGGCTGCACGCTGCTGACATTACGCATGGCGTCATTCATCTCGATGACACCCTGCTCCTTAAGGACAGACGCCGGCACGACATTGACTGTCGCAGGGATGTCACGCAAGGGTGTATCTGTCTTGCTGCCGGTGCGGGCGACGTCCTCGATCGTTCCTGGACGGACCCGCCCGGTAGTCACCTTGATCTCCGGCAGGGTTGCACTTTTTTCCTTCTCTTTCCCTGCATCTTGAGATGTCACTGCATCTTGAGTCGCCGCTGCATCTTGAGCCGTCACGGGCAACGGTATCAATGACCATGAACAAAACAGGGTTATAGGGACCAAAAAGCGGGATGCGGGCTTGAATCTGGATAACTGTTTCACTTATAGCCTCTTTTAATTTTTTTACTGCTGGCTGGCTACAAGCACGAAGGCGTTGGCTGGCTGTGGATACTTTTTCCCAGCGAAACTGGGCGGGAAATTATAATCAATTGGACATTCTTTTATCGCAATTCAGGGACTCAGCTCGAATAACGATCATGCGAGCGATAGCGTCGTCAGCATGAGGATCGCAGCAGTCGTCAGGGTCGTACCAATCAACCCGGCTGCCATTAAGCGGGGGCCATGGAGGCGACTCCACAACAAGGTTCCGGTAATTGCTAGCACCAGCAGGCCGCCTGCCAGCGTATCAGTGAGCAATATCCAGACATTGGACATTCCGCTTCCCTTGTGGAAGTTTGCCAGCGTCGCCCAGGCATTGGCTTCTTTACGCTCGATATGCGTCTCGGCATCCCCTTTCCAGTATTCGGCGGTCACGCTGTGATTGGGTGCAAGGAGCGTAATACGCCAGTTTTCCGGCTGTATGACCTGGCCCCCTCCCCATGGCACCGGCCCCGCCGGTTTTTTCTGTGTGCGCGATTTTGCCTCGGGCATTTTGAATTTCTCGCGCAGCCATGATTCCAGTGCCTCCGGTGACTCAACGCTGCTGGCAGGCGGAGTGAGTATTTCGCGGGTTTCATGCTGCGCCGCGAGGGGAATCTTCATTTCACTGCGGTGGTTCAGCAGAATCCCGGATACTCCGAATAGCAAGCCAAGCGCCGCGCCCCAGAGTCCCATCCACGCATGAGTGCGGCGCAGCCAGACCAGAAAGCGGCCGCGCTTCATTCCCTGTGATAAAAAGAGGTAGCCGCGTGGCTCCGTCACTATGGGACGCGCCCCCTGCCCTGCAACTTGAGACTGCACCATGCTCTGCGCAGTTGC
Source organism: Nitrosospira sp. CT (assembly GCF_059489795.1). Lineage (NCBI taxonomy): Bacteria > Pseudomonadati > Pseudomonadota > Betaproteobacteria > Nitrosomonadales > Nitrosomonadaceae > Nitrosospira > Nitrosospira sp. CT. The sequence goes on from NZ_JCAHZJ010000065.1 coordinate 80,037, forward strand.
TGAAGTTGCGGAAGATTTTGGGGCTCCTTGCACGCCCGGTTGAACAGTGCTCATTTGTACAGGCTGCGTGTAACCTTGTGGCTCTCGACCGCGTATGCTTTGCCCTCGAACTCGCCGGGTTTGTGCATCTCGTATTTCGCTTCGATCACGTACAGACCCGGCTCGAGCAACGAGTAGGTCACCTCCCCTTTCTCATCCGTCTGCAGATGTTTCTCCCAGCCATTGGGTGCGATAACCACGATTTCGACCTTGGGGACGGGGTTTCCCAAGTAGGTCAGGCGCAACGTGTTGCCGGATTCCTGGATATCGAGCGGCAGGCTGCCCCCACTGCCGAGACGCGTATAGAGAAATCTTCTGTAGGTAGGAGACGGGATCTGCCCTTGCGGCTCGCGTATGGATTGCTTGAGCGCCTGCACCAGTACGGCGCCGTCTTGAGCTTCCTTACCTGCCGGTATCGCAAAATAATTATTCTCGCGCCTGACTTCGACAGGCTTTTCAACGCCTTTCGCGTTTACCACCGTCACCTTCGGTTCGATAATGCTATCGAGCCTGCCCGGCGAAGGCTCACGCAGATTTTCCGCGTATTCACCGAAATAAAGCCGGATTGCTCCGGCTTCTTTCTCAAGCCACAGCGCATGAGCTGCGACATCCAGGCTGAGCACGCAGCCGATAATGCCCATACCTGTGGCATAGATAAATTGCGGAAGTTTCATCGAGCTTTTCCTTTTCTATTATTTATCAGGGATTGGAAATGATTGAGTTGTTATAAGTATTTGTCTTGCATCATTTTCCCGGTGCTACATTCCACCGGGTAGACATTCCGGCCATCATGTGATCGTCGACGTGGCAGTGCAGTAGCCAGTTACCGGCCGAACGCGGAATCATATCGACCGAGGTCATGCTTGCGGGGAGCACTTCCACCACATCGGTGCGGCGTCCATGATCGAGTACTGTCTGGGCATGCCAGTGCACGGTGTGGTTATCCGTCTCATTGCCGAGTGCCACGACGTGCCAGCGCACACGCTTTCCAATACTTGTATCGTAACCCTTGAGGTTACCAAAGATACGGCCGTTGATCGTATGCTTCATTCCGCTTTCTTCCCCGTTCTCCTCATTGAAGATCATGAACAAGGTGGTGAACTCCTGGTCCACATCATTCGGCGACGGATCGCGCGCCGATCTTGCCATGCCTTGCCGGGTCACAATGATGGTACCGACCAGGCCGAGATTCGCCTCTTCCTCTTCCATTACATGCGAGTGATACAGCCAGACGATTGATGAAGGATCGGTTGGCCCGGGACCGGAAGCCTCATCCACAACCCAGGTATAAGTGAAGGATTTCCCCGACGGCACCGCGGCCCCGATACCTGCTCCCGCGCTGGCGGCATCGGCCCCCTCGCTTTTCTTGTCATAGAATACGCCGTGCGGGTGCATGGAAAGCGGCCGGTCGGTCTTGTTCAGAAAATGAACCTTGAGGGTATCACCCACCTCTGCCCGAAGCTGGGGTCCCAGAATCCCCGCCCACTCCGGCTGCACCAACCGCTCCTTGTAGCGCCCATCCTTATAGCCAAAATAGCGGTATTTGGGATATGTCAGCGTTTTGCCCCACACTCCCAACCCGTCATCCGGCTTGATCAGATTCTTCCCGGATGGCGCGTAGTTCCAGGTGACTTTTTCCGCCGCAACCCAATACTCCCTTTCCGCGGCCACTGCCTGTCCCATACCGAAAAGCGCAAGAAGACCAAGCAGCGCCATAACCCGGCCTGCATTGCAAATATTCATGTTTTATAATACGAATGATAATCACTGCAAGATATCATAAAAATCATGACCCGACCCCTACTAACCCCTATCGGTTTCTACACCGTCAGGTCTGAGTGTCCTTAAGCGGGTCCCTCTTCGGGAGAAGCTGGCCACCACCTCTTTGATTGATCGAATCTACCCGGTGCGGGGGAGGCACTCAACGCCGCCAGGGTTGCGATACCTTTACGAAAAGTTGAAAGGCTTGAGCGATCCAACAAGACGCAGGGTTTGCCGGAACGCCGGCAGTAACGCTTGACGGTGAAAAAAGCAGTATGGTTTACGCAATCCATGGGACACACAACCATGTCAGCATGGTCCAGCAATACAGGCAGGTGATGTCCCGGGCCCTGAGGCATGTTCCTGTAGATCACCAGCTTACCACCGGAAGCTTCCACTACCCGGCGATATTCCGGATACAGAGCGGCACGTCCCCCTATGCACAGAACGCAACGCCCTCCGATACCGGATCCCTCGCACGCGCCGTCTCCTTTTTCACTGGAAGCGGCAGAAGGTGAATGCTCAAAAGAAAACGACGCAGGCGGAGCGGATTCCCTGATCAGTGGAAACCCATCCGTTTCGGCGACTTCCCGCCCGACACGAATTTCGGAATCGACCCGATCAGGTGGGAGTGAATGAACAAACTTGCCATCTGGCGGCAGCTTTCCGGCAGGTACTGGTTTCGCTCTCTCAATCGCAGGCGACGATCGCCCCAGCCGCGCTATCCGCGTCAGCCTTGCAGGGGTAAAGAAAGGATTGCCGCCCTGCCCCCTGAAAAATTGCCTGACAACCCCGACCAGATTTTTTCCGAGCAGCGCTTGCAATATCTGCGACAGCTGTCCACGACGGACGGGTAAATTCGGGGAAGGAGAGGATTTATCCTGTCCAGAGACTGCGGGATCGCGGTGCTCAAGTTCAATCAGGACAGAAGCGGGAACACAGAGATTAGCCAGCGATGTTGCCTTAAGCTGTTGCACAGCCCATACTCCGGACAGGTCAGAAAGCTGGCTTGCCCTGTATGGGCTGGCTGGCTAAAAGTCAAAAAAGGTAAAAAGATTGAGCAAACTCGATAAAGGCCGCCGCTGGAAAAAACAATCCAGCGGCATCATGAACAAATCTACATCTGGCTCTGCAGCCAGTTCTGGATACCCACCTTCTGCATCACATCCAACTGCGTTTCCAGCCAGTCGATATGCTCTTCAGTATCTTCCAGGATTTCTTTCAGAAGCTCCCGCGAAACGTAATCCTTCGCCGCTTCACACACGGCGATTCCACCAAGCAGCGTTTCGCGTGAAATCATTTCAAGCTTGAGGTCGCAGTCAACGCATTCCTCCGCTTTCTCACCAATCAGAAGCTTGCCCAGTTCCTGCAGATTGGGCAACCCTTCCAGAAACAGGATACGCTTGATGAGCATATCGGCATGCTTCATCTCTTCTATGGATTCCTCATATTCCAGCTTGCCAAGCTTGTCGAAGCCCCAGTTTTCGTACATGCGGGCATGAAGGAAATACTGATTGATGGCCGTCAATTCATGCTGCAATTGGCGGTTAAGCCACTGGATAATGTCTGCGTTGCTCTTCATGTATGCCTCCTCAGGCGAGATCTCGAATTAACGAGTGGGTTTATGTGGAATGGTGTTGAACCACGTTTTTCTGCATCAGTGCCTTTTCCAGGACCTCCTTCGCGTGGCATGCGCATATTCCGCACTGCTCGCTCACACCCAGGCAAGTCTTTAAATCCCGCATCCGGTCGGCACCTCGATGAATGACGGCTTCGCGGATTGCGGTATCGGTTACACCTTTGCAGACACAAATATACATGATGAGCGCCCTAAGTCTACTATTCCCTGCTATTCGTCCAGTATTTCTGCTATTTGGTTAAAATGAGCTTACCGTTACGGGTACGCCGCAAGCGATATTGCTCGCCCTGATGCTGAATAAACACCTCATCACCGTGGGAAAACAGCGCATCGCTATAGATGCGTCGAGTCCGATCCAGCAGGGCGAACTTCTGTTTATCCGCGTTGGTTTCCGGAACTGTGAGTAACTTATCCATGGCGCCGTTTCCGCAGTTATTAATGAGAATGATTCGTATTATAGGCGACTTTGGGTGAAATGCAAGAAGTGAATAAAAAATTTTCTTGATATTTTTCAACAGATCGATCGAAGGATCGCAAGCGATTTGCGTTGACTTCAAGTGTAGAGCCAGATACTCATATCCGGCCAGGTTATAGCCGGTTATAATACCGGTCGGCATATGATTTATTCTCGCATCACACCCTACAACATCACTATTATTCGCATCCTGCATGCTCGCATGGATACTTCCCGTCATCTGTAGAACACCCGCGCAAAGCTATCCCGTGCGCTAAATGCAAAAATTTTCCGTTCTCCCACATGAAATGGCCGCAAGTCTCTGGCGTAATAGAGGTCTGATCGCGGCGCTCGTTAAACGCGAAGTCATCGGACGCTATCGAGGCTCCATCATGGGCATCGCCTGGTCCTTCTTCAATCCGCTGCTTATGCTCGTGATTTACACGTTCGTATTTTCAGTGGTATTCAAGGCGCGCTGGGGAGTGGGGGGAGAAGAGAGCAAAACAGATTTCGCGATTATTCTTTTCGTTGGCATGATTGTGCATGGCCTGTTCGCGGAATGCATCAACCGCGCGCCCGCCCTGATCCTGTCGAACGTCAATTACGTAAAAAAAGTTATTTTCCCGCTGGAAATACTCCCGTGGGTGGCCTTTGGCTCCGCGCTGTTTCACACCGTCATCAGCGTGGGCGTGCTGCTGCTTGCCCAGCTCCTTATCAGCCATCAACTACCCTGGACCGTGGTCCTTTTCCCCTTTGTCCTGCTTCCGCTTATTTTTATTTCGATGGGCTTCGCCTGGTTTCTGGCAGCCTTTGGCGTGTTTGTACGGGACATTGGACAAATCACGGGAGTGTTCACTACAATTTTATTGTTTATCTCTCCGGTGGTATATCCACTAAGCGCCTTACCGGAAAGATATCAAAGTTGGCTACAACTCAATCCGCTTGCATTCATTATTGAAGAAGGAAGAAAAGTGCTTATCTTTGGTCAATTGCCCCATATAGGACAATGGAGCATTATGATGACGGCGGGGATTTTGGTCGCTTGGGCAGGTTTCGCGTGGTTCCAGAAAACTCGCAAGGGGTTTGCGGATGTTCTCTGAAAGTCAAACCGTTGAGCCTTCCCTAGTCGCTCGATCAGTTTTCAAGGAGGAGGGTGAGAAAAAAGAAAGTAGAGATATACGAGCGAGTACCATCGATTGGGACCTGCGTCTAGGGCGAGAACAGTCACGTTTTTTCGCACAGCTAGCCATCGACCAATTGCCCAAGTGGTTTAAACAAGGGGTAGTTTCTGAAAATATGACTATCTGCGACTGGGGCTGCGCAGAAGCCGATGGAACTCAAGTTCTTGCATCTTTCTTTGGCCGAGACAGGTTGACCGGGGTGGACTTCTCCGAGATTGCTATCCAGAAAGCAGTTGAGCGGTATGGTGATCTAGATCTAAAGGTGGAGGATTGGCTATCCGAAGATGCTGAAGCAATAATCAAAAACTATGACGTTATATTTTCCTCGAACACGCTCGAGCACTTTTATCAGCCTTATGAAGTCCTCAAAAGCATTGCGAAGTTTGCCAACAAGCTTGTCGTTTTGATCCTGCCGTACCAAGAACTCGAATCTGTTGCGGAGCATCACCATGCTTTTCTTGCCGAGAATATTCCCCTCTTGGCCGATGACTCTCTTATGCTAGTGCATGCAAAAGCTATCGATAGCGGAAAATTTTCACCGATCTACTGGGAGGGTCAACAGATCCTGTTGATCTATGCCCGTGAAGGGTGGGTGAAATCACGAGCCTTAGGTCTAGGTGACATAGAATTACGTTCAGTGATAGATAACGATGATAACCAAATTGAAGAGACTCTTAAGCGCAGTAAAGCTCTAAGTCACTATAATGAGAAAATTGCGCAGCTCAGTCGAGCAGTGACTCAACGGGACGAGCAAATCGCAAACCTTGGTCAGGTGGTGGTTGAGCGCGAATCGCAAATAAGCAATCTGAATCAAACGTTAACTAAAAAAATCAATGAAATAGAAGCATTAAGAACCTCTACATCTTGGTTAATTACACGTCCAATACGTTTTATAAAAAAATTCATTCATAATCCAAGTCGAGCAAGTTATGACGGTCTCAAATTTATCTATTGGCGCCTCCCACCCCCCGCACGGCACCGACTTCATTGCCTAAGAACTTCGTTTATCCGGTATGCAACGAATCGCACATTTAAGAAAGACTCAAAAGTAGTTGCCAGGATGTTGCAAGCAATTGCAGCTAATGACGACAAACCGGTTGTTGTTTTTCGTCCGCTGATAGATTGGTATATTCCTCTTTTTCAAAGACCTCAACATGTTGCACAAGGGCTGGCAAGGCTCGGTTTCAATTATTTTTACTGCACCCATAAGGTTTTAAACGAGGAAAGTATTAAATTTTGTGAGATTGAAAAAAACCTTTATTTAACGAATCAATATGCGTCGGCTTTGGAAATGCCGAACTTGATTCTGCATTTCTACGCCCACGACATCACCTTAGAAATTAGTGAAATTAAGCATTATCAATCGAAGGGTTGCTTAATTGTTTATGAGTATATTGATGAAATTCATCAAGACTTGGCTGGAGTGGCAATACCCAAACATGTCTGGGAACGGCACGAATATGCTCTAAAAACTGAAGAAATTATGGTGATTTGCAGCGCGGAAAAACTGCTAAGGGAAGCTCATGCATACCGCCAGAAAAATGTGCTCTATGTTAGCAACGGGGTGGACATTGATCATTTTGCTGGCGTACAAAGAACAATACCTCCCTCCCAATTAAAGGATTTTGTTGATGTTGCAGTGCCAGTCATTGGATATTTCGGTGCGCTAGCAAAATGGTTTGATTACGAACTTATTGTTCAGCTTGCGGCTGCGCGACCGCTGTACAACATATTGTTGATCGGTTGGGACTATGATCAATCTCTGTCCAGATACCACCTCCATAAGTTCAAAAATATAAAAATTATCGGCCCAGTTGATTATAAAGAACTACCGCATTTTGCGGCTTGGTTCGATGTTTCAATAATTCCGTTTCTAATAAATGCGGTTACCGAGTCAACATCTCCAATTAAATTATTTGAGTATATGGCGTTGGGAAAGCCTATTGTCACCACTGATATGCCAGAATGCAAGCGGTACAAGTCTCCACTCATTGCAAAAGATCGTGACGACTTTATTTTAAAGGTCGATCGGGCGTTGTCTTTAAAGGATGAAGACGACTATATCGAGACCTTGCAAAAAGAAGCTAAAGAAAACTCTTGGCATAATAAAGCAGAAGCTATTTCTAGACTCATACACTCCAACCTTTGTGATGACAGGCCCTCTGTTCTTAATAATACGCCGCTCGAACTAGCAATCCGCCCGGAAAATAGCTGTGATTGAAGTAAAATTTTCTACTTAGGACTTAGGAGAGCAGCGATGAAGACAGCACGTTATACGGGAAGCCAGATATTCAAGATTCTTAAAGAGGCCTAGCACGCGTTCCATGACTATCCCTTTTTCAGTTAAAGGATGGCCAATCCATTAAGGTCCTAGCTAGCCGTCATTAGCGATTAGGGGTGTCATCGCTTCTTTAGAAGCTTCATACCATACCGGTATTTTGTCTGTGACTTGACTAAAACCTGCCTAGCAGCTGTTGTCATCCATTATCCTTTACTGTGCTTTTAATTACACTGTGCATTAGGTGGTGTATCACCTATGGGTTGGAGTACCCAAATGAGGGTTTTCGCTAGTGGTTGCATGGGTAGAGGCTGCCTGTTTCCGGAGACGTGAAAAGGATTTGCTAATGTCTTCTAACATTGCCATCAAAATCGAGAATCTCAGCAAGTGTTATCAAATCTATGAGCGACCGCGAGACAGGCTCAAGCAGTTCGTGCTCCCGCACTTGCAGAAGTTGACTGGGCGGCCTTCGAAGCAATGTTATCGTGAATTCTGGGCCTTGCGCGACGTTTCCTTTGAGGTAAAGAGAGGAGAGGCAATCGGTATCGTAGGACGAAACGGTAGCGGGAAGTCTACCTTGCTACAGATGATCTGCGGGACTTTGTCTCCCACCACCGGCACAGTTAAAACCAGCGGGCGCATTGCCGCTCTACTCGAACTAGGTGCGGGTTTCAATCCGGAATTCACTGGTCGCGAAAATGTTTATTTGAATGGAAGCATCCTGGGATTAAGCAACGAAAAAATAGACGAGCTGTTCGACCGCATTGCTGCTTTTGCTGATATTGGTGATCACTTAAACCAGCCTGTAAAAACATATTCGAGCGGGATGTTTGTCCGTTTGGCCTTTGCGGTTCAGGCACATTTGGAACCCGATATTTTGATCATCGACGAGGCTTTGTCCGTTGGCGATCAATTTTTTCAAGCCAAGTGCTATGCCGCTATCCGTTCGATGATGGAGGTGGGAACTACTGTTCTGTTTGTTTCCCATTCCGCGGCTACGATCAAGGCACTATGTCCGCGAGCCGTTTTGTTGAATAAGGGCAACATGGTCATGGACGGACCGGCGAGTCAGGTTTTAGATCGCTACTTTGTGCTCGGTTCTACTGAAATTGAATTGCCCACCTCCTCTTCGCAAGTCGCCGCGATAACCACGGACTCAGCAGAAAGGATTGATCAGCAAGTACGCTCTCAACTCCAACCAGCTTTCGAACGGCGTATTTCACAACGCGTAGGAACGGGCCAAGCAAGATTCGTTGAATGTCTTGTTCTTGTAAAAGGCGTTGAAACGATGGTCCTGGAAACGGGTTCCCCCGTACTTATCCAAGGAATTTTGGAGATTAAGGAAGATTGCCCATATGAGGGCGAAGTAGGTTTGGTCGTCTCCACCATTGAAGGCGTGGAGCTTTTCGCCATCAACTCCTTTTTCCAGGGATTGGCTGTGCCACCTCTAAAAGCGGGAAAACACCATATTCTACAATTTGAATTTATCTGTCCATTATCTACTGGCGCCCGCTACAGAGTCGATCTTGGATACCGCATGCCCATCCAAGGTGAATACGTGGACAAAGTATTCGCTGCAGCTGGCTTCAGCGTCATCAATCGAAGCGATAAAATCGTTCCCTTGCTTTTCGATGTCCCGGGCCAGGTTTCCGTTTTATAAACATATGAAGACATATCTCCCAGAACTGAAAATCTCCGATCTGATAACCGGGGTTTATACCGGAAATTGGTCGAAAGTAGACCATGCGCTCACCGAGCAGAAATATGAACGGCTCGGGTTGGAGCGAGCACTTGCCATCGTAAGCGATCTATTTATCCGTTTTGGCTCTCTACAGGGGTTGCAGATTCTTGATGTTGGATGCAACAACGGTCTTTTTGCCAAAACCTTGGCCACTCTCGGTTGCTGTGTTGTAGGTATCGATAACGGCGACATTAATGATCAAGGTCTATATGGAGATTTACAAACAGAGGCACCCTCCCAAGGATTTGAATTTCATCAAATGGATCTGCAGGATTTTTTGCGGTCGGATGACCGTCTCTGGGATTGCGTCTTGCTTCTCAGTGTCACGCATCACTGGGAAACCGGCTACGCCATGTCGGGCAAACGTAGGTATGAGGACGAAGACATACGCCATATTTTTAACGCGCTGCTTCAACGCACAAAGCACAGTATTTATTACGAATGCCCATTCAATGAGCCCGGTTTCGCACCGAATGCAGGCATTGCTTTCTTACTAAGACATTTAGCCGATTTGCCGCGGATGAAACTCTTGGGTCAAACTATCGGGCCTAATGGCTATTTGCGGGAACTGTGGAATCTGGAAGTAGAGTAACCCAATGCCCATCATAAACATCGCAGGCTTTGACCAGTATAAAACTGAGTATTCCTTAGGATCTGATGTAAATCTCCACTTCTGTTCCAAGGATTGCTTACTGTCCTCCGTAGACGAGCGCTCACGTATCGTTCGTACCGGACAGACCGAAAAAACCGCCGTGACCGTCATTCTGGATACTAATCATTTATTAGTGCCACTGACAGGAGCTGTGCGCCCTGACTTGCATATTTTGGGAGCACAAAGTGGTAGAAAAAATGCTCGGACCAATTGGGAAAGACTCTTGAGGCTGCGCCATCCCGCCTTAATGTCTGTTTACCGCTTATGCGATTGCACGGCTGAAGTGCAGATCCTCGACGGGCAAGAATTTGAAGATGCTGAAACGACGCCTGCGTGGAAAAAGATACGTGGGCTTACAGGGAAAGCCCGTTATAAATTTCCCACTCCCCCATACAAATTTGACGACTGGCGTCAGTGGATGGGTAGCCTGGCCGATGGCTTGGCACAATTGGAATCACTCGGATTGGCGCACGGCGATCCATTCCCCTTTAACGCCGTCTGTATTGGACAAACAGCAGCATGGGTCGACTTTAGCCATCTAACGGACGATGCCGAGCAAATAGTTAAGGATGCTTGGGCGTTTGTGCTCTTTACGGTGGTACATACCCACCGCCAGACGAATGTCTTTAGCAAAAAATTGTTGGAAAGCCTTGCCAAAACATTGATGACGCTTGATCGCCCTGGCGTTTTTGCTCGCATGCGCACGACTATTTGTGAAAATTACACCGACTTGACAGCAATAGAAGATCCACGCGTACCTAGCCTTCATATCGCTCAGGCCTTATCCGCCAGCTCCCGTCTAGCGCTTGGACATTCCGTCGTCACTGCATTACTCCTTAAAGCATCGTCTCAATATTTCTCAGATTTTCTGCATCATCTTCAAAAAAGCAGAAATTATTTCGTTGCCTTTCATGCGGATGCACAGCGCCATCGGCTATTAGAGCGTGAGATGTTGCGCCTGATGCAACCTAAGACTGAATCTCGGCAGAAAGTCGGCGAGTTGAATCTAATGTTGGCTGAGCGCGATGGACAAATCGCCAGCCTCAACCAAGCGGTGGCCGAGCGCGATACCTATATTTCCAAATTGAATAATCAATTGGCCCAAATTCAAAATAGCCGCTCATGGGGGATCACTAGACCTCTCCGCTTTATTTTCAGGATTGTCAAATGGCGAATGTTGACGGAAGGAGACCATGCCAAGCTCATTGATATAGCACGCGTCATCTATCAGAAGTTACCTTTGCCTTTTGAAACAAAATTTGTCCTGCGGAAGCACTTTTTTAAAATTAGCGGCTGGTCACCCACGAAGCCCGTATCTGTACAGGTCGTACAAGATATGGCCCAGCCCTCGTCGGATTTAAGCGCCATGCTTCGCACTACTGGCGTAGGTGGGAGACAACCTTATTTCGGCGTAAGGCACCCTCACGGAAGGCGCACGGTGGCTATTTTCACAAATCAACTTTTGGATTGGCACGATGGAAGGCCGAGATTCGGCGGCGGAGAGCGTTATGCCATTGAGTTGGCAAGACTTCTGAAAACACTTTCATTTGATATTACTTTTTTTCAACCGAGTTTCCAAGCGCCCGGTACTGGGGAATACTATGGGTTCAAGGTCGTTCTTCTGCAAATATCGGACTCAGTCGGCGAATTTCATTATGGGGTCTGTAGTAAATTTACTGAACTGACGGCGGATTTCGACCATGTTTATTATCATTTGCCGGAATATGCTTCCGGCAGAGTCCGCGAAGATGGCTTGATGACGTGTCACGGCATATGGTTTGATCACAATAATTATCCGAACTCTATCTTCCGTACTCCAGACTGGTTCCAACACTTGCATACAGCATTTTCGAACCCGCGAGGGATAATCAGTGTGGATACCAATTCCATCGGCGTTATCCGTAGCCTTTGGCCGGAACTGGCACCGAAGATGCATTTCATTCCCAACTTCTACGATGGTACAACATACGTACCGAAAATCGAGGAACGCAACCCTCAACGTCTTACCATCCTTTTCCCACGCCGCAGTCAGATTAATCGCGGTTCGAGAATTTTTGGTGAAATTGTTTCCCACATTCCCCATGATGTACAAATTATATGGCTCGGAGAAGGAGATCCTATTGATACTCGGATCATTAAAGACGTATGCGCAGAGGATAACCGTGTAAGATTCGAAGTGGCAGATTTTGACCAAATGCCTCAGTGGTATCAAAAAGCAGATATTGCCGTCATCCCAACTATCGCCTGCGAAGGAACCAGTTTATCGTGCATCGAAGCACTAGCCTGTGGATGCGCTGTTATTTCCACGAATGTTGGCGGATTGCCAGACCTTGTTTACGATGGATTGAACGGCCTGCTGGTCGATCCCAATGCTCTCAGTTTGGCCGGCGCGATTAACCGACTAATAGAGAACCCGCAGTTACGTCAAAGTTTGCAAAACCGCGCTGTCGAAACAGCGGGCAATTTCGAACTCAACGTTTGGCGATTCCGATGGGTTGAATTGCTCCAGTCATACGGTTGGATCAGTGATGCGTTTGCGGAGGCGTGGAAGAATGCCAAAAGTGTCCGGAATCTTCCTTTAACCTCTTTCAAACCTGAAAAATGGTTGATTTTAACGCGTAATGCCATTCATGGCGGCGTGGAGAGCCTGATTCGGGAAGAGGCAAAATGGCTGCGCGCGCCTGTCGTAGTATGTGGTGGCCATGATCTCAGGGATACCTGCCCGTTTGACTATGCCCGTGCTGATGACCCCCAAACTTTGGCCAAAATCATCACCAAATATGACGCAGTTCTTTACCACTGGTTACCTGATTGGTGCCTGGAAGTGCTGCGGCGATCTGGTAAACACACTCTGGAATTCGTCCATCGCACCGACACTAGTCAAAGTGACAAGACAGTCCCGACAGGCCTAGTTACCCATTCGGCTTTTTTGGCGAAATTTATTTACGAAAACTACCACCGTTCATGTCGAGTCGTAGATCACGCCATTGCCGTGGATCATTTCATACCCCCCCCCCGATTGGGGACATATATTGGTGCAATCACCAGCTACTATGAAATAAAAGGCATCGATATTTTCTTACAGGCTTGGGCGCTTATCAAAAATCAATTTCCTGAAGTTAGTGTCCGATTTTACGGGGCTGGCGACAACTTAGCGAGATTTAAAAAATTAGCAGAGGACCTGAATCTCGACGTGGATTTCAGAGGGCCAACCACTAGACCTTGGGAAGCCATGAAGGATTTCCGTTGCTTTGTTGCACCTTCTCGCCTCGAAGGGCTCCCTGTGGCCATCTTGGAAGCTTTAGCGATGAATATTCCCGTCGTGGCCACCGCACTTCCAGGTATAGTCGAATTTAACGAATTGACCCAAAAACGCGGGTATCAAACTAATGTTCGCATGGCCGAACCGGAAAATCCGGAAGATTTAGCCCAGATGATTGCCCAAACCCTCCGAAATACGGAACGCTTGGATTCAAACAAATATGTACGTAAATATTACAGCGCTGAGAAACATTGCTCCGACTTGATAAGTATCTACCGAGAAACCTGCCTTCACTGAGATTGAAAAAATGAAAGTGCAGTGTCGTTGGGAAGGCTAGATAGATAATGTAGCAACGACTTCCTTGCCCTTCGGCTAATCCTCAACAAAAGAATTTTTAACAAATAATGCGATAATTGCTACTAATAATTGTGGATCCCAATTTGGTTATTGATGGTTGTTTTGACCCTACCCCGATAAACCGTACCATTTAAAAGTAGAATTTCCGGCATGATTTTTACCTTTTTGGAAAGGAGTCATGACGTGAAGAAAAGCAAATTTACCGAGCAGCAGATTGCGTTT